>JAAXGZ010000057.1:5219-6041 GCA_012271135.1 Caldilineales bacterium | reverse complement strand
CCTTTTCGGGGCGTCAATTGACACCCCGCCCGGCTGATCACATACTGGCGGTTACTTGGCACCTGAGCGAAACAGTCAGCAGACTCCAAAATGGGGGCGCACCATGAACCGGGAGTTCTTCTTTTTCACCGAAATGGGCTATACCGCCTACCCGCAGGACGAGGCCAAGGATATGGGGTACAACAACCTGATGTTCCCCAACGAGCACTTCAGCCCCGAGACTGCGCAGGGCCTCTACAGCATGTACTTCGACGAGCTGCAGTACTGCACCGAGGCGGGTTTTGACGGCGTGATGATCAACGAACATCACAACAACCCGCTGTGCATGATGCCCTCAGTCAACGTCATTGGCTCGGTGCTGGCCTCCCGGACCAAGCAGGGCAAGATCGTGTTTCTCGGAAACGTTCTGCCCATCCACGACAACCCGCTGCGCGTCGCCGAAGAGATCGCCATGATCGACATCCTGTCCGGCGGGCGCGTGGTGTGCGGCTTCGTCCGGGGCATCGGCCAGGAGAGCATGGCCACCAACACCAACCCGCTCTACAACCGCGAGCGGTTCGACGAGGCACACAACGTCATCGTCGACGCCTGGACCAGGCCCGGCCCGTTCCGCTACGAAGGCAAACACTACCATTACCGCGTCGTCAACCCCTGGGTGATGCCGTTGCAGAAGCCCCATCCTCCCATCTGGATCCCGGGCGTGGCCTCGCCTGAATCGGTGATCTGGGCGGCGAAGCACCAGTATCCCTATGTTGCCCTTGCCCCGCCTCTCCAATTGTTGTCCGACATCTACAGGCTGTACCAGAACACGGCCGAAGATGA
>JAAXGZ010000057.1:2860-5141 GCA_012271135.1 Caldilineales bacterium | reverse complement strand
GGCCTACGAGGAGGGCAAGAATTTCTACTGGCAGCTGGGCACGTCGTTCGGCGTGACGCCGCAGCACTGGCTGGCGCCTCCCGGCTACCTGACCCGGGCTGCCGCCACCGGGGCCCGCGAGCAGGCCCGCCGCGCCGTGCAGACCGTGGTGCCGGGCGGGCCGGTGCTGCCCTACGAGGACGCGCAGGAGACCTACCAGATAGTCACCGGAAATCCGGACACGGTCATCAAGAAGATGAAGCACCTGATAGACGTCATTGATCCAGGCTACATCATCTTCTGGGGCCGGGAGGGCCCCATGACCCACGAGGTCGCCGTCCGCAACATCGACCTGCTGAGCCAGGAGGTCATCCCGGCCCTGCGGGAATACGAGGCCCAGCGGGAGGAGTAGCAAGATCATGGCAGCAAGAGGTGCCGCACGAGATACTCCGTGACGCGTGTACAGAAAGGAGACGCCGTTCTTCGTCGAGAACGGCGTCTCCTCCTTACCTATAGACATGCAATTAGTCTGTACAGGCTCCAGTGCTTGAGCACTAATCTGTCATTCGTTGGACTACAGCGCCGAGTTAGCTCTACATCCAATCCTCGGGCATGCGGGTGGCTGTGGTTCCCATGGCTGTCCTCGGACATGACCAATCCAGACTGGGACTCGAAGTCCTCAACATCCGAATGCCGATGGTATTGAAACAATATCCGCTACGCTGGCGACCGTTATGCAATTCCACTGAGGCATTCGCAAGGCAGGGCAATCGCATTTTAGTCTCACGGCTGTCCAAGACCGGCATTCCCCCGAAGCATGTTCCCGCGCAGGCCGAGAGCGGGAATGACGGGTGTTTTCGCACAGTGTCTGGTACCTGGGCGCAAAGAAAGTTAAAACGCGATTGCCCTGTTCCCCCAGGTTGACCTCGATGGTGGGGCGTCCTATGCTGGTTTCCGTAATTGGCCAATTGCGGAGAAACGTTGGATACCATCGACCTGGACCTGCACGGCAAGACCTGGGCGGAGGCGCTCGAGGAGTTCGTGGACGCCTACGGCAAGGCAGTCCAACCAGGCGGCCACACCTGCCGGAACCTGAAGGTGATTCACGGGTACGGCTCCACCGGCAGCGGCGGCGTGCTCCGAACACGGTTCCGGAGGTTTTTCCAAAGCCACCAGGACAAGCTGGAATTCACCCCGGGAGAAAAGATCGGTACCAATCCGGGGTTTACCGTGGTGACCCCAAGGCATCCCCTGCCCGGCGCCGACGCGGCCCTGTGCGAATTGGTCTGGGATTATTGCGAACAGCCGAAGGCCGTGAGCAAGATCGTGGGCCAGTTCCGTCGGTACGGGAATCCGCGGGTGCAGCAGGTGGTCCGTTCCCTGGTAAGTCAGAAGAGACTGCTTAGGACGGCCCGGGCCAGGAACATCGTGTACCGGGCGGTTTAGACCGCGGCTTGTCCGCAGGTGGGGGCACTCGGTTGCCAATTTCATTTCCGATCAAGAGGAGGGACACTATGGGCGAAATGCTGCAACAGGGGGCGCGGTTCCCCAAGCTCGAGTTTGACCTGGTGGGTGGCGGTAAGCTGACTCTCCCCGACGATTCTCCTACGCGCTACAGCGCGGTGCTGTTCTACCGCGGGCATTGGTGACCCTACTGCCAGCGGCAGTTGGCCGCATACGAGGCAAGCAAGGCAGAACTGGAAGCAATGGACGTCAGCGTATATGCCGTCAGCGTCGATGATGAGGAAAAGGCTGGGGAAGTGAAGGGCAAGGGCCTGTCGTTCCCGGTGGCCTACGGCGCAACGAAGGAGCAGGCCGATGCCATCGGCGCCTGGTGGTCCGAAGACCGTGGCGGGTACGTGCAGCCGGCGGAGTTCCTGCTGGGCCGTGGCGGCGTGGTCCTGGGTTCCATGTACGCCTCCGGCCCCGTTGGGCGCATGGGCGCAGACGAAGCCATCCGGTTCATACAGTTCCGCGAGAACCGTCGACGCCAGGAGGAAGGCGAATAGCCAAGTCGCCCAATTTGGGAGATGAATAGATTCCCCTCTCCACCAGGAGAGGGTGAGGGTGAGGGCATACCTCAAATGAACGAGCAGAACCAGCGCCTGGTGGACATGATGGAGCACGTGTGGAGTTCCATCACTGATCTGTGCGACGGCCTGACCGAAGCCGAATGGAAGACGCCCACGGAATGTCCGGCCTGGTCGGTCCAGGACCAGGTATCTCACATGTCGGGTTCCGAAAACGGTATCCTGGGCAACCCCGACCCGGACCACACCCCCTCCGACGTCTCTCACACCCG
>JAAXGZ010000057.1:0-2691 GCA_012271135.1 Caldilineales bacterium | reverse complement strand
AGGTTGGAATTCCTGCGCAGCCGGTCCGACGAAGACTTCGCCGCAGAAATGCAGACTCCCGTTGGCCCGGCGCCTATGTCCGAGTTCATCAGCATCCGCATCATGGACGCCTGGGTGCACGAGCAGGACATACGCCGCGCCCTGGAGAGGCCCGGGACGTACGAGAGTCCGGCGGCGGCCCAGTCTTTGAACCGCATCATCCGGGCCATGCCGTTCGTCGCCGCAAGGAGGGCCCAGGCGCCGGATGGCTCCACCATCATCATGAACGTATCCGGCCCGGCGGGACGCACTGCCTACATCGGTGTGGATGGTGGGCGGGGCCGGGAGCTGGAGCAGGCGCCGGACAACCCGACCGTGCGCATCAGCCTGGACGCCGAAACTTTCAATTGCCTGGGGTGCGGGCGGTGGGATCCCGACGAGATAATCCGGTCCGGAAGGGTCTCAATAGAGGGTGACGCCGCCCTGGGCCAGTCCATCGTCCGGCAAATGAACATCATGCCTTAGGGGGGTGTGACAAGTCCTCTCGACATGTAGAGTGCCGCCGGTATGTAGAGCACCGCTCGGTTGTTTGCGCGCAGGATGGGCGCCCCCTCACCCTGACCCTCTCCCACTGGGAGAGGGGATTCTCATGAGGATGAAAGGGTCCTGTCTTGGCACTCTCACATGTATCTTTGTAGCTTGAACGGTGATATTATTTCCTAAGTAAAATCGAAAGTCTTCATAATCGCCTCTGGCCGGGGAGTGTCCTCAATTCCGCCTGTCATCCCGGGCTGAGCCGCAATCCTGACTTATCCTCCGCTCTATGACCTCCGAAAGGCTGGGCCGGATTTCTGCTTTCGCGGGAATGATGAATATGACGACACACCCTCGGGTCTATTAGTTGCAGAGGCGGACCGACGCTGTGAGCACCGAGAACGTGGAACAGGCGCTGCAAGCCAGGGGGTTGGCCGCAAGACTCCCCTTCCATTACAGCTGGATCATCATTGCCATCCTGGCTACGGTCCAGATCTTCGCCAGCTCAATCAGCATGGCCCTCGGCATCATCCTGCCTCCCCTCACCCAACCGGTGAGCGAAGGCGGCTTCGGTTGGAACCAGAGCCTGGTCACCCTGGGAATGGCCTCCTATTACGGGTTCGGGGCGCTCTACGCCCCGGTAACGGGCTGGCTCGGAGACCGGTTCGGCGCACGTCCAATGCTGCTGGCCGCCGCCGTGCTCTACCTGGTCAGCATGCTACTCCTGGGCCGGATTTCAGAGCTGTGGCAGTTCTTCCTCTATTTCGGCGTATTGCTGTCACTGACGCAGTCCATGGGCATGGTCCCCTTGATGGCTTCCGTGAGCGGGTGGTTCCGCCGCCGCCTCGGGCTGGGCATTGGCATTCTGTGGGCCGCGGGAGGAATCGGCACAGCGGCCTTTGCTCCCCTCGCCGGTTATCTCATCGAGACGCTGGGATGGTACGAGAATTTCCTGTACATCGGGATCGTGGGTGGACTATCGATGCTGGCCCTGGTCCCCTTCATGAAGAATCGGCCTGCCGAGGTGGGACTGGAGCCCTACGGCGCCCGCCCCGGCGATTCGGTGTCCACTCGGCTGGCGAAGGGGTACGAGCAACTGCGCATCAAGGTGTTCAACCAGCATATCAGGCGCACCCGCCCGTTCTGGAACCTTCCGCTGATCCACGGGCTGGGATGCGCGGGCCACGGCATTGTCCTGATCTATCTCGTCAAATACGCCATAGATATGGAGGTGTTCACCGGGGCCAACTCGCTGGCGCTGTCGGGGCTGCTGCTGACGATCATATCGCTGGTGAGCATCATCAGCCGGTTCGGCACACCCGTCCTGGCCGAGATCTACGGTACTCGCAAGATGATGGCCATAAGCCTGGCCATCCAGGGCCTGACCGTGCCGATCATCATGTTCGGCCCCGCCGAGCCCTGGCTCTTCTTCCTCTTTGCCTTCAGCTTCGGCATTGGATTCGGCGGCGAGTGGACCGGCTACCTGATCATCAACCGCCAGTATTTCGGCGACGGTCCCATGGGGACGGTGTACGGCTGGCAGACCACCGGAGCATTGATGGGGCATTTCATCGCCACGGCGCTGGCGGGACTGATAATGTACACGACCGGGTCCTACCTGGCGGTATTGAGCCTCTCCATGGCCTACAGCCTTGGTGGCGTGCTGGTAATCGCTCTGCTGGACAACAACTCGCAGGTCCTGATACCGGACTGGGAGAGCGAGTTGCCTGAAGAGGCCAGGATGAATGCGGCTCTCTCCCGGGCTGCGCCCAGCACCGTGCCAGCGCCGGCTCCTGCCATCGCGCCCGCCGCGGGCGGCGGCAACGATTGACGGTCGGATCGGTTGATTGGCAGCCGAGGGTTTCCTTTACGGTTGACGTCCCGGGTGCGCCGGGGAACCGCCATTTCCCCTCCGCATAGCGTCAAGGTTGACAAAGTGGCTGTAAAAGAGGGGCGCCGGATGTGGCGTCCCTTTTCCACAGAGCCACTGCCGTAAGAGTGTGGCGAAACTTATTCCCGCCCCAGGAACTCGCGTACGAAGGCCGTGGCGGGTTCCTTGTCATAGAGGCTGTTCAGCAGCACCACGTTGCGGTAGACGTCTCCCTGAAAGAATCGCTCGTAGAGGATCTGCCGTGATCCGAAGGCGCTGCAGCAGGTGTCCCACGCCAGCCGGAACAG
>JAAXGZ010000032.1:8882-14341 GCA_012271135.1 Caldilineales bacterium | reverse complement strand
ATCGGGCGCACCTGGCTCAACTACCTGATTGAAGAGCGCACCGTCCTCTGGTGGGGTGGCCTCGGCAACTCGACCGAACATACGGCCTACCTGCGTCTCAAGAGTGGCATCGACGGACCGGACAGCGGCTCGATCGAAACCAACGGCCAGGTGGTGGCCGAACAGATCGGGTCTCAGATCTTCATCGACGGCTGGGCCCTCATCTTTCCCGGAGATCCGGAACGCGCGGCCCGGCTGGCCGCCGAGGCCTCGATGGTCTCCCATGGCGGCGAAGCCATCTATGGAGCCCAGGTGGTGGCTGCCATGGAGGCCCAGGCCTTTGTCGAGAACGACCTGAACAAGCTGATTGACACGGCCGTCTCGTTCATTCCCCGCGACAGCGTGATCTATCGAATGATTGACGAACTGCGCGAGTGGCACCAGAAGGTGCCGGATTGGCGCAAGGGCCGCGAGCTGATTGCGGAGAAGTACGGGTATGACACCTACGGCGGCAACTGCCACATGGTGCCCAACCACGCCCTCATCATCCACGCGCTGCTGCATGGGGACGACGACTTCCAGAAGAGCCTGATGATTGTCAACACCTGCGGCTGGGACACCGACTGCAACTCCGGCAACGTCGGCTGCCTGCTGGGCATCAAGAACGGCCTGGCCGGCATCGAGGAAAGCGGCCCCGACTGGCGCGGACCGGTCGCGGACCGCATGCTTCTGCCCACGGCCGACGGCGGCAATGCCGTAACAGACGCGGTGACGCAGACTACGCGCTTGGTCAACGTCGGTGCCCGGCTGGCGGGAGAGGAACCACCGGTCTACAAGAACGGTGCCCGCTACCACTTCTCGTTCCCCGGTTCGGTGCAGGGGTTCCAGGAGGATCCCGCCCGCGACTCCGTTGGGGTGTCGACGGTGCGCAACATCCGGGGCCACAGCGAGAATGGAGAACGTGCGCTGGCCATCCGCTTCCGCGGCATGGGCCTGGGCAAGAACAGCCGGGTTGACACGGATGTCTTTGTGCCGGACCGCGAAACACACGAGTACTTTGCAAACCGCGGCTATGCCTTGTACGCCTCCCCAACCCTGTACGCGGGACAAACCGTCAAGGCGCGCCTGGAAGCCTGTCCCCACAACGGCGGCAACCTGATGGCCTGCCTGTATGTGAAGGTGTTCGGCAAGGACGACAATTTGGAGATTGTGCGCTCCGATTGCGTTGAATTGCAGCCGGGCAGTGTGCACGTCTTCGAGTGGACAATTCCGGATACGGGCGGCAGTCCGGTGGCCAAGGTGGGGCTGGAACTCTGCTCCGACAAGGCCCTGAACGGCTACGCCTTCCTGGACTACCTGACCTGGGACGGGGTTCCGGACACGACCTTCCGGATCCCGGACGTCTTCACGCGCAAGAACCGGTTCCAGCAGAGCGGGATCATGTGGAAGCATGCCTGGGTGAACGGCGTGGACCACTACGAGCGGTTCTATCCGGAGACGTTCCGCATCATCCACAACGAAGGCATGGGTCTGTTGATGACGGGCTGCCGGGAGTGGGACGGCTACCAGGTGCAGGCCGACGTGACCCCGCACATGGTGAAGAGCTGCGGTGTGGGCGTCAACGTCCACGGGATGAAGCGGTACGTGGGTTTCCTGCTGACTGCCGACGGCAAGGCGCGGCTGGTCCACGCGTTCGACGGTGACGAACAGGTGTTGGCCGAGACGGACTACCCGGTTGTATTCGGCCAGACCTATGATGTGACCGTCAGCACCAAGGGCGGACGGGTTGCATGTTCCGTGGACGGCGCGGAAGTGCTGTCCGGGGACGTACCGGACCAGGGCCTGCGGACCGGAGGTGTCGCGCTGCTGATTGAGGAGGGCCGGACGGCCACCCAGAAGGTGAGCATCCATCCTGCCTGACGTTGGACGGTGCAGGACCTGAACAACCAGGCCCTCGTTTTTGACATAAGACAACGGAGCGCCGGCAAAACCGGTGCTCCGTTGCTACTGGTATGCCCGATGCCGACCCCGCTGCGGTGGTCAGGTTCGGTGACGCTTGCAGGATTCCTGCAGGACTTGGGTGCGGAGGCAGGTCCCAGGTGGGGGCTGCATCGCCATGCACGCAAGCGTTGCAGCTGGAAGACCAGCTGTTGCGATGTTCGCGGAAGGAGCTTCAGCGTGTGGTGACAAACCGGTGAAGCGTAAGCATGATGTTCCGAAGCGCCTCCAGTCGCATGGTTTCGAATCCGTGGCTGTTTCCACAAACCCAACCGAAGCACAAAGCCCGTTCAGCCAAACCGGCCGTGTAGGCGATGGAAGCATCACTGGCGGCGCGTTCATACACGACAGTCTGAAGCTCGACATCCACTTCGTGACCTGCCGCCAGTAGTTCCAGGATCAGTGCGTGGTCATAGTGGCCATGGGAATCCTTGCTCCAAATCGCGGGCCGATCATCCATTTGCAAAGGAGTACCAGGAGGAGTTGGAGCCAAATCAAGGGCGATGATAGCTTCCGGCGTCTTCATCCGGGCAAGGTTTTTCATGCCCCAACCCCCTACTTCCTCGTTATGCGTGAAAGCGAAGAGACTGGGATGGAGCGGTTTCTCCCCCGTAGCCTGCATGTGAGCCAACAGCTCCAGAAGCAAGGCACATGCCATCCGATCATCGAAGGACCAGGCAGCCACCATGGGATTGTCGGGGCTGCCGAAGAGGAAAGGCCCCCGCCGGGAAGCATGGAGGACCGCCAGTGAACCGGGCCGTACCCCGGCTTCCGCCAATTCCTCCTCGGTCATGCCCGTGGTTATCCAAACGCCTTCCCAGCCTACGGGTTTGCGTTCGGACAGGGGGATGTGCATGGAACCCATGCTGAATATGCCAACCACAGTCTCCTTGTCCCCCAGGATTTCCACGGGACCTTCCCCCAGTTTCCAGGGATAGAGACTGCCGGACCGAGCGACTTCCAAGTCCCCGGATGGACGGACCCGGGTCACCACGATGGCGATTTCATCCATGTGGGCGGCATAGCACCAGAGGGGAAGTTCCGGATTGCGACCCGGTACTTCCACCATTACATTGCCACCGGCATCCCTTTCGGGTTGCAGCCCCATTGCCTGGAGTTGTTCGCCGATGGTGGCGGCGATTTGATCTTCCCGGCTGGAAGGCGCCGGAATGCAGACCAGTGAGCGAAAACGCTCCAGCACCTCATGTGAGAGGGTGGGGCTCTGCAGGCTGTGCGACATAAATGCAGACTCTTGGCAAATTCAGAAACGCGATTGTTTCGACGGGACCGGGGGTCCCGGTCGTTCCTTGATGCCTCAGCGGTGCCAGCCTCCTTCCAGGGAGCGGCTTTGAAGTTGGCGTCGCAGGTGGTTGACCAGATTTGGTTCCTGGTCCGCGATGTTGTGACACTCTCCGGGATCCTCGACGAGGTTATAGAGTTCCGTTTGGCTGTTCCAGTTGAGGATCAGCTTGTGTGTATCCGTGCGGAGCGAGGCGAAGCCGCGCAGTTGTGCCATGGCGTTGTCTCGGTGCGGTGTGCCGGAGTCCCTGACTGTTGGCATCAGGGACTTGGCATCCAATGAGTTGGCCTCCGATCCCAAGTAGGGAACTCCTGCAAGTTCGCAGATGGTTGGGTTGATGTCCGACAGTTCCGCTAATGTGTCGCGGGTTTCTCCGACTGGGATGCCGGGACCGGACAGGATCAGGGGAACGCGCAACGACGCTTCGTAGGCGACGCTCTTGGTGTACAGACCGTGGTCGCCCAGCATTTCGCCGTGATCCGAGGCGAAGATTACTACCGTGTTGTCCAGCATGCTCCGCTGTGCGAGGGTGTTTAGCATCTCGCCGACCCAGTGATCGATCAGGGAGATGTTGGCAGCGTACTGGCGGCGCGTCTGGAGGATTTCCTCAGGGCTCATGTCCAGCGTGCGGTGTTGGATCCAAGCGGGTTTGTCGGCAGCATCGCTTGTGATGGGTTCCGGCATGTCCGCAGTGCGGTACCGCTCCGCCCATGAGGTGGGAGGATCAAAGGGATCGTGGGGCCCGACGAAGGAGACAAACATGTGCCAGGGTGCATCCTGGGGTGTGTCCTGGAGCCATTGGTTGGCTCGTTCCCCCACAAAGGTGTCCGAGTGAAGTTCTTCCGGCAGTACCGAGTCGTGGGAGGCGTCCTTGATCCAGCCGCGGTCATTGCGGCTCTGGTAGTCGTTGACGAATGCGTCGAACCGCCCCTGCTCCCGGAGCATGAAGCCGTACGGTCCCTGCGGTGCGTCGAAACGGCCCGCGTGCATCTTGCCTTCGATTTCGCAGGGGTCCGTGAAGCCCCATTGGTAGTTGCAGGCCCGGGTGCCATGCCGCCCGTTGTATCCGGCCGGTTTGGCCAAGTCCAGCTTGCCGGCCGAAGCCACCTTGTAGCCGTGGTCCCTGAGGCGCTGATAGTAGGTGGGGATGCGGAGCGGAAGATAGCTGTTGTTGTCCACTGCACCCATCCGCCAGGGGTGGAGGCCGGACGCGAGCGAAATGCGCGATGGGGCGCAGATCGGGGCATTCACGCAGCAGTGGGTGAACCGCGTGCCCTGCCGGGCGAGGCGATCGATATGCGGGGTGGAGACCAAAGGGGTGTCCAAACCCAGGAAGTCATGACGATGCTGGTCGTCCATCACAAACAGGATGTTGGGGAATGCTGGCATGTGTGTTGGGTTCCGATGAACGGGGCGACCGGCAGTAGGATCGGTCCACCCGGGATTCTGGCAGGTGTGCCAATGAATCTGGCAAGTGGGATTGAACGAAATCCTCCGATCCAGGGTTGCTGTCGGGTGTGGGACAGCAGGCCCTCGTGGATAGGAGCCTCAGATGGTTGGTATTCGCAGTTGGAGGATATGGCACTGTTTCAGTTTCGTTGCTATGGGTTGCGGGCCTGGAAGGGACGAGGGGCCCTTGATAATTGGTTGGCTTCAACAACCAAAGAGGACCCCTCGTCATGGACTTCATCCTAGCGCCTGCCGACCCCGAACGCCAACGGGCCCTGCCCGACGATCCGGGCCCCTGTCCCCATGGCGGGGCCTGCGCCGGGCGCCGCAACGGCACCTACCCCCGCCACCTGGTCGTGCTGGGACGGCTGTGGGTGCAACGCTGGCAGTGCAAGGCTTGCCTCGGTAGCGCCTCGCCCCTGCCGCCCGACGTGACCGCCCGCCCGCGGCCACAGACCTTCCGGGAGCTGGTGGCCGACCTGTAGGTGCACGGTGTCCGTGTGCGGGGCCTGTCCCGCCTCCTGGCCCTGTTGGGCTGCGGGGTGGGCGCGGCCACCCTGTGGCGGGACGTGCAGGCGGTGGCCCCCGGCCGGGCTCCCGACCCGCAGGCGAAGCTGCCCTCGTGGGTCGAGGTGGATGAAACCTGGCTGTCCATCGGTGGCGCCAAGCGTCCCGTGGCCGTGGTCCTGGGGCCGAAGGGCGAACGGCTGGACCTGCGCCTGAGCGGTCCCGG
>JAAXGZ010000032.1:0-8866 GCA_012271135.1 Caldilineales bacterium | reverse complement strand
CAGGCAGCGCACCGTGGGACGGCACATCCGCGGTATCGACGAGGAGGACTTGACCCACTGGGACCGGGTCCTGCTGCCCATCCTGCAACGCCTGGCCCGGGAGCGACCACCGGAGGCGGGGCCCGTCCTGCTGGCCCTCTGGGAAGCGGTGATGCAGGGGCGCGTGCGCCTGAGACCGGAGGTGCGCAAACGCCTGTGGCACCTCGTGGAACGCTGGCACGAACTGATGCGCAGCCAAGGGGACCCCAAGGTGCCCGCCTCCACCAACCGGCTCGAGGGCTGGTTTGGCCGCTTCCAGCCCCGGGCCCGTCTGACGCGGGGACTGAAGACCGAGGCCGGGGCCCTCAACTTCGTGCGCCTGATGGCCCGCAGCATGGCCTGACGCGACGCACGCAGCCCACTGGTACGGAGGCTGGGCCCAGGACAGCCCGCAACCCATAGCAACAAGATTGAAACAGTGCCGAGGATATAGGCTCGTACAACCCTGAAGCGCGATGTTGCTACGATGTCAGACGTTCCACATCCGGAACCGGGATCTGTCCCGCGAACAGAGGGAGAGGTTCTGCTTATCCATGTTGCGGAAACCGGCATGGGTTTCTCCGATGCGATTCCGGTTGGAACGCGCAGGCATCCTCATGTGAATCAACCTCGTCACCCTTGGATGTCCGTACAACCGCATCCTGGAGTTCATAGTTGATGACTGAAGGTTTTCCCATTCCGGCTGCAATCGTCCAGTCTGAACAGGTCATCCTGCGCAGCCGGTTCATCAGTTCTCTGGCACCTGCACCCGATCCAGCATCAGCCCGCGCCTTCATTGCAGAGATCAAGGAACTTTACGACGATGCCAGTCACAATTGCTGGGCCTTTGTTGCGGGAGCTCCCGGCTCCACCGCCAGTGTGGGGTGTTCTGACGACGGCGAACCCACCGGCACGGCGGGACAACCGATGCTGAAGGTTCTCTTGCATTCCGGAGTAGGCGAGATTGTGGCAGTTGTCACACGGTACTTCGGTGGCACCAAGTTGGGACGCGGCGGACTGGTCCGTGCCTATTCAGGGGGCGTCCAAGCTGTCCTTGAGACCCTGGACACCGTCCGCAAGGTTGAGATGGTTCGGCTCGCCCTAACGCTGGAATACCCGATGCTGGACCGATTTCAGCGGTTCTCCACGCGTTTTGAAGCCCAGGTTGAAGATACGGTTTACAGCGATCGAGCGCAGGTTTGGGCTGTGCTTCCGGCCCATCGGCGCGAGGAATTCGTGCGGTGGTTCACGGACCTGACCCATGGCAAGGGCGAGGTCCGGGATCCACTCAGGGATTAGTGCGGAAAGCGGCGTGACAGGCATTCCAAACAATCCCAAGTCGTTGCGCATTCAGCATGGGCACCATGTCGTGGTTCGTGCATTGACGCTGGATCCGATATCAAGTTGTCAGCCGTTTCGGGAGGTGCTCTGCATGCCGGTCCCTCAACAGTGGCCGCCCCCGGAGTCGTCTGGTTGAGACGTCATCAAGGGGGTACTTGAGAATGGAGGGGACGGATGTTTTGTGTGGCCTGTCGCTTTCCAGGCACTACAGGGTTGTCTGGGGGACATCTATGGGGCATGGCTGTAAGGAACATCCAGACGGTGCGGTCCCACTCCGTCACGATTCTCTTGCCATTGGACCGCTGCCTCCACCGCATCATCGGTATCTGCCTCAATTATCCTGTGTTCCCACCTGATACTGGATGTGCGCATCGCAAACTGCCAGTGGAAATATGACATCCAGCGAACACCAAGTTCCCAAGTTGCGAAAGCAGGATGATAGGGACAAGCGCATGAGAATCATTCTGTTGAGGCATGGGAAACCCGTTATTGCCGGCCGGAAGGGCCTCTCCGCATATGAGTTTGCCGAGTGGCTTGATGAATACGATCAAGCAGGACTGTGCAGTCGCTCTCTACCGGAACAGGAAACAATGGCTGTGGCCGCCAAGTGCAACTCCAAATGGTGCAGCAATTTGCAGAGATCCATTTGTTCCATCAAGACGGTCTGCCCCGAAGCAGACTTCGTTGCCAGCAAGTTGTTTCGTGAACTGGAACTTCCACATGGTCCCTGGCATTGGCCCAAGTTGAACTCTACGGCCTGGTCCGTCATATTCCGATTGCTTGGATTCTGTGGATTCGCCTATCAGGCGGAGTCTTGGCGACAGGCTAAGAGCCGAGCCCGAATAGCCGCGCAGCGGCTGTCCGCTGAAGCTGAAACCAACCAGTCTGTGCTGTTGGTCGGGCATTTTTTCATGAACCGACTCATAGCTCGGAGTCTGGTGAGGGATGGGTGGTCAGGTCCCGCCTCTCCCAAAGGACATCATTGGGCTGTTAACGTGTATGAGAAATTCCTTCTTTGAGTTTGACCATGTGAGCATGGAATCCCGCAGGCCAGCCATGCAATACCTGGAAACGTAAAATCAAGCTGTCGATTGGAATGGCTTTGACGGTTGGATCCCACATGTACCATTCCGGGAAGATGCGCCCAAATCGGCTTTCTTGAGTTTCTGGCAAAACAATCGCTCAGGTGACCTGTGTTCCAGTTTGACAGGTCGTTGATCCAAGCGAAGCGAAGCGTCGTCTAGCGGCATCTGTCGCTGGCAGCGTCAACGATGTTGGCCGAACCCACATGCCTCTGGTCGGGCGGCAACAGGCTGTTCAACACCCACTTCACCCATCCCAGTCCCCAGGAGGCCATGCGGACCAATGCGTTTCCCAGCCACGGAGTGCTGTCGGCGTAGTGTTTCCGGTGGAATGTCCACATGGCGTGGTGGAATTCCAGAATCATCCGCCCGCTGTCTTTGCGGGTGGCCGCGCCCTTGTGGTGCAGGACGCGGGCTTCCGGCAAATAGACAACCTGCCAACCCTTGCGGCGAAAGCGCACGCAGTGATCCAGGTCTTCGCCGTACATGAAGAAGGTATCCTCGTCCAGCAGGCCGACTTCCCGTAAGGCTTCCGCCCTCATCATCTGGCAGGCTCCCATCACCGAGTCGACACAGGCCGGCTCATCGTCTTTGACATAACCACAGCTGTAGCCGGCCCAGATAGGGCTGTGCGGAAAGAATCTGCGTAATCCTGTCATATGGGCCAGTGACTTCCAAGGTGTCGGTTCCCCCCGCTTGCACCCGGTGTCCAGGGATCCGTTGGGACGGATCATCCTTGGCCCGACTACCCCCACCTGCGGATGGCGGT
Source organism: Caldilineales bacterium (assembly GCA_012271135.1). Lineage (GTDB taxonomy): Bacteria > Chloroflexota > Anaerolineae > Caldilineales > Caldilineaceae > Bin34. Next base: position 5,656 of record JAAXGZ010000032.1, on the reverse strand, counting down.
CCATATGGGATAGCATGCGCGGTAGGGCACCTTTCTCTACTTCGGTGTCCGGGTTGAGCAACAGCACAAATTCGTGCCCAAGCGGACCTGAATTGGGATCCCCGCCGATGCCTATCCGCTCCAGGCCCCGGTTGTTGCCATAGGCGAATCCCTTGTTTTCCGGATTCTCCAGAACCCGAACATCGGGATAGTGTTCCCGGACCCAAGCGGCGGAACCGTCGGTGGAGGCGTTGTCCAGGAACCAGGTGTCATGGGAGACTCTCCTCAAACCCTTGCCCAGGGCGTCGAGACAGGACTCCAGGTACTCCCGGTTGTTGTAGTTGAGTATGAGGACTGCCAAGCGCTTCATGTGGGAGGTGCCGGTTCAGGCTGTGGCTGCCGTGCTCCGGTTGAGTCGAAACTGAACACGATACCTCGCGAGTATCCCTGCGGAAGGCATTGCCCAAGCCCTTGGATCACCACAGGCAGACATGGCCCGGCACGTGGTTGATCAATCTCGGGCAATGCAATCACCCGGCGTCGCCATTTCCGCCAAGGACTACAGGACCACTTCGGACCCGCTGGCGGCCGACTTGTACATTGCTTCAAGGATGGCGATGCCCACCAGGGCCTGCTCCGCAGTCACAACGTCCACGGTCTCGTCCCCGGCCAAATGCCGGATCAGGTCCTTGCTCTGGGCCACCGCGGAGTATTCCTGGCCTCCGGGCACCTCGACGTCAATCGTTACCGGTTCGCCGTTCATCTCTTGGAATATCTCCAGCTTGTCGGGGCGGACGATCGCCCCTCCTTCGGTCCCGTACACCTCCACCAGTTCGGCCGCCGGCAGATGCATGGCCCAGGAACACTGCAAAATCAGAGAGGTTCCGTTCTCGAAACGCACTAGGCCGTAGGCTAGATCCTCGACATCGAATCGACCGCCCTCCCGGGGTTTGGCCGCGCGGTCGATGCCCCAGCCGCCGGTTCCCATGCCCTGCGAACCCAAGTGGCCGTAGGCCACCGCCGAGACCGTTGCGGGTTTGGGATAGTCCATCAGGAACAGGGCCTTGTCCAGGGCGTGCACGCCGATATCCAGCCCACAACCGCCGCCGGCCATGTCCTTGTTGGTGAACCAGCTGCCGAAGCCCGGAATCCCCGCCCGGCGCGTGTAGACCGTACGGATGTGATAGATGTCCCCGAACTGACCAGAGTCCACCGCCTTGCGCCCCATCTTCATGGTTGTGGACCAGCGGTAGTGCGTGCCGACGGTCAAGGTCCTCCCCGCCTTGTCCGCAGTCTCAAACATTTCCTGGGCATCCACCACGGTCAGGGCCACCGGCTTCTCGCACAGCACGTTGGCCCCGGCTTCCAGGGCAGCAATCGACATGGGCTTGTGGAAAATGTTGGGAACCGCCACCACCACCAGGTCCAGTTCCTCCTTGTCCAGCATCTCCCGATAGTCGGTATAGGCCGAGGGAATGCCGCGCTCCGCGGCAAACTGCGTGACGCGTTCTTCCTGCACGTCGCAGATTGCCACAACCTGGCAGTGGTCCACGGCCATGGAGAAGGTGGGCTGATGCGCCACCTGGACCACGGCTCCGCAGCCGATGATGCCTACGTTCCAAGTCTTGTCGCTCACGTTGAATGCTCCTGAAGGTTGGATTGCCTGCGTGGTACAGGGATTTGGGGTTGGTTGAATGCCTCGTTGAGAGGGCGGTCCGTGGCGGGAGTTGCTGCTCGGACCGCGACACTTGGGCGAAACGATTGATTGTCGGCCTAGCCGGGTACTGGATACATCACTGCGTGCAGTTCCTTGGGGCCGTGCACCCCCAAGGTCAGTTTTGACTCGATGTCGGCGGACTTGCTGGGACCGGACACCAGTGTCAGGTTGGCGCTGTTGCGGATGGCGTGCCCCAGAGAGTCATCCTGCTGGTGTTGCTCCAACCAGGTCTCCACATTGGGCAGCAGACGCGTGCCGGGAATCAGCGCGATGTGGTTGAGCGGCAAAAGGGAGGCACTGCGGCTTTGGCCCGGAGTGCTCTTCAACAGGACGGAACCTGTGGCGGCGAACGCGACTTCCACACCGGTGACGCCCACCCGAATTTCCTGCAGGTCGCCTCGCGTGTCAGGATTGTCCAGCGACTCTGGGACAACCACCTCTACGTTCCTGTCGAAAAGGCTTTCCTCAAGACCTGGAATCCAGGAGTTCAGTTCGGACCAGGCAAGGACGCGCCGGGGTCCGGTATCGTCCAGCCACTCCAGGATCTTCCGTACTGTGAACATGCGCGCTGCCACGATCGAATCGGCGATGTCGCTGGAGCCGTGCAGTTTCTCCAGTTCCCCAGCAAATCGCTGTTCGAGCCCGGCATCCTCGGCCCTGAGGGTGGCCACGTGCATGTGTTCACCCGGAGTCAACGGAGGCGCGTCCGCGGGCGGCCACGGGAGCTTCGGGTCGGCCAGTCCCTGGCGCAGCCGATCCAGGATTCGTTGCCGGGCTTGGCTCACGTTGCGGGTCCCCGCGTCCCGGATCGCTTGGCCCACCACTCCCGGAAGCTTTGCTTCGCCATCGGCGGGAAGTCGCGCTGGCGGGTCCAGTGATGCAGGGGCGGGGGCAGCCTGCGCAGGTTTCGGTCGCCAAACCCCGACAGGAGTCTGGTTCCGGTCCGTGCCGCGCGGGCAGTGCCCCGATAGGCTGTCGGACGGCTCGCCACTCCGGCAAACCCCTGCATCGCCCGGCGTTCCGCGCCCGGCATGTGCTTGCCGGATACCAGATCGTGCCGTAGGTTCAGCAGCATTTTGGGCAGGTCGATCTGGACCGGGCAGGCATCACGGCACGCTCCACACAGGGTGCTGGCATAGGGCAGGTCCTTGTTGCGGGCCATCTCCTCCGACAGCAGCGGCGAGATGACGGCGCCGATGGGACCGCTGTAGGTATTGCCGTAGCCGTGTCCCGAGATTTGGCGGTAGACGGGGCATACGTTGAGGCAGGCTCCGCACCGAATGCACATCAGCGACTCGCTGTAGCCGTCTGCCAGCATCCGGGACCGTCCGTTGTCCATCAGGACCACGTGGAATTCCTCGGGGCCGTCCACATCCTCCAAGCGCTTGGGACCGGAAGTCATGGACAGGTACACAGTTACGCGCTGGCCGGTGGCGCTGCGGGTCAGCGACTGGTACTGCAGGAAGGCGTCCTGGGGGGTGGGCACCAGCTTCTCAATCCCCATCACAGCGACATAAACCCGCGGCAGTGTGGAGACCATGCGGCCGTTGCCCTCGTTGGTGACGATGCAGACCGTGCCCGTGTCGGCGATGGCGAAGTTGCAGCCGGAAATGCCCATGTCGGCGCTTAGGAACTCCTGGCGCAGTTCCACGCGCGCCCGCGCGCAGAGGGCTTGGGGATCAAGAGTCCGGGGCATGGACAGCTTTTCGGCGAAGAGGTCCGAGATCTCGTCAATCCGCTTGTGAATCACCGGGGCCACAATGTGACTGGGGATTTCCGCCGCCAACTGAATGATGTACTCCCCCAGATCCGTTTCCACACAGGTGATGCCCTTCGCCTCCAGATGGTGGTTCAGGTGAATCTCCTCGGTGGCCATCGACTTTGACTTCACGACCTTGCGCACATCGTGCCGCTCCGCCAACTCGCCGATAATGCGGTTGGCCTCGTCGGCGTCTTCGGCCCAGTGGACCCGGCCGCCGTTCATGACCACGTTGCGCTCAAACCGCTCCAGCAGCTCGGGGAGATTGCGCAGCGTGTGTGCCTTCATTTGGCGCATTTGATCCCGGAGGCGCTGGGCTTCCAGTTCCTCCAGGCTGAGGCGCTTTTGTTCCTTGAGATGCAGTGTGGCCCGGGTCAAGGTGTCTGCCAAGGTCGGGTTGGCAACCGCTTGCTTGACGCGGGTCTTGAAGGGGGCTTCGATGTCGATGCGGGAACGCATGGTCGCGGTTGTCGGTGTTAATTCGTCCCTACATCCTGCCAACGTCGAGGCCTGTCGCCACCGTCCGGTGCCTTGGATTGGGCTGGTGTGTTGAGTTCGCCGTCCGCCTTTGGGTGGCGGGAGGCGAGGGCTTCGGCAATGTGCATGGCACGACACCGACGATCCTGACGCTGCAGGAGACCCTGCAGGTGGGTCATGCACGAGACGTCGCACATGACCACATGGTCTGCGCCACAGGCTTCGATGCTCGTCAGCTTGGCATTGCCCATCGCCACCGAAATGGGCTCATTCTTGACGGCAAAGAGGCCACCGAACCCGCAGCACTCGTCGCTGCCCGTCATGTCCACCATGTCCAGGCCCGACTCGGCCAGAAGGGAACGGGGCTGTTCGTCGATCCGCAACTCCCTGAGAAGATGGCAGCAGGCGTGGTAGGCGACCTTGCCCGGCAGATGTGCCTCGGGCAATCGGGCCTCCAGGACATCCACCAGGAACTCGGTTAGTTCGAAGGTGACCGCCGCCAGTTCCTCGGAGCGCTTCAGGTAGGCCGGATCGTTCTCCAACAGCTCCAAATGGAAATGGCTGGTCATTGTGGCGCAGCTGCCGCTGGGCAGGACGATGGCCTGCGCCTGCCCCGATGCAATCAGGGGATGGAACACGTCGACGAAGTGGCGGGCCAGGGGAACGGCCTCATCGTGGTAGCCGGAATTGAAGGCCGGCTGGCCACAGCAGGTCTGGTCCTCGGGAAAGACCACCTCCACACCCTGTTCCTCCAGCAACTGGACCGCAGCCCGGCCCACTTGTGGATAGATCATGTCTACCATGCAGGTGACAAACAGGGCCACGCGGCGCGGAGGTTGTTCGAACTGCTTCTTGTGCTGCATGGGCGGATTTCAGGCAAGGAGAGGAACTTATATACCTGTGCACCTGTGCGCTACAATAAACGGAAGCCGTGAGTGTAAGGAGCACTGCACGGCTCCCTGACAGTAAGGTTGACTATGACAACCCGGACTGCCACCTCCAAGTCTAAAGCAAAGCTACCGGTTGAGGTTCGAATCGAACGGTACTGCATCCGGTTCGGCCGCCGCGCCCAAGCCGCCCTGTGCGCGCAGATCGCAGGCGCCTGCCGGCTGGTGTGGAACCTCCTGCTGGCCGATTGCGAGCGGCGGTATCGGTTGCACAAGGAATATGGAAAGTGGACTGCCCTCGAAGGCGCGGTGCCCGTCGACAAGTCCGTCTCGTTCTTCACGCTGGGCAAGCGGTTCACGGACCTCAGGAGCCGATCCGATGCCGCCTGGGTGCGGGCGTTCCTGGGTTCGCCGTGGGGACGACGGTACCGCGCCATGGATCTGTCCTGGCTGCGGGATCTTCCTTTCGGATCGGTCCGCTACACGGCCAAGTACCTGGCCGACGCGTATACGCGCTTTTTCGAGGCATGGGCCGCGGCCAAGTCACAGGGGCAATCCCTGGGAGTCCGCAAGTCGGACGGCAAGCCCAAGGGGTTCCCGAAGTACAAGGCCAAGTTCGATAGGGACGACGGCTTCACCATTCCCGACGGCGTGCGCGTGGACGGTGACCGATTGCACATCCCAAAGGTGGGGTGGGTGCGTCTGGAAGGGAGCGGGTTGTACCGGGGCTGCAAGGCCAAGCAGGTGCGCATCCGGAAGGAAGGGACCGAGGATCACCCGAAATGGTACGCCTACGTGTTCCATGAAGTGTCGGTGGACCGGCTGAAGCCGCCGGCC
>JAAXGZ010000152.1 GCA_012271135.1 Caldilineales bacterium | reverse complement strand
CGGTTACTGGACCGGGTCCTGCTGCCGATCCTGCAACGCCTGGCCCGGGAGCGACCACCGGAGGCGGGGCCCGTCCTGCTGGCGCTCTGGGAAGCGGTGATGCAGGGCCGCGTGCGCCTGCGGCCGGAGGTGCGCAAGCTGCTGTGGCACCTCGTGGAACGCTGGCACGAACGGGTGCGTAGCCAGGGGAACCCCAAGGTGCCCGCCTCCACCAACCGGCTCGAGGGCTGGTTTGGCCGCTTCAAGCCCCGGGCCCGCCTGGCACGGGGGCTGAAGACCGAGGCCGGCGCCCTCAACTTCGTGCGCCTGATGGCCCGCAGCATGGCCTGAAGCGACGCAGGAAGCCCACGGGTACGGAGGATAGGCCCAGGACGGACCGCCACCCATATCAACGAGATTGAAACAGTGCCTGCCTCTCCAAAAACGTCGGCGTTCAGCGCGAATCTGGTTACGATATAGTGCTTTGATTGTGCCCGGTTTGCGTCATGGCCCCGGGTGCTGTGCGCATCCCGAACCCGCATCCCCCTACCCGAGCCTTGAACACCCAGGTCCGGTTCACCGCACCCGGTGTCGCCGAACTCGTCCACTCCGATCTACCCGTCTGCGCACCGAACCAACTGTTGGTTCGGGCCGTCGCTTCGCTGATCAGCCCCGGCACCGAACGAGCCTTCCTGCTGGGCCTCGAAAACACCGCCCGAAACTATCCGATGGGAGCCGGCTACAGCATGGTGGCGGAAGTGGTCGAGGTTGGCGCCGAGGTCTCCGGCTGGGCGGAGGGGGACCGGCTGGCCGTGCCCGTTGAACATCAGCGGATTGCGGCCGTGCAGCCGCAGCATTGCACGCCCGTACCGGACGATCTCGCCAGCGAACAGGCCTGTTTCTTCTTCATGGCCGCCATTGCCCTGCAGGGAGTGCGCAAGGCCCGCATCGAGCTGGGCGAAGGCGTCGCCACGCTGGGCGCGGGCATCATCGGCCTCCTGGCCATGCAGTGGGCCAAGCTCAACGGCGCGGTGCCTGCCTTGACGTTGGATGTGGACGACACCCGACTTGAACTTGCCCGGGAGCTGGGCGCCGATGCGGCCCTGCAAATGCAGGGCGACTACCTGGACCGAATCGCGGCCCTCTGTGACGGTGGCAAACCGCAGGTGGTGGTGGATGCCACCGGACACCCCGCCGCCGTGACGGCAGCCTTTGATGTCATCGGCCGCCAGGGCCGTCTGGTGCTGCTGGGCAGTACGCGGGGCAACACGCCGGACGTCAACTTCTACCGGGACGTCCACAAGACGGGACTGACCCTGATCGGCGCGCACAATTCCGTCCGGCCCGCCGCCGACAGCGCCCCCGGTTACTGGACGCTGGCGGACGACCACCGCCTGGTCCTGCGCTGCCTGGCCAGTGGCAGACTCCAGGTTGCCGGTTTGGTTACCCACCGCTTCGCCTGGGAGGACGCGCCGGCCGCATACGCCGAACTGACCGCGTGGAACCCGGAGACCCTGGGCCTGATTCTGAACTGGGCGGACTGACAGTCGCCCGATCCCGCTGCGCCAGTGCTTTCCCATCCAGTTACCCCCCTCACCAAACCCCACCCACCAATGACCCTCAACTGGAACTCTCCGACACCCACGATATCCGTCCCGACCATGTCCCCGCCCGCCGACACGGCGGACGGCTCCGGCCTGGGCCGTATCGATCGCGGAGCCGGGCGCGTCATGGTCAGCGAAAAGGCCATGATCAACGCCCAGGCCGATGTCAACCAGCTGCTCCCCCTTAAGTACCAGTGGGCCTGGGAGAAGTACCTGGCCGGCTGCAACAACCACTGGATGCCCACGGAAGTGGCAATGCAGGCGGACATTGCGCTCTGGAAGTCGGCCTCGGGTCTGACCGCCGACGAACGGCTCATGGTAAGCCGCAACCTGGGCTTCTTCGCCACCTCCGAATCACTGGTGGCCAACAACATCGTCCTGGCCATCTACCGTCACCTGACGAATCCCGAGTGCCGGCAGTATCTGCTGCGGCAGGCGTTCGAGGAGGCCATCCACACCCACACGTTCCAGTACATCTGCGAGAGCCTGGGCCTCGACGAAGGCGAACTCTTCAACATGTACCGGGAGATTCCCTCCATCACGGACAAGGCGGCCTGGGCCCTGCAGTACACCCAGACCTTCGCCGACCCGGACTTCCGCACCGGCACGCCGGCGGCCGACCAGTCGTTCCTGCGCGACTTGATCGCCTTCTACGTCATCTTCGAGGGCATGTGGTTCTACACTGGGTTCGCCCAAATCCTGTCGCTGGGCCGGCGCAACAAGATGATCGGCGTGGCCGAGATGTACCAGTACATTCTGCGGGACGAATCGGTACACCTCAACTTCGGCATCGACGTCATCAACCAAATCAAGATCGAGAACCCCCACCTGTGGACCCCGGACTTCCAGCGCGAAGTCCGGCAGATGTTCCTCGAGGCCTGCGAGCTGGAGATCGGCTACAGCCGGGACACCATGCCCAACGGCTTCCTGGGCCTGAACGCGCAGCAGTGCGAAACCTACATGCACTTCATTGTGAACCGACGCTGCCAGCAGCTGGGCATGGCCCCACTGTTCCCGCAGCCAGCCAACCCCTTCCCCTGGATGTCCGAGATCATCGACCTGCAGAAGGAGAAGAACTTCTTCGAGACGCGGGTCACGGACTACAAGACCGGCGGTTCGCTGGACTGGGACTGAAGCCGGCGGTGGCTGGCCGGATCCTGTCGCAGCCGGGACGCGTTTCCAATGGCGGCAGTCGGCTTCGATCAGCGCCAACCGTGTATACTAAACGGCCCGACGATCCTGTGCGCGTGGAGCGCGGGTCGCGGTCTTGGCTGCCTCCAGCCGAACCTACGTTCTCAATCCAATCCAAGGAGATGTTTCCATGACCCGGAAACGGACTAGGACTCACGCTTTTTCGCGCCGTGAGTTCATGCGCGTGTCGGCGGTAACCACAGCCGGCGCGGTAGTTGTCGCCTGCGGTGGCGGTGGCGAACCGGCAGCCGAGGAAGCCGCCCCGGCTGCAGAGGCCCCCGCGGCCCCGGCTGCAGAGGAAGCCATGGACACGGGCACCTACAAGGAAGCACCGATGCTGGCCGACATGGTCTCCTCCGGCGCCCTGCCGCCCGTCGACGAGCGTCTGCCCAGCACGCCGGGCGTGCTGCCCAACGCTGGCGGTTCCAACGGCAACTACGGCGGCGTGATGCGCCGCGGCTTTAGGGGCGTATCCGACCGGTGGGGGCCCACCAAAATGCAGGACCGCGGTCTTGGCTGGTACGACCAGGACCTGAACGTCCAACCCCGCCTGGCCGAGTCCTGGGAGATCAACGAGGATGCCACCGCCTGGACCTTCAACCTGCGCGAAGGCGCCAAGTGGTCCGACGGCGCTCCGTTCACCTCGGCCGACCTCCTCTGGTGGTACGAGAACGATCTCCTCAACACGGACATCAACCCCTCCGTCCACCCGCGCTGGCAGTCGGGCGGTGAGACGATGGGCCTGAGCGCCGGGGACGACTACAGCGCGACCTACACGTTCAACGAACCCAAGCCGCTGTTCATCTACGAAACCCTGCGCACCACACGCCGCATCTACCTGCCGGGGCACTACCTGTCGCAGTTCCACATGGAATTGACCGACGACCAGGACGGGTTGCAGGCCGCCACCGAGGAGGCCGGCTTCAACGCTTGGAACGAGTACTACGAGGACCGCCGCTGGTGGTACCTCAACCCGGACCTGCCCTCCCTAGGCCCGTGGAAGGCCGCCAACGAGCTGTCCAACGAGCTCTTCGTCATGGAGCGCAACCCGTACTTCCCGTTCGTGGATTCCGGCGGCCAGCAACTGCCCTACATCGATCACGTCAACCACCGCCTCTTCGAGACGCCCGACGTCTTCGAGCTGCGCATCATCAACGGCGAGATCGACTTCCAGGGCCGCCACGTCTCCCTCGACAGCTTCACCCTGTTCAAGGAAAACGAGGAGAGCGGGGACTACTCCGTCTACCTGGGTTACGCCTCCGGCCACACGGCCATCCAGCTGAACCAGACCACCAAGAATCCGCGCCTGCGCGAACTCTTCCAGAACTCCGACGTCCGCAAGGCCCTGTCGGTGGCGGTCGACCGCGTCACGCTCAACGAGCTGGTCTTCGACGGTCTCCTGACCCCGCGTCAGTACAGCCCGCTTAACAGCTCGCCGCAGGCGAACATGGCCCAGGCCAGCGCCTACATCGAGTATGACCCGGACATGGCCAACCAGCTTCTCGACGCAGCCGGCTACAGCGAAAAGAACGATGCTGGTCAGCGCCTCTGGCCCGGCACAGACGAAGTCCTCAGCTTCATCGTCGAAGGCACGGCCTCACCCGGTACGCAGGGCGAGGATGCCATCCTGCAAATCGTCAAGTACTTTGCGGAAGTAGGCATCACCGCCACGTACCAGTACTTCGAACGCTCCCTCTATACGGAACACTTCCGGGCCAACGAGATTGAGGCGGCCTTCTGGGGTGGTGACCGCACGGTCCTGCCCATCGTGGCTCCCTGGATCTTCGAAGGCACGATGATTGACCGCCCTTGGGGTGTGGCCTGGGGCCTGTACCGCAACACCGACGGGGTTGATCCCAACTCCGAGGAGCCGCCGGCAGGCCACTGGATTTGGGACATCTGGGAAATCATGGACCAGATCAACGTCGAGCCCTCCGATGCCCGACGCAACGAGCTCTTCACGCAGGTCCTGGACATCTGGGCCGAGGAGCTGCCGATGATTGGCTATCTGGGCGAGGCTCCCAAGCTCGTGATCGTGAAGAACGGCTTCATGGGCTACCTGGAAGGCTTCCCGCTGGACGACACCACCGGTGACGAGCATCTGCTTCACACCGAAACCTACTACTGGGACAATCCGGCGGACCACTCCTAAGCCCCCGCCCGCGATTGCATAGCCGGCCGACGACGGTGGGGACCTGCACCACAGCGGGTCCCTGCCGTCCGGCCATGATTTGTGGTTTCCGGCCGCCTGTGGACCGGAGTTGCTAAGCCCGATTCGACATGCTGCTGTACATCATCCGTCGGATTCTGTTCATGATTCCGACGCTGGCCGCCATCTCGATCCTCTCCTTTGCCATCATTCAGCTGCCACCCGGTGACTTCCTCACCTCCTATGCGGCCCAGTTGGCCCAGGAAGGGGATTTGGTGGACGAGGAAGAACTGGAAGCCCTAGCCCAACGCTACGGACTAGGTCAGCCGATCTACGTCCAATACTGGAAGTGGATCAAGGGCATCGCGACCAAGGGGGACTGGGGACAGTCCATGGAATGGCAGAAGCCTGTGGCGGAGTTGATTTGGGAACGGCTGGCCCTCACGGTCGTCCTTTCCATGTCCGCGCTCCTGGTGAGCTGGTTCATAGCCATTCCGATCGGGGTCTATTCAGCCACCAACCAATACTCGATCCTCGACTACAGCATGACCGCGTTCAGTTTCATCGGACTGGGCGTCCCCGGCTTCCTGCTGGCGTTGATCATCCTCTATCTCGCCCACTCGCAGCTGAACATGAATGTGGGCGGTCTCTTTTCCGAGGAGTACATGCTGGCCCCCTGGAGCTGGGCCAAGATCATGGACATGCTTGCCCACATCTGGGTGCCCATGTTCATCGTTGCCGTCTCCAGCACGGCCGGCAACATCCGCATCACGCGCGCCAACCTGCTGGACGAGTTGAACAAGCCCTACGTCGAAACGGCGCGGGCCAAGGGTGTCAAGGAGACCAAGCTTATCTGGAAGTATCCGGTGCGGGTGGCCATGAACCCCTTCTTCAGCACGGTGGGCTGGTCCCTGGCCTCGCTCATCTCCGGCACGACACTGGTGGCCATGGTCCTGAGCCTGCAGACCACCGGGCCCATGCTGCTGCGTTCCTTGACCGCCCAGGACATGTACCTGGCCGGCACCTTCCTATTCATGCTGAGCACCCTGACCATCATCGGCACGCTCATTTCCGACGTGCTGCTGGCCATTGTCGACCCGCGCATCAGACTCGAACAGTAGACCGACGACTACCGGTTCCCTGCCAACGCCAACCCGCTCCCAGTTCCGTGCCCCAACAAGAGATCGCCTGGATCGACCGCACCCCGGACATTCCCCAGGGGCCACCCGCTTTGGAAGAGGCGGTCGCCGAGGACGAAAAGCTGTTTGTGGCGTCCTACCTGCAGTTGATGTGGTGGCGCTTTATCAAGCACCGCATGGCGGTCATCTCCGGCATCCTGTTCATCATCCTCTACTTCATCGCCGCCTTGTGCGAATGGGTGGCACCCTACCTGCCGGAAACCAGCTTCATCCAATATCAGCTGTCCACGCCCAGCCGCATTCGGTGGGTGCACGATGGACGGTTGCAGCGCCCGTTCATCTACGGTGTCAATACTAAGATGGATTTGGAAACCGCGAGGAGAATCTATACGGAGGACAAGGAGGTCGTGTATCCGATCCGCTTCTTCGTGCGCACCGAGGAGTACGAGGCCTGGAGCCTGTGGAGCACCGACCGACACCTGTTCGGCATTGACGCCCTCATCGAGGAACGGTCGCTCGGAGTGGTGCAGGGACAGGGTCTGTTCATCCTGGGCACGGATCGCCTCGGCCGTGATCTGTTCAGCCGGATTGTCTACGGAGCCCGCGTCTCGCTGACCATCGGCCTGGTCAGCGTCATCATCTCCCTGGTACTAGGCCTCATCCTGGGTGGCATCTCCGGCTACTACGGCGGCACCCTGGACAATGCCATCCAGCGGCTGATCGAATTCATCCGCTCCATCCCGGAGATTCCCCTGATCATGGCCTTGGCGGCCGCCCTGCCGATCGACATGGACATCATCGTCCGGTACTTCATGGTGACCGTGTTGCTGGCCTTCGTCGGCTGGACGGGTTTGGCCCGGGTGGTGCGCGGCCGCTTCCTCTCCCTGCGCGAAGAGGACTTCGTGATGGCGGCTCGTTTCTCCGGCTCCAGCGAGATCCGCATCATCCTGCGCCACATGATGCCGTCCTTCATGAGCCACATCATCGCCTCGCTGACCTTGGCCGTGCCGGGCATGATCCTGTCCGAAACCGGATTGAGTTTCATCGGTCTCGGCCTGCGCGCCCCGGCCATCTCCTGGGGCGTGCTGCTCCAGGAGGCCCAGAACCTGCGCTCGGTCGCCCTGGCCCCCTGGCTTCTGTTGCCCGGTGCCGCCGTGGTGCTTTCCGTCCTAGCCTTCAACTTCCTGGGCGACGGCATCCGCGATGCCGCCGACCCGTACGCCTGACCGACAGCCCTCACACCCGACCATGGACCAGGCAAGCAACGGCCACGCCCCGACTTCAATTGACACCGACGAGGCCCTGTTGGAGATCCGGGACCTCAAGACCCACTTCTTCATGGACCAGGGTGTCGTACACGCGCTGGAAGGTGTGGATTTCACCGTCAATCGCGGCCAGACCATCGGTCTGGTGGGCGAATCGGGCTGTGGCAAGTCCGTAACGGCCCGATCGATCCTGTCGATCGTGCCTTCGCCCGGCCGCATCGTGCAAGGCGAGATCCTCTTCCACCGCACTCCGACCGCGGACCGGCCTGGCGAAACCGTGGACATGGCCCAGATTGATCCCAAGGGCTCGCTGGCCCGGTCCATACGCGGCGGCGACATTTCCATGGTCTTCCAGGAACCCATGACCTCGTTGAGCCCGGTCCACACGATCGGAGCCCAAATCATCGAGGCCATCTCGCTGCACCGGGACTGTTCGCAAGAGGAGGCCACGGAGATCACGGTCGAGATGCTGCGGCGGGTCAACCTACCCCAGCCGGAGGGAGTCCTCAAGCGCTATCCCCACGAGCTGTCCGGCGGCATGCGGCAGCGCGTGATGATAGCCATGGCCCTGTCGTGCCAGCCCAGCCTGCTGATCGCCGACGAGCCAACCACCGCCCTGGACGTCACCACCCAAGCCCAAATCCTGGCCCTGATGCAGGAACTCCAGGAAGAGTTCGGGATGGCCATCATCTTCATCACCCACGACCTGGGAGTGATCGCCCAGATGGTGGACTACGTCGTGGTCATGTACCTGGGCGAAGTGGTCGAAATGGCCGATGTCAACTCAATCTTCTACGACCCCAAACATCCCTACACGCGGTCGCTGCTGCACTCCATTCCCAAGCTGGGCCGGAAGTCCGTAGAGGGCCTGACCAGCCGCCTGACCGCCATTCACGGGGTCGTTCCCGATCCCTACTCGATCCCCAAGGGCTGTCCCTACCACCCGCGCTGCCACGATGCCGTGCGGGGGGTATGCGACACGGACAATCCGACCCTGCACACGCTGCCGGGAGACCACAAGGTCCGCTGCGTCCTCTATGACGACTGATCCGGGCCGAGCGGCGGAACCGGCGACCAGGACCCTACTGCCGGCCCTGGGGCCGGACGAGCGCGGCTTCATCCGGGAATGGCTGTTCTGCGGTCCCCGCCTGCAGAAGCTGTCCGATTCGATGGCTTCCGGCAAGCCGGAAGCCGAGTTCCGCCGGGCCGCTGCGACCCGGCTGCACAGCACGAACCCCGGCATCCGGGGGCCCTTTGTGGAGTTCGCCAGTCCCTTTCCGGACGACAAGCCCCTGCGCTGGCAGGTAGTCCGGGTACGGGAAGACCGTTTCCTCTACGGCACCGCTTTTGCCCACACGCCGCACTCGGTTCACTGCTGGGCCATCACCCATGCGGAACTGAAGGAGGACTGGTCGGGAGAGGTCCGGCTTACGTCGAACGGACCGGCGGACGTCTGGGTCAACGGCAGCCACACCTGGCAAGTGGACCACTTCTCCCTGCAGGCACCGGTCACGACGACCGGCCGCCTGGACCTGCCGGCCGGCCAAGTCGAACTTCTGGTGCGGTTCACCGCGATTGCGCTGCGGGCCTCCCCCATGGTCATGGCCCTGCAGTTGCCGGAACCGCCGGCAGCCGCCTGGTTTGTGTCGGCGGATTCCCGGTGGGCCAAGGAACACCGGGAGTTCTCCGAGGTCCTGGATGATGCCTACCTGAACCGGAGCGCCTTCGACCGCGCGTCCCCGGTGACACTGCACTGGCCGGAAACCAAACCGCTGGAACGCGAACTCGTGGTCCGCCTGCAACGGATCGACGGGCGCATCTACTCCGAGCAGCAGACCCAAGGCCGCAAGCTGCCTTTCATGACCCTGGGCAACACCTACCAGTACCCCCAGGACGAGTACGAGATTCTGGTGCTGCCCCCACTGGTGGAGTACTACACGCACAACCGGCGGCACTTTCGCCGGTTCCCGGCCTGGCTCAACGGCAACGTGGCCTATTCGGACCGGCACTTCGGCACCTGGAGCCAACGGCGCGAGGAAGCACTGCGCCATGCAGCAGCGGAAAAGGGTACCGTCTTCCACGAAATGGCCCGCCTGGAACTGGGTCAGTGGGACAAAGTGGACTGGGAGCAGTTCCGCACAACGGCCGCCGAGATCTCCGGCCGGTCCGACTGCAGCGACTTCCACCTGACCGGCATCCTGGGCTGTCTCCATCGCTGGGGGGATGAATCGGATTTCCCGGCGGATCTCCGCACCAAACTGCGGGACGTGATCCTGGGCTTCCGCTACTGGATGGACGAACCGGGGCAGGACGCCATGTGCTTCTGGACCGAGAACCACCAGATCCTGTTCCACACCTGCGAAGTCCTGGCTGGCCAGCTCTATCCCCGCCACCGCTTCGGCAACAGCGGCCTGACCGGTGCCGAACACAAGGACCTGGGCGAGCGACGCGCCTTGGCCTGGCTGCGCAAGCGGGCCGCCGGCGGCTTCCGCGAGTGGGACTCCAACACCTACTTCGAAGAGGATGTCCTGGCGCTCACGCACCTGGCCGACCTGGCGGAAGACGAAACGGTCCACGAAATGGCCGTGGTGGTGCTCGACAAGCTGTTCTTCTGCATGGCGGTCAACTCCTACCGCGGTGTGTTCGGTTCCACCCACGGGCGCAGCTACGCCCCCTATCTCAAGGCCGCCTACCGCGAGCCCACATCGGGCCTGGGGCGCATGCTGTGGGGCATGGGCATGCACAACGACCACGTGCTGGGCACCGTTTCGCTGGCCTGTGCCGTCAACTACCGCCTGCCGCCCGTAATCGAGGCCATCGCCCGCGATCCGGCAGCGGAAATCTGGAGCCGGGAGCGGCATGCCGGGGAACTTGAGCCGGAACTGGATCGCGAGTCCGGTGCCTGGGAAGTCAACAAGGCCACCTACCGCACTCCCGACTATATGCTGGCAGCCGCCCAGGACCACCGGCCCGGCGAACCGGGCGTGCAGGAGCACATCTGGCAGGCCACCCTGTCCCCGGAGGCCGTGGTCTTCGTCACGCATCCGCCGCTGACCAGCGAGGACGGCTCCCACCGTCCCAACTACTGGCACGGCCATGTGCGGCTGCCCAGAGTGGCGCAGGACAGGGACGTACTCTTCGCCCTGCACGATCTGGGCGAGGACGACTGGATGGGCTTCACGCACGCCCATTTTCCGGCCCAGGCCTTCGACGCCTACTACATCCAGCGGAACTGGGCCTTCGGCATGAAGGGCAACGGCTATCTGGCACTAACGGCGTCGGCCCCGCTGCGCATGGCACAAACCGGCCCGACGACCCGACAGGACCTACGGGCGGCAGGCTCCCAGGTGGTGTGGACGCTGCAGATGGGCCGCCGCGAACAGGACGGCGAGTTCAGGGACTTCCGCGCCCGCGTACTGGAGCTGCCGCTGGAGGTAGAGGGGCTGGATGTCCGCTTCGAGAGCCTGCGCGGCGACCGCTATGAGTTTGGCTGGACCGGCCCGCTCCTGAAGAACGGTGAAGAGGTTCCGCTGTCGGGCTACCCCCACATCGACAATCCCTACACAGCCACCCCACTCAACGCCGAGAGCATGGAGATCCAGTTTCAGGATCTCCTGCTGCGGCTACACATGACATAGCTGTCCCGACTTGGCGATACCCATATAACGGACTCGGGCCGAGGCCAACCAAGCTGAAACCAAGTTGTAACACCCCAACGGTTTGGTAGTTCATGCTCCAATCATGCAATATTCATGACATGGGCAATCTACAAGTAAAGAATATACCTGACGACCTTCATGAGCGTCTGCGCCTTCACGCCCGTGAGAACCGCTGTTCCATAAGCGCCATCGTACTTGCTGCCGTCGAGCGGGAGTTGGCCAGGCAGGACTGGCGGAAACGTTTGGCCCAGCGCCCCAAGACCAATCTGGGTGGGGAAGCGTCGGCACTGCTCATGGAAGAACGCTCCATCCGCGAGCAGGATACTGGATGAGCCAGTATGTTGTCGACGCTTCGGTCGCTGTCGAGTATCTTCTGAGGACGCCCCTTGGTCTGACGGTGGCTGCCACCATCGAGGACTCCTCGTTGGTGGCACCCGAATTGATGGACGCGGAAGTGCTGTCGGTGCTGCGGCGGGCGGTGCTGAATGGGCAGCTTGAAGAAACGCGGGCGCAGATGGTGGTCGAAGACCTGGTCCATTGGCCGGTGGATCGCGTCTCGCACCAATCCCTGGCCCCTTTGGCTTGGCAATACCGCCGGAATATCAGCGTCTACGATGCCTTCTACGTCGCAGTTGCACACACTCACGGTCTCCCTCTGATGACTGCCGACGGGAGGCTTTCACGAGCGCCGGGTCTGGGCGTAGTCGTACAGTACGTTCGCATGGGGTGATTCAATACCTGTACCGAGACAGGGGTGGCCTCACTCATAGGGCCGGAACGAAGCCAACATCAGCCGTTAAGCGATGCTACGGCGACCTGCTACGGATGCGGGGGGATCGGAAATCTGCTGAACAGCGTCGACAGCACACTCAGGCCAAAGGGGTTCTGAGCCAGAGAGTTTGAGAGTCGGACTTCGGCCTCTACACAGCGAACAAGATGCAACGGGGAAAGCCGCGCGAGGGTCAGGTTCCGATTGCGACGTGGTAGAGGCCAAGTCCTCGATTGCCGTCTCCAGGCCGCCCCCCAGAATGGGGCAGTGCCGGGTACCTGCGACCCTTGCGATTTGTTCGATGTCGAGGCCATCCCCGGCCTCCGCAGAATTTGGGTACTTCGAAGGAACGATCCGCGCCGTCCAACCGCATCATCAATTCCGACGCTGCCACATGGCAACTATTGCAACCACAAGAATCACCAGCCAGAGCCAACCCGGGATGGCGGCAAACAAACCGAACACGGCGGAAATCACCCCGCCGAGGATGCCCAGGAACGCGCCGAAAGCGACGAGCACCACGAAAGCAAGGAGCAGGGCCACGAAGCAGCCGCTGCAGGAAAGGAGGGATTCGTCCATGTATCTCAGATGGGTAGTTTGCTCGTATGCCCGGTCGGCCTGGACCGCATGGCCGCCCCCGACTTCAACAGGCGGAAGCCAACGGCTGAACCTACAATATACTTACGCCGGACGTACGGGGCAGGTTGCGTGACACCTCTCCAGGACCATGGCCTGCCTCCGCCCTGTGATGTCCGCCCTTCCGCCCCAACCTGCCATTGATCAGCGGTGCCTATGAACGTCTATCAAGCTGTCGTTGAAATCCTCAAGCGCGAGGGCACGGAGTTCCTCAGCTGCTTTCCCGCCAATCCGCTGATCGATTACGCGGCGGCAGGCGACATACGCCCGATTCTGGCGCGCACCGAACGCACCGTCATCAACATCGCCGACGGCTTCTCCCGGATCCACAACGGCAACCGCATCGGCGTGTGCTGCATGCAGGCCGGACCGGGAATCGAGAACGCCTTCGCCGGCGTGGCACAAGCCTATGCCGACTCCGTGCCGGTCCTGATTCTGCCCGGACAGGGCGGTGTCTCCCGAACCGATGTGCCGCCGGAGTTCGACGCCAGCCGCAACTACCAGCACGTGACGAAGTGGGTGGCCTGCATCAACACCCCAGAACGCGCGCCCGAAATGCTGCGCAGGGCCTACCAGATGCTCCGGTCCGGCACGCCCGGCCCCGTAATGCTGGAACTGCCATCCGACGTGGGTTCCGCCGAGTTCGGCGACAGTGTGGACTACGAACCCGTGCGACCAGTGCGCTACGGCCCCGATCCGGCCGATGTGGACCGGGCGGCCGAACTGTTGCTGGCAGCACAGCGGCCGGTCATCCAGTCGGGTCAGGGTGTTCTCTATGCCGAGGCCACCGACGAGCTGGTGGAACTGGCCGAACTACTCCAGGCCCCGGTCATGACCACCTTGCCGGGCAAGAGCAGCTTCCCCGAAGATCATCCGCTGTCGCTGGGCTGCGGCACTTACACCGGCCCGGCCCAGGTAAAGCACATGCTGGCACAAGCGGACTGCCTGTTCGGTGTCGGCACCAGCTTCACCCGCATGTTTCTGAGCACCCCGATTCCACCCGGCAAGACGGTGATCCACGCCGCCCTGGACGAACGGGACCTGAACAAGGACCTGGTTCTGGACCAAGCACTGATGGGCGATGCCAAACTGGTCCTGCAGGCCCTACTGGCGGCGATCAAGGCCCGCGGCACCGCGACGGAGAAGGACTCGGCCGGCAAAGTCAGGGAACTGCGTAGTGCCTGGGAAGAGGAATGGGGACCGAAGCTGAACTCCGACGAAACACCGATCAATCCCTACCGGGTCATCCATGACCTGCAGCAGGCCGTGGACGTGTCCAACACGATCGTGACCGCCGACTCCGGCAACCCGCGCGACCAGATTTCCCCCTTCTACATGACCTGCAAGCCCAACACCTACATCGGCTGGGGCAAGTCGACCCAACTGGGCTATTCGCTGGGCCTGGCCATCGGCGCCAAGCTGGCCGCCCCGGAGAAGCTGGTGGTGAATTTTGTTGGCGATGCCGCCATGGGCATGTGCGGCATGGACATCGAGACCTCCGTGCGCTCCAAGGTGCCGATCCTGACGCTGTTGATCAACAACTCGGCCATGGGCGGATACGAGAAGCACCTGCCGGTCGCAACCGAGAAGTACGGAACCAAGTTCCTGTCGGGGGAATACGCCAACCTGGCCGCATCCCTGGGTGCCTGGTCCGTGAAGGTAACCGATCCGGCTGATATTATCCCCGCCATCAAGGATGCGGTGGAGCAGAATGCCGCAGGACGGACCGCTCTGGTGGAGTGCATCACCTGCGAGGAACGGCAGTTCTCCCTGGTGCGCTGACTGGCCAGGGCCGCCATCCCCGCACCGAAGGTGAATGGTCCGGCTCCGCCACACGGAGTCGAAACGGATACCAACACTGTCCGCGGCCGGTGCGCTTGATACACCTACCTGTCGGATGCGGACAGTGCGATCACACCATAAGTTTCCGAGGAGGCCGCTGATGGCCAATACCCAACGCGCGAGCCTTCCCGGCCGGCGCGGCAACTGGAGTCCAAGAGCCCTGGCCGCGGTGACACTGGTGTGCCTGTTTGGACTGGTCGTCCTTCCAGGGACGGTGCAGGCCCAGGAACTGGCCTGTCAGAATGAACAATCCGTCCTCGAACAACTGACCACGCGCGCCCATGCCTGGACGTGCATCGCGGAGCCATGGCACGTCTTCGACCTAGCCAGCGACAGCTGGAAGCCGATGTCCGACCTGTCGAACATTCAACTGGCTCAGTTGCAGGTCTATGCTACCAGTTTCAAGGCCGGGCGCTTTGACGACTTCGTGGTCGGGGACAGTCCGGTGTGGCAGGGATCAGGCAGTCTGGCATGGCAGCGGGAATTCGCGGCTGTGGGTTTCCGCGATGCAGGCAAGGGCAATCTATTCGCCGTGGCAATGTGGGTAGACAACGCCGTCGATTTTGACGCCTTCGGCGCGCACGTGGCGTTGCACTCCGATTCCTGGGAGGCAGTCACACTGACTACAAGGAACATCCCCTGGCTGGAGGGAGGCGCCGCACCGCAACAGCAGGCCTGGCTGCTGTCGGGCAGCCAGGCCCGGAGTCTGCTGGATCTCGACGGGAGCTTCGCCAACAACCGCTACCTGGTGGTCGAACCCACCCCTGCTCTGCGCGAACTAGGCGGGATACCCATTCTGGCGTTCTTCTCCAGCACGCCCATCCCCACAGAGGATCTGTCCGATCTATTGAACAGCCTGCACTTTGTCCCCAACCTTCCGCCGACGGACCCGGATCCCGACTTGGTCTTTCAGTCCGAGGCAACCACCGGCCTGCTGGCGTTGATTCCGTCATTGGCCCAGGCCGGCCAAACCGCGATCGACA
Source organism: Caldilineales bacterium (assembly GCA_012271135.1). GTDB lineage: Bacteria > Chloroflexota > Anaerolineae > Caldilineales > Caldilineaceae > Bin34. Next base: position 67,723 of record JAAXGZ010000152.1, on the reverse strand, counting down.
ACCAAATCCAGGCCATACAAGCCTCCGCCGTGGAGTTCGCACGGGAAATGCCATTTACCGCCCTGTTGCCCTGGCAACTGATGACCGCAGCTAGCGACCTGTACTGGGCACCCTATGGCCTGCACAGCGGCCGCTTGATTCTCTGGTTCTACACCGGTGGCGCTCACGGCAACCTGTCCATTGACACTTGGACATTCACCGGCTCCGGAAACCCGGTTGCCTTGACCGACCTGCTGGCAGTGTCCGAGGACGAGGCGCTGGCACTGATCGTGCAGGCCGCCAAGGAGCATCGCACCGCGGCCCTCGACCCGGAACAGGATCGCGCCATGGCCCTTCAGTGGGTGGACAACGGGTTGCAAAGCCTGGATGACATCTCCGGCTGGAACCCGGTCCACCGACACGGCCAGCTTTGGCTTCTGATCACCTTGGAGCCCTATGTAATAGCCCCGTGGGTAGACGGCGTACAGGAAGTCTGGGTACAGATACCGCTGCAAGATCCCAGATGAGAAGACCAAGGCCGACCAGTGCCGCAGGCCGGACGGCCGACCGGCCTGCGGCATGAATACATCGCGCCAGCAGGCCCTGGTCCTATTTGTCGCCGGCCTCTCCGCGATCGCCGCCGGAACCGCCTATCTCGGGACCATGGACGGCTCGGGCCTGTGGCTGCGTGCCGTAGTGGCCGCAGGCGTCCTCACAGCCATCCTGGCGATTCTGTGGTTCAACCTGGACGCCAACCATCCGGTGGGGCAGCCCGATGCACCGTTTACGGGACTGGGGCCTGGGAACACCATGTCCGTTCTGCGCGGCCTGGTCCTGGCGTTGCTGGCGGGCCTGATCCCGCCGTTTGTCAACGGGGCATGGCCGCAGGCTCGGGCCGCGGCGACGTTGCTCGTGGTCGTGTTCATGCTGCTGGATCTAACGGATGGTTGGCTGGCCCGGCGCACCAACAAGGTGTCCCTGCTGGGCGAACGGCTGGACATCGAGACGGACAGTGCGGGCCTGTTCGTGGTTTCCCTGCTCGGTGCCCTGTGGCACCTGCTGCCACCCTGGTACTTGGGGGTGGCCCTGCTGAGGCCGCTGTTCGTGGCGGGACAGGCACTGCGTGTGCGCAACGGCCTGACCAACCATCCCTGGCCGGCCAGCGACAGCCGCCGCCGGGCCGCGGCCTGGCAAAGCATCCTGATGGTGGGATGTGTCTGGCCGGGCACCGACAGGCAGCTGATCGAGCTGGGTGCCTGGATTGTGGCCCTGCTGGTCGCAGCCGGTTTTGGCCGCGACTGGCTTTGGATGACCGGTACCTGGACAACCGACGGCACCTTCAACCAACGCTGGCAACGGGCTCGTTATGTGATTCGCAGCTGGCTCCCGGTTTCGCTGCGCCCCGTGACGGTGCTGGGTGGCATGACCATGCTGGTCGAGCCGGTGGTTCCCTTGGATGGCCTGCCCGCGCAATCCCTGGCGGTGGTGGCCGGGGTATCCTTGCTGGCTGTCCTGTCCGGCGTGGGTCTGCGAACAGGCAGCACGGTGCTGGTGTGCGCCACGGGCCTCCTGAGCATATGGCTGCCCTTCAATGCCTCCATGGCCCTCGCGGTGGGAGGCGGCATGCTGCTCTTTGTGGAAGGCTGCCACCGATATGTGTTGCGCGTGTCGTGGCTGAAGACCGATTCCCCTCCCGTCGACCCTCGTCCCCGCCGGACCGCCCGGCGGTAGAACCCGAGGCTGTTGCGCCGTCGGCGGATATCCGCCGGCATGCTGTCCGAGGATTGACCAAGGTGCATCCGGAACCCGGCCCGGTGATCTTGTCACCCCTCACTGGCTGAACCGATGATGAAGGCGGCTTCCCATTCCGGGGTCGCGTCATTGTCAGGAGCCGACGCCCCGGCAGTGCCATACATGCCGCCCAAGTGGGCTCCCCCGATCTCTTGTACCAGACGCAAGCGCTTGGCTGCGTCGCCAAAGACGAATTGATCAAAGAGGCTCTCGTCCAGAGCCGTCCGGATGAGGGCCAGGGCTTGATCCTCATGCGCTACTACCACCAGTGCTTGGGCATCGCTCCCGGCACTCTCCCGCAACGCCTCGAGATGGGTTGTCTGGTTCACGTCCAAGGCAACGGACCGCAACCTTCCGTCCCACACTCGGGCAAAGGCAACAGCCAGTCCCTGCCCGTAGGCGTCATCGACGTAAATGAACCCGACACTGTCGAACCCGCGCTCCCGGGTCAGCGAGGCCAGGACCAGCCCCTGGATGGCGTCGGAGAGAGCCGTACGGAAGAAGAAATCGTTGTCGGAAACCGTCGAGAGTTGGGGCGAGGTGGCGGAGGGACTGATCACCGGGATACCTGCTGGGCCAGCCACGGTTTCCGCGATCGGCAACGCGGCCGCGCTGGCGTTTGGGCCGACGATGGCATGGACACCCTCAACCTCGATCAGGTGGCGAGCGGCAGCCACGGCAGCCTGTGGATCGGAGGTGGCATCCGCCGTGATCCCGGTCACCGATTGTCCAAGCACACCGCCACCGGCGTTGGCGTGGCTGATCGCTAGGTTGAAGGCCCGTTCCCGATCCGCGGACGCTTCCGGCGAGCCCGTGTAATTGAGCAGCAACCCAAGTTTCAGGGCGGTGGGGGTGCCCGTCGGCGGGGGAACCACCAACGTGCACGAACAGGCAACCAACAGCAGACTGGCCGTCAAAACCAGCCGGATGAGTTTTGTTGTGAGAGCCATTTTGTTCTTCCCAGGATCCTTGCAGGGCCGAATTCGGAAACCTTCCACGATACCCAATACTGCCGCACGGAGAGACTGAGGCACAAGCTTGGGACATACTTCAAAAAAAGTGCCACATGGACTGTTTGGCAAGCGAAGTCGGCCTCAAATCGACCATTGACCAACGGGAATCCACCCGCGAGCAGGATGCCGACCGGGAACACGGTCCAAGCCGTGCTCTGCGTTCGGTTCCAGACAGGTTCCGGAGCCCTCTACACTGTCTCCGTATTAACAAGCGAAGCAAGCCAATGTGAAGCCCATGGAAACCACACGTCCCCCGTTCCGCAGCAGAGGCCACCTCATCTCCACCGATCACAATCTGGCCACCATGGCTGGCCTGCGGATTCTGGAGCAAGGGGGCAATGCTGCCGATGCCGGCGTGGCCGCCGGCCTGTGCCTCAATGTGGTTGTGCCGGAATCGGCGAACTTCGGCGGCGTAGCACCCATCATGTTCGGCCCCGGCAATGGCAAGCCCGTGGAAACGATCAGTGGTCTGGGCCGCTGGCCCAAGGCCGCCAGCATTCAGCACTTCATGGAACACCACGACGGCGACATGCCCGAAGGCCTGCCGCGGACGGTAACGCCCGCGGCTCCGGATGCCTGGCTGAGTGCCCTGGCCCGGTGGGGAACCATGACCTTCGAGGAGGTGGTGCAACCAGCCCTGGAGTTGGCCCAGGATGGCAGGCCGGTGGATGAACGGTTCCACAAGGCGCTCCAGGGCCCTTCCTTCCGCACCTATGCCACAACGGCGTCCACATTCCTACCGGTAGGGGAGCCCGTGCCGGTAGGCCAACTGTTCCCGCAACCTGATTTGGCCAATACGTTCCAGCGCATGATCGATGCGGAGCACAACCAAGCCGGTGCTCGCACAAAGGGCATCCGCGCGGCTCGCGATCTGATTTACAAGGGAGATATCGCGCGGGAGATTGCCGAGTTTCACCAACGGCAGGGAAGCCTGCTGACCTATGAGGATTTGGCGGACTTCACAGTGTTGGTGGAAGCACCCGAAACCATCCGCTATCGGGATCTGGAAGTCAACAGTTGCGGACCCTGGTGTCAAGGTCCTTCACTCCTGATGGCCCTGAACGTGCTGGAAGGCCTGGAACTCAGGGCGATGGGGCACAACTCCGGGGACTATCTGCATGTTCTGCTGGAAACACTCAAGCTGGCCTTTGCCGACCGCGATGCCTATTTTGGCGATCCCGGCTTCGTGAACGTGCCCATGCAGGGACTGTTGCATGCTGAATACGCCGACATGCGCCGGCAACGGATTGATCCCCGCCAAGCGGCGCCTTCCATGCCGCCGTGCGGCGATCCCTGGCTCTTCGAACCCGACAAGCAGGATGCCCCTGCCCGGGAGGCTTCGTCAGGAAACTCCAGTGCGGACAGAAATCTACCTTGGGAGAGCGACACCACCTATCTCTGTGTAGTGGACGGACAGGGCAATGCCTTTTCCGCCACTCCCTCCGACGGCGTCGGAGGGGCTGCGGTGGTGCCGGGACTAGGCTTCCCGATATCCCACAGGGGCACCCAGAGTTGGTTGGACCCCGATCACGCTTCGTCCCTCATGCCGGGCAAACGTCCTCGCCTAACCCCCAATCCGGCCTTGGTACTGCGCAACGGCCGACCCTACATGCCCTTTGGATGTCCCGGTGGCGACGCCCAGGTGCAGGGCATGCTCCAGGTCTTTCTCAACATCGTTGAATTCGGCATGGATCCGCAATCCGCCATTGAAGCCCCGCGGGTCATCACCCACAGCTTCCCAAATTCGTTTTGGCCCCACATCACGCGCGAAGGCGTGGTGACCGTGGAGACGCGGATTGCGGAAGAGGCCAGATCCACCCTGCGGGACCGGGGACACCTATTGGAAGAAGATGGTGATTGGAGCGGAATGGTCAGCCGCGTGTGTGCCATCACCGTGGATTCCGAGTCGGGCATTCTCACCGGAGGCGCAGACCCACGGACCACGGCCTACGCAGCCGGATGGTGAACGCTGGCCAACTACACTCGGGAACCGGCCGTCGGACGCACCGTAGTGAGCCCTGACTGACGCGATTGGCCGATTCCCGGGGTTGGGTAGAATTCAACCCCGCTCGGCTGCCCACTGCGAGGTGTGCCTTGCTCCTGGTCAATCGGGCTCTGTCCATGGTTCGCCGCCAAACTGGAGACAATGACATGAGCAAAGGTAAATTTACGCGTCGCACATTTCTGCAGATGACTGGGCTGGGTGTGTCCACCGGCCTGCTTGCGGCCTGCGTACCGGTCGCGGCACCGTCCGCAGAAGAAGCGGCCATGCCCGAACCCGTCACCGTAACCTTCATGGTGCCCGGAAGCACCAATGAAGATGCCGACTTCGCACCGGTGTTCGAGGAATTCAACAACCGGTATCCCGAGATTGACGGCCAGTACACGCCGGCAGGAACGGGCTACGGCCAGGCCTACAACGACAAGCTGTTGACCATGCTGTCCGGTGGCACGGCTCCGGACACCTTCAAGACCCTGTTTGGATATTTCGGTTCGCTGGCGGAAAAGGATGTCTACGTCCCGCTGGACGACTATGTGGCGCAGCATCCCGACGAGACCGTCTTCGACGATTTCTTCGATGCCCATGTCAACGCCTGCATCATCAAGGGACAGCTCCTGGCCCTGCCCAACGACGGCGCGCCGGAAGGCATTTGGTACAACGCCGATCTGTATGACGAAGCCGGGTTGCCCTACCCCGACTGGGACACCACCTGGTCCGACATGTCGGCCGCGGGAACCGCATTGACCCAGGTCGACGGTTCCATTACCACACACTACGGCATCGGCCATCCCAATTGGCTGGGCACCATCTGGAGCAACGGGGGCGAAATCCTCAACGAGGACGGTACGCAGTGCCTGCTGGACAGCGACGAAGCCATTGAGGCCCTGGAATGGATGCAGGGCCTGGTGGTCGACGACGGCAGCGCTCCCGGACCCGAAGCCCTGAGCGAGCTCGGCATGTTCGATCGCTTCACGTCCGGAACGCTCGGTTCCTTCTGGTGTGTGCGCGGCTGTCTGGGTGGCCTGCGTTCCATCGAGGATTTCCAGTTTGACGCTGCCCCGCTGCCCCTCAGCAACAACGGCAGTCGCCTGACCCGCCTGCTGATCGGTTGGACTTCAATCTGGTCCGGTTCCGAGGTGCCCGACGAAGCCTATCTCCTGGCCGCCTGGATTTGCAGCCCCGAAGGGCAGCGCCTGCGCATCAGCCGGGGGTACGCCCATCCGTCCCGCAAGTCACTGGTGGAGCAGGACTGGTACAAGAACTACGAATGCGAACGGTGCAACAGCCACGCCGTCAACAATGTCTTCCCCGAGATGCTGCTCCGGGGCGAGGGCCGTGCCTGGCCGGCGCATCCCAATGAATCCGAAATCGTGCAGGCGATTACCACCGGCCTGGATTCCCTGTGGGACGGCTCCAAACCCGCCGCCCAACTGGCTACCGACCTGACTGCGGAAATCAACGGGATCATCGGCTGACCCCGTTCCGCATCCATCCATGCCCTGCGCGGGAGGAGTGGCCGCACAACGATTGTGCGGCCACTCTTTGCTCCACATGACCTGCCATCCATGATCCCGCCATCCAGCCCGATGAGGCGACGCGAGGAGCGGGATGGCTGGCTGTTCGCGTCGCCCTGGCTCCTGGGATTCCTGCTCTTCACGGTAGGGCCCATGATCGCATCCGCCTTCTTTGCCTTCACGGAATACGATGTGCTCACCCAGCCCAAGTGGGTGGGCTGGGCCAACTTCGACAAGGCCCTGACCGACGATCCCAAGGTGGGACAGGCCCTCAAGGTCACCTCCATCTATGCGGTGGTCAGCGTGCCACTGCAGATTCTGCTGGGCCTGTGCGTGGCGCTGCTGCTCAACACCCGGATCCGGGGGCTCCAGTTCTACCGCACCGTGTACTACCTGCCATCGGTGCTGTCAGGTGTGGCGGTGGCGTTGCTGTGGCGCTGGATCTACGCCCCGAACTTCGGCCTCATCAACTCCTTTCTCGCCCGTTTCGACATTGTCGGCCCCGGATGGCTGGGCGACAAGGACTGGGCTCTCACGTCGATGATCGGCATGTCCCTCTGGCATGTGGGGGGAGGCATCGTCATCTACCTGGCGGGTCTGCAGGGGGTGCCGTCCGAACTGTATGAAGCGGTGCGCGTGGACGGGGCGGGACGCGGGGCCGCCTTCTGGCACATCACGCTGCCCATGATTACGCCGGTGCTGTTCTACAACCTGGTCATCGGCATCATCACGGCCCTGCAAATCTTTACCCAGGCCCTCATCATGACGAACGGGGGGCCCCACGAAGCCACGTTGTTCATCGTGCTGTACCTGTACCGGAACGCCTTCCAGTTCTTCAAGATGGGCTATGCCTCCGTGCTGGCCTGGATTTTGTTTGGCTACATCCTGGTCCTGACCCTGCTGGTATACCGCTCCTCGGGCTTCTGGGTGTTCTACGCCGGTGAGCTGAAGTCGCGCTGAAGCCCCGCGATGACCGTTTCGGCACATGACAACCGACCGCGGCTTCCCACATGGGAGACCGCGTTGTCGCACCTCGTCCTGGTGGCCGGGGGATTTTTCCTCATGATCCCGTTGGCCTGGATGCTGTCCACCTCGCTCAAGAGTCTGGGGACCGTCATGTCCCTGCCCCCGGAATGGATTCCCCGGACGTTCCACTGGGAGAACTATGCCGACATCTTTCGGCTGGTGCCCTTTGGCAAGTACGTGTGGAACACGGTGGTCATCACCCTGCTGGATGTCGTGGGCAAAATCGTGTCCTGTTCGCTGGTGGCCTTTGCCTTTGCCCGCCTGCGCTGGCGTGGCCGGGAAGCCATGTTCCTGATCATGCTGGCCACCATGATGCTACCGCCCCAGGTGACGATGATTCCCCAGTTCGTGGTCTTCAAGCACATGGAGCTGATCGACACCATTGTGCCGCTGGTGCTGCCAAACTGGCTGGGGGGACCGTTCCTGACCTTTCTGCTGCGCCAGTTCTTCATGTCGATACCGCTGGATCTGGACGATGCCGCCCGCATCGACGGCGCGTCCAACTTCGGCATCTACTGGCGCGTCGTACTGCCTTTGTCCAAGCCGGCCCTGGCAGCGGTGGCAATCTTCATGTTCAACGGATCCTGGAACGACTTCTTCGGCCCGTTGATCTACCTGCACTCCCGCGACAAGTACACCATTGCCCTGGGCCTGCGCTCATTTCAGGATCAGAACTACACGGAGTGGCACCTGCTGATGGCGGCGTCACTGGTGGCGATGCTGCCAGTGGTACTTATTTTTTTCTTTGCCCAGAAGTATTTTATTCAAGGCATTGTATTTACGGGAGTTAAGGGCTGAGCGCGGCACCGGCCCGATCCGCCATCGATTCGAATCGGACACGGGCCATTTGACATTTCCACTTGGGGGGTCTCTGACCTTTAGGCGTCCCCCGAGCCGCAGCCCGAAAGACAGCAGGGCCGAATGGTTTGCCCCACGCCCGTCAACCCGATTGTCTGCCCTCCGCGGGAGTACCTCCACTCCATCCCCGGCATACATCTCGTCCCATGCGCAGCACGTGGTTCGTTTGCCGCCTCCATTGAACACCTGCGGCAGCCGATGCCCTGAATCGGAAAGGCAGCGCAACGCCGGTCCGTCCCGGTCGTCTGGTCAGAACAGGATCCCCATACCGGGCTTTTCCCCATGTCCCGGACTGCCGTTTCCGACACGGTCGCCTCCTTTGCGGCATCTCCAGTCTGCCGAAACCTGTACATGTCCGCGATTCAACGCTGCGGACAGGGCATGCCATACCATCGGATACGTACGGCACGGTCCGAGCAGTCGGGCCTACAGGGGGTTGAGGCATCTGCCGGAAATGCTTCGTGGTGCGATCCCGTTGTGAAGTCTTCGATCGTCTTCGCGATTACTCCCTTTGGGAGCAGTACAGCCGACTTGTGGTGATCCGGCAACAACCACTTCGGCACAAGCACCCGTCGGCCCGACCTTGTCAACCACGTAGCCCACAGTCGGAACCCAAGCCTTGTCGGATCGCGGCTTCCTGGTCTCGAGAACCACCGAAAGAAGGCGGTTGGCCGGACTGGATATACTTGCCCTAGGCAACGTGGCGCAGATCACGCCACTTCTATCCATTCAAAACAGGAGTGTCGTATGCATGACACGCGATTGACCCGAAGGTCCTTCCTACGTCTTGGCGCAGGCATGGCTGCCACTGCCGCTGTTGCCGCGTGTGCACCCGCCGGCCAGGCAGACGGCGACATGCCGTCCGACATGGGCCCTGTGGTGGAAATCGGCACGATTGAGGTCCCCGACAACGTCTTCGACCTGTCCAATGCCGCCACCGGCATCCCCTATGTCCAGAAGGACAGCATCAACCACGGGGAACCGATCACGCTCGAATACTGGGAGTGGGCCCTCGATCGGTACGAGTACGAACTGGGCTGGGCCGAGGAATACATGAAGCTGTATCCCAACGTCACCATCAACGTGTCCAACCAGTCCTGGGGCGAGTACTGGACCAAGCTCACGGTCAACGTGCCCGCGGGCCAGGGACCGGCCCTCTGGCACATGCACACGTCACAGCTGACCGAGTTCTGCGACGGTGGCTTGATGGATCCGATGCCGGAGCACGTGGCCAACCGCAAGTTCCTGGACGACAACTGGGTCGCGTTCTCCGAAGGTGCCATGGACTGCCCCACCGGCACACCGGGCAGCCGCCACTTCCTCCCGATGGGCACCATGATGCCCGTCATGTACATCAACACGCGTCTGTGGGAAGAGGAAGGCTTCTCGGTGGACGAACCGCCCAAGTCGTGGTCCGACCTGCGCACGGTCGCCAAGGCGCTGACCCGGTACGACAGCCAGGATCGAATCGTGCGGGCCGGATTCCAGGCCGACTGGCCCACTTTCCACAAGAACGGCTGCTACCAGCAGGGACGATACCTGTTCACTCAGGACGGCAAGCGGACTCAAATCAACAACCAGGAGAGCCGCAACGCCCTGCAGTTCATCAAGGACCTGCACGAGGTGGACCGCGTCGTGGATCCGGAGATGCCCAGTCGGCTGGATTCCTTCACGTCGGAGACCGCGGCCATCATCGCCGACTTCTCCTGGGTCACTTCGGTCCTGCGCCGCAACAACCCCGATTTGGAGTGGTTCGCCGCCCCCATCCCGACGTTCGACGGCACCTTCCAACCCGCCTACGGCAACATCCGGTTTGCCGTGGAAGCCGTCGTGAATCCCTTCGCGCCCGAAGCCGAGAAGGCCGTGGCATGGGACTTCTGGCACTTCCTGTACAGCAGCGACCATCGGGTCGCGCACACCGTGGCCCTGCGCAACGGCTTCATTCCGCCCTACAACAAGCTGATCGATCTGCCCGAAGTCCAGGAGGACCAGGTGGCCAACGTGATTTCGGGAGCCGTGGAGTGGGGGATTGTGAACGACACCCCGGCGGTCTACAACGTCGGCATCAACGATGCCTTGATTGGCCCAATTCTCGTGGGCGGTACGGAAATCGACGATGCCATGGCACAGGCGGAGCAGTTCATCGACGCCGAACTGGCCCAGCGGGAGGACTGGAACATCATCGAGCGCAACTACAAGCACGCCAACCTGATGATTCCGGACCAGCCGTAGTTTGCACATGGACACGGGAAGGCAGCCGGTGCTCCCGGTTGCCTTCCCGTCCAGAAACCGCAAGAAATCCCATGGCCTTCCTTTCACGCTTGCTGCGGCCTGAGGCCGCAAGCCCCCATCGCATTCGGCTGGCAGGCCAGAACGCCATGATTGCCGGCGCCATTGTGCTGGCCGCCGCGTATTTCCTGATCTGGACCGTATTCCCCTTCATCTACACGTTCATCTACAGCTTCTTCGACTGGCAGCCGCTGCGTCCAACCCAGGAATTCCTGGGCCTGGACAACTATGCCGAGGCTCTGTTTAAGGACCAGCGTTTCTGGCTGGCCATGGGCAACTCGTTCGAGTTTGCCTTCGGCAATGTGGTCCTGGGCACCGTCATTTGTCTCCTGGTCGCCGTCATGATCAACTCGGTCAAGCGGTTCCAGGCCTTCTTGCGGGCCAGCTACTTCATGCCCACGGTAACCGGCATGGTAGCCGTGGCCCTGGTGTGGGAGTTCATCTACCAGCCCCGGTTCGGCATCCTGAACACCTCCATCTTCGCCACGGCGGACTTCCTGAACCTGCCTCCGCCGCCGGAGATCGGCTGGCTCACGCGCCCCCAGCACGCCATGAACAGCCTGATTCTGTTCGGCTTCTGGAAGTTCCTGGGGGTGCGCATGATCATCCTGCTGGCGGGCCTGCAGAACATTCCGCAAACCTACTACGAGGCGGCCCAAATCGACGGGGCCGGGGCACGGGCCAGCTTCTTCCGCATCACCCTGCCACTGTTGATGCCGGCCCTCTCCTTCGTGGTGGTGGTCGGGGTGATCAACAGCCTGCAGGTGTTCGTGCCCATGTATGTGATGACTGCGGGCGGCCCTCTCTTCTCCACCACGACGGTGGTGCTGCTCCTGTACGAGAAGACCTTCCAGCTGTTCCGGTTCGGCTACGGCGCGGCCATCTCCTTCATCCTGTTCGGCATCATCATGTTGATGACCTTCGTGCAGTTGCGCTTCCTGCGCAGTTCATGGGATATCGGAGCCTGACCGGACCATGACCACCGCCACTGCCCGGCGCATCCGCCTGCGCATCGATCCCGGGGCGGTGCTCCTGTACCTGCTCTTGTTCATCGGGGCCTTCGCCATGCTCTTCCCCGTCCTCTGGATGGGGATGTCCACCTTCAAGGCGGAGGCGGAAATCAGCCAGTATCCGCCCTCCTTCCTGCCCAAGACCTTCACGCTGGAACCTCTGATTGCAGCCTGGACGAAGATCAAGTTCGGCCGCTACTTCATGAACAGCCTGCTGGTCACCGGCGTGGCCACGCCGCTCAGCGTGCTCACCTCCGCCTACCTGGGCTTCGTCTGGAACAAGTACGACTTCCGCTTCAAGGAACCGATGTTCTACGTGATCATCGCCACGATGATGATCCCGGGCCCCATGCTGCTGATTCCCCACTACCAAGTGGTGCTCTGGGCCAACCTGCTCAACACCTACGCCTCCATCATCGTTCCGGCCGTGGTGACCCCCTACGGAATCTTCCTGATGCGCCAGTTCATGCACAGTGTGCCCAACGAGCTGCTGGACGCCGGACGCATCGACGGCGCCAGCGAGCCGCGCCTGTTCGTGTTCGTGGCATTGCCGCTGGTGCCGTCGTCGCTGGCGGCCCTGGGCATCATCCAGTTCCTGGCCAACTGGGACAACCTGCTCTGGCCCCTGGTGGTCCTGACCAACACCGCCAAGTACACGCTGGCGGTCGGCCTGGCCACGTTCGCGGCGGAATACGAGCGCAACTTCGCCGTCCAGAACGCCGGCGCCTTCATCGCCGTCTTTCCGGTGGTGATCGCCTTCCTGCTGTTCCAGCGGCAGATCATCCGGGGCATAGCCCTTACCGGCCTAAAGGGATAGCGAATCCGATGCAGCCCAACTTCCTTGTCGTCATCGTCGACCAGATGAACAGTTTCAGCCTGGGCTGGAATGGCAACGATGAAGTCCGGACGCCCAATCTGGACAGGCTGGCCGCAGAGGGAGTCAATTTCAATCGGGCCTACCCCTCCAACCCGGTCTGCCAACCCTCGCGGGCGACACTGCACACTGGCCTGACCCCGCGCCAGCACGGCCTGACCACCAATGGCTGTAACCTGGACGAAAACATTCCCACCGTGACCGGTGTGCTGGCTGCGAACGGCTATCGGACCCATTGTGTCGGCAAGATTCACCTGCAACCCTTTAGCACCGATGCGCGGGACGACGACGGCCAGCCGGCCACTTGGGAAAGCCGGGACCTGTGGAACGACGGCACCATCAAGGAACTGCCGCTGCCGTTCTACGGCTACGAAAGCGTGGACTACGTGGGCGGGCACGTGAACTACGTCAACGGGGACTACGTAAACGACGTGGAGGCCAAGCGGCCCGGCACCAAGGCCGAACTGAGCCGGGAGAAGGCCTATTACTCCGCGGGCCCGCAGACCTGGCGCATGCCCATCCCGCCCGAATGGCACTACAACGACTGGATCACCGAGCGCAGCATCGACTTCCTGTCTGCGCAGGAAGACCAGCCTTTCTTTCTTGTGACCTCCTTCCCGGACCCGCACCATCCCTTCTGCGCCGCCAAACCCTACAGCGAGATGTACGACCCCGCAGCCGTCTCGCTGCCCGACAACTGGAACCACCTCGAGGATCCGTGCGGCTACCTGGAGCGGTTTGACATGGGTGACCGAAACATGCACCGCAACTGGGATGAGGCTGTCTTGAGGGAATCCATTGCCCAGACCTACGGCATGATCACCCACATCGACGACTGCGTGGGACGGTTGCTCAGTGCGTTGGACGAATGCGGGTTGACCAAGAACACCATCGTCGTATTCCTCTCCGACCACGGCGACTACCTGGGGTCGCACCACCTGTTGTTCAAGGGCCCCTGGCCGTACGAACCCGTTGTGCGCGTGCCCTTGATCTGGCGCGCGCCCGGAGGACAGCAGGGCATGGGGGTGTCACAGCCGGTCAGCCATTTGGACTTCGTGCCGACGGTCCTCGACTACGCAGGCCTGGACCAGCAGGATTTCGACCTGCGGGGAGGCCAACAGGCACAACGCGCGATCCTGCCCGGCGAATCACTGAGGCCCGTCATCGACACGGGAGCCCGGCCGCAGCAGGACGGCAAGCTGATGGAGTTCGACGAGGACGGCGTGTCGCAGGAGATGTGCCGCTACCGCATGCTGATCACGGAACGCTGGAAGATCTGCATCTATGGCGGTTTCGGGGAAGGCGTGCTCTACGACCTCGAAAACGATCCGTTGGAAATGCAGAACCTCTGGGACGATCCCGGACACCTCCAGGTGAAGGCCGAGATGCTGGCGAAACTGGGTGATCGTCTTGCCCTGACCGACAGGATGGACAACTACCGCTACTGCGGTGCCTGAGAGGCCTGTTTGGAGACGCTGCGAACTGCCACCACTTCCAAAGCAGCGCACGGGTCACTGGGAACGACACAGGTGGGAAGCAGCCGTTTTTTCTTGCGGCCGACCATGAGAATCCGGTTTTCCGACCCTGTCGGCGTTCCACCAACCTCCACCAACCCGTATTAGGCAGGCAGAGTCTCCCGGTACAGCTTTTGCTCATCGACGCGACGAGTGGAAGGAACATACAGCCGTACAAGCGCACGTGCGTTGCGCCGGCACGGTGCCATGGCTCTGGTTCAGGCCAAGGTGGTACACAAACGATCTCCAACCAGGATCGGCGAACAACGTGAAGTTGCCAACGTCGGCATCGACAGCCGATGGAGCACAAGTCCCGGAACCTCAAAGACGCGTACGAACATGCCATCACCGTCCTTTTTCGGCTGCCGCTTTTCGCCTGCGCCGAGGACCAAAAACGACTCTCCCGCAAGACCAACGGATGACACCGGGTCACCCCCGCCAGCGATTCTCGTCGTCGGTTTGAACATCACAAGGAACATCAACGGCGTTTTGATGCACACTTGACCTCCCATTGGCATGCCGTTCGCACGCTGCGGCAGGCAGTTGACAACAGGAGCGTCGAATTTGGGGAGCCTGCCTGCAACTCTGACAGAGCCAAGGGCAATTGCAATACGGCAATCCAACCAATCGACTTGACAGCCAAAGTACAGGTCTTCCGGGTGGACTGCGGCCCAAGAGACAATCGTTGCCCTTGGCAACGCCAGGGCATCAAACGCCACTGAAGGAACAAGAGCCTTTGTGTTCCCTTATCGTTCTCTCTGCGTAATATACAGATCGTAGGGAGAACCCTTCCAGCTGTCTTCTGAACCTATGTCGTCTCGAGTGCGGTTCAGCCAAGCAACCAGACGATCCTTCATGCGCCGGAGCACATGCTTATATCCGAGGTCTTCAGCCAAATTGCGCAATTCACCCGGATCACTGGCCACATCATACAGTTCGTCCTCGGCACCCGGATTGTATATGTACTTCCAGTTCCGGGTGCGTACCATACGCTGGGTGAACAGGGCGGACTCATACCCATGGAATTCCGCATACACATCATCGGGCCAATCCGCCGGAGTCGCACCGTGCAGCAGAGGAACCAGGGAACGACCATCCAACTCGGCGGGTTCCTCTGCGCCTCCCCACTCCAGCAACGTAGGCATCAGATCGACCAGATTGACAAAGGCATCGCAGTGTGATCCGCCTTCAGTCACTCCCGGCCAATGAATAATCAACGGGATGCGGTACGTCTCATCATACATATACATACCTTTGTTGAACAGCCGGTGACTGCCCAACATGTCGCCGTGGTCACTGGCGAAAACCACGATGGTATTCGAAGCCAGTTCCAGTGCCTCCAGTCGCTCCAGCACGCTTTGGATCTGAGCATCGATAAACGTACAATAGCCCCAGTAATGGGCGATCACCCGCTGCCAGTCAGCCCAGGTCAAGTGACTGGCGTTCCAGCGCAACATCTCCTTTTGCTGAATGAGCGGCTTACCAGCGAAAGTTTCCTCGAAATTGCCCCAGCGTCCCACTGAATCCGGGTCATACATGGTGTCGTAGGGGGCGGGCACACTGTAGGGGAAATGGGGGCCGAAGAAGGAGGTGCAGATCATGAACGGCTGATCCCGGGTCGCCTGCTCTTCCAGCAAGGCAATGGTCCTGTCCGCTGCCCACGCCTCCTGCAATTGCTCGGCTGGAAGTTGGGAACGACCACAGAACGGTGCCGAGCCACCCCATTCCAACCGTTGCACTTCCTTGGCCCGATCCGCTTCCAGCCCCAGATTCCTTTTTTCCGCAGCGTAGTGCGAGTCCGATGCAAAGGACTGAAACCCCCAATGGATCGGGTTGTCATCGGCAGGCAGGTGCCACTTGCCCACATGGTGCACATCGTAGTCGTTGCGTCCCAGCAACTGGGGGTAACCCACGTGGTCCAACAGCTGCCGATCGAAGACCCCATTGAAATTGCCCATGTTGGCCAGCAAGCCGTGATTATGGGCGTAGAGTCCTGTCAATAGGGAAGCTCGGGCAGGCGAACAGAGAGAAGTGGGGGTAAAGGCATGCGAGAACCGCATGCCGCGCGCTGCCAGATCATCGAGGCCGGGAGTTTGTACCACAGCCGCGTCGTTCAGGCCGAGTGCATCATGGCGGTACTGATCCGCGAAGAAAAAAAGAATATTGGGTCGGGTGTCATTCATATTGACGGAAGCTTCCAGTGAATCGTGGACAAGACTCGGCAACTGGTGCAGGAGGGAGGTCGGGACACACGATAACTGGAAAAAGGCAATGTTGGCGCCTGTGGTCAGCCTTTGATCCCCGTGAAGACAATGCCTTGGATGAACCGCTTCTGGGCCACCGTGAACAACACCAACAGGGGTACCATGCTCAGGAAAGAGGCGGCCATCAGCAGATGCAGCTGAGGCAACACACCTTCCGAACCCTGGAAAAACTGGAGCGCCAGCGCCAGCGTTCTTTTGGACGGCGAATTCAAGAAGATCAGCGGTTCCAGGAAATCATTCCAACGTCCCCGGAATTCAAAGATGGCAACTATGGCCAGTGCCGGCATCGAGAGAGGCAGAATCACGCGGTAGAAGACCTGCAGCGAATTGCACCCGTCCATGCGCGCCGCGTCTTCCAGTTCAAAGGAGATGGTCATAAAGAACTGACGCAGCAGGAAAACGTAGAATGGCCCTAAGAAAAACGCCGGTACCACCAACGGCTTGAACGAGTCAATCCAGCGCAGCTTGCTGAACAGGATGAACTGGGGAATCAGCGTCACCTGACTGGGCAGCATCATGGTACTGAGCAGAATGACAAAAATGACATCCCGGCCGCGCGCCCGCAAACGGGCGAACCCATAGGCCGCCAGCGAACTGGCAATCAGCTTGCCGACGATCGAACCCACACTGACAAAGACACTGTTGCCGACATAGGTCCAAAAGGGCCAGAAGGTCATGACCTGTCGATAGTTGTCCCACTGCACTGGCTCGGGGATCCATTGGGGGGGAAAGAGGTAGACATCCATCTGCTGCTTCAGGGAGGTAGAGATCATCCAGAAGAACGGGATACAGATGACCACCCCCCCGGTGACCAGCAACAAGTAGGTTAAGAAATGTTCAAGGCGCCGCGCCGTAGTCCTGCTCGTGCCCTGGGCTACAGACACAGCTATTCCTTCTGTCGTTCCTGATAGAACACCCACATGGGCGAGGACTTGAATACCAGCAGCGTCAGGATCAGCACAATCACCAACAGGACCCAGGCCATGGCGGAGGCATAGCCCATGTACAGGTACTCGAACGCGTTCTCGTACAGGTAATAGTTGTAGAACAAGGTGGAGAAATTCGGCCCTCCGCTGGTCATGACATAGGCCGGCGTAAACTCCTGGAAGGACGCGATGAGGCCCATCACCAGGTTGAACAGGATCACGGTACTCAACAGCGGTAACGTAATGAACCAGAACCGGCGCCAGCGAGACGCACCGTCGATCTCCGCGGCCTCGTACAGTTCGCTGGGGATGCCCTGCAGGCCCGCCAAGTAGATCAGCATGCTGCCACCCACACCCCACAAACTCATGAGGGCAATCGCCGGCAGGGACCAGTGCTCATCAAAGAGCCATGCCGGTCCCCGGATGTTGACCAAAGCCAGCAGCGTGTTGAGAATACCAAATTCGGGATTGAAAATCCACATCCACAGCAGTGCCACGGCCACACCGGACACGACTGACGGCAGGTAATAGACAGTACGGAAAAATATGATGCCACGCACTTTCTGGTTCATGAGCAGGGCGATGCCCAACGCCAGCACCAGGCTTAGCGGCAGGTGCATGACCACATACAGGCTTGTTACCTTAAGGGACTGCCAAAACAGTTCATCCTGTATCAGGTCATGGAACTTTCCCAGACCCACCCACTTCGGTGCCCGGATAATGTTGTATTCCGTGAAACTGAAATAGAGGGAAGCCAATATGGGGCCAATGGTGAAAGCCAGAAGTCCGATACATACCGGGGAAATAAACAGGTAGCACTCGAGGGCTTCCCGCCGGGTAAGATTCCGGCCCCGGGAAGCCAAAAGACGTCCAATCACAAGTCGGTTTCCCTGCCTTCAGGTAGTCTGGCGGCAGTTGCCCGGTCCGGAGTCGAGACCGGGCAACTGCCGCACGAAGTTCCCTTCTGTCTTGGCTGTCTGCCAGGAAATTCCAGATGGAAGTGTGTTGATTCTGGGTACCGTGTGTTAACCGTCCAGAATCTCCTGGGCCTTTCGGGCCATGTTGCGAGCGGTGTTTTCCGGTGTCTGCTCACCTGTCATCAGCTTGTCCATTTCTGGATTGAAGGCCTTGTTGCGAACTTCCGTCCACTGGGCAAAGTAGAAGTCCCGGTTGCGCGAATACGACATGGCGTCCACGCGAATCTTGTGGCGAGGAGGGGCCCCTTCCAGTTCCAGGAAGGTGGGAGAGTTGGACCACTTCAGCATGATGGGCGCGTTCAGGCCATCCATGGCGTACATCTCCTGGGCCCGGTCCTTGATGTGATAGGCCGCGTGCGACCAGGCCGCATCTGGATTCCGGGCGGTTTTCGGGATTACGATGCCGCCTGCCAGATGTGACGTGGCCTGGTGCATATCTTGGGGGAGGTGCGCCAGATCCCAGCTGAACGCGTCAATCTTGCGGCGGGCGTTCACGGCCCACGTGCCGGTGACTTCCATACCGATGCGTCCCGAATTCCACCCGCCTTCAAAACCCGCCGCCTCGCCGGCGGTGGGGGCTACCTTGTGGGTGTGCACCAGATCCTGATGCCAGCGGCAAGTGGCCACCATGGCTTCACTGTCAAGCGTACAGGTCGTTGGGTCGTATACCTGATCAAAGAGATCGCCGCCTCTGGCCCAAAGCTGCACCTGCCACACCATCCACCAGTAGGCATTGGTGGATCCGAATGTCCGATCAATGCCCTCACCACCCGTCATGGCCTGGGCCATGGCAACCCAATCGTCATAGGTCCAGGTTTCCGCGGGATACTCCAGTCCGGCCGCTTCCAGCATATCCATGTTCAGATAGGCCGCCATCACGTTGGGACCGATGACGGTTGCAAACATGTCGTCATCCATGGTGTAGATGTCGAACAGCTCCGTCATGTAATGGCTGTCATCCAGGAAGTTCTCCTCGACATTGAAGTATTCGGTCAACGGCAACAACACGTCGTCGGCCCACAGCGTCGGGAAGAACTGCGTACCCGTGCGCAGATTTTCCGGCGGATCCCCGGAGGCAATCCAAGCAAACAGCTTCTGGGCGTAATCAGAGAAAGGGAACCCCAGGTTTTCAATCTCGATGCCCGGGTCTTCTTCCCTATGGGCGGCGGCGATATTCTCATAGAGAGTCAATTCCTCGGTATTGCCCCATCCGGCAAAGCGGATGCGAACGGGCTCAGCCGCCGCACCTTCATCCATGCCTGCCAGAGTAGGCATGGGGGCGGTACAGGCGGCCACCAAGGCGCCTGCACTCAACCAAGACACACCTTGCAAGAACCGGCGCCGGGAAAGTTGCATACGGACCATGTCCAGCCTCCACTGTGTTGCGCTCGCGACCTGAATTCTAGCAAACGACAATATTCCCAGAAATCAGACCGGATGCCGGAAACGAACTCACCGGATGCCGCACCTCAAGGAACCTGCCCTGCAACTCATTGCAGGGCAGGCCAATCACACATCCCGCATGTGGGATGTCAGGCGTCGAGGATTTCCTGAGCCTTCTGTGCCATGTTGAGGGCCGTGTCTTCTGGCGTTTGTTCTCCGGTCATCAGCTTATCCATCTCGGGATTGAATGCCTTGTTGCGCACCTCGGTCCACTGAGCAAAGTAGAAGTCCCTGTTTCGGGAGTAAGCCATGGCATCCACGCGGGCTGAGTGATGCGGGGGAGCCCCCTCCAGTTCCAGGAACGCCGGAGACGTAGCCCACTTCAGCATAATGGGCGCATTCAGTCCATCACGTGCATACATTTCCTGGGCGCGATCTCCCTGATGGTACGCCGCGTGTGACCAGGCTGCGTCGGGATGTGCGACTGTATTGGGAATCACGATGCCTCCGGCTGCATGGGCCGACGCTTGGTGCTTTTCCCGTGGCAGGTGAGCCAGATCCCAGGCAAAGGCATCAATCTTACGCCGGGCGTTTACCGCCCAGGTACCGGTTATCTCCATGCCGATGCGGCCCGAATTCCAGCCGCCTTCAAAGCCGGCCGCCTCACCGGCGGTCGGAGCTGCCCCATGGGTGTGTACCATGTCCTGGAACCACCGACAGGTCTCGATCATCTCCTCGCTGTCCAGCAGGCAGCGAGTCGGATTGTAAATGGCATCGAAGAGATCCCCGCCCCGGGCCCACAGCTGGCTCTCCCACACCATCCACCAGTAGGCGTTGCTGGAACCAAAGGTCTTTTCCATACCTTCACCGCCGGTCATGGCCACGGCCATGGCGGCGTAATCGTCATAGGTCCAATCTGCACCCGGGTATTCAAGACCAGCCTCCGACAGCATATCCATGTTCAGGTAGGCCGCCATGACATTGGGACCGATCACGGTGGCGAACATTTCATTGTCCAACGTGTAGATGTCATACAGTACCGTCATGTATTGGGCGTCATCCAGCAGATCCGGCGTGCTATTGAAGTACTCCGTCAGGGCCAGCAAGACACCGTCCGCCCACAGCGTGGGGAAGTACTGGGTACCGGTACGGAGGTTCTCCGGCGGATCCCCAGAAGCTATCCAAGAAAAAAGTTTTTGGGCATAGTCCGAGCCCGGGAATCCCAGGTTCTCTATCTCAATGCCTGAGTCCTCCTCCATGTGGGCGGCGGCAATGTTCTCATAAAGAGTCAGCTCCTCCGTATTGCCCCATCCCGCAAAGCGAATGTGGATGGCTTCGGCGGCGGGAACTCCCTCCTCGGTCACCGTGGGTGCTGGCATGGGTGTGCAGGCAGCGACCACCGTGCCAACTCCCACCCAAGACAAACCTTGAAAAAACCTGCGCCGGGAAATACGAGATGCAGTCATGCTCTTCCTCCGTTATCCGGTTTTGAGATTCGCATTGTAACAAAGACATGCAATGGTCAAAATTTGTTTGAGAAGACAAAACACGCACAACTTTCCGTGCGCAGACAAACATTCCTAGTGCACCATTCCGCAAGTTCTTCGGATCTGTGCGATGCGGGCCAGGAGTTCATCGGCCCTGGTGTTCCACGGCGGAGGCGCGGCCCGGCGGTTGCGGCCGCGCACGTAGCGACCGAGGGTCGCCCGCAGGTCGGCCACGTCGGCGAAGGAGCCGCGGGCCAGCCCCTGGCGCTGCAGGGCGCTGAACCAGTGCTCGACCGGGTTCAGCCAGGCGCAGGCGGTGGGGGTGACGTGAAAGTGGAAGCGGGGGTGGGCCTTCCGTCCACTCTTCACCTTGCGGTGCTTGTGGGGGGAGTAGTGGTCCAGGACCGGATGCACCCGCTGCGTGGGGAAGCGCCGGGCCCACTGCCGCAGGAAGGCCAGGCATGCCTGGTGCCGATGCCGCTTGGCGTCGGCGTAGTACACCTTGCCGGTGTCGAGGTCCAGGGCCGCCAGCGTGCGGCCCTCCGCCAGCCCCAGCAGCATGCGCGCCCGCTGCACTTGGCGGTGGGACAGGGCCTGCGACCGCGCCCACCGTTCCAGGACCGGGCGGTCCGCTGCCTGCAAGGTCAAACCGCGGCTGCCTGCCAGAATCGTCTGCTTGGGTCCGTGAGGGGGCAAGATGGCCTCCATCTGATCCCAACCACTTCCGTAAAGGTGCACTAGAGTCAGTATAGCCTTCTTGGTCCGCCCGCAAGCGCATGACGGTTTCGAATTCTAGCTTCAGGGCCGAGACGCTACGCGGCTACACGGCTCAATCAATCTGCATCTGTTCTTTTCCTGCCTGACGCGGTTTCGCTCTGGTAGAACGTGTTTCCAGGACTTTGGCGAAGGCAATTGCCGGATGCGCCTTCTGCATCCGCGTGGGTGATCATTCACAGTCCCTGTTCCGCTTTGTGGCAACGGAGAATCTGGATTCATCCGATCCCTTCTGCCCGACGAAACGCTGATCTGCTTGGATGCAGCGCGCCCTGCGAACGGATGGCATACACCGCGGCAACTCACAAACGACACTGCAGACCTTGCCCACGAGGCATGGCAGGTTGCGCGGGACGATGTTGCCGTCAAGTGGAATTTCATGCCGACAAGTCCAACCTCGAGCCCGACATTCCCCGAGCACTGTGCAGGGCTGCCGACATCGTGCGCACCAACCCTCCACCCGGGGAGAATCAGGAAGCCATTGACCGAGCTGTGGACACGTTGAGCGCGCCCTGCCCTAAACGAACGGTGCGCAGGTTCCGACAGGCCATGAACGATTCAATCGAACCCGTAGTTCAGGCTCGCAATATCCTGGCCGTCATCAAGAACTGGGCTTCGAACCCTACGAACCCCCGAAACCATTGCCGCAGATTACCGAGGATGATGTCCACCTCGTGGTGTGGCTGGCGGTACACTGACGAGCGCACGCTTGGCCGGAGCGTCATGTCGCCCGCGCCGCGGTGTTGCCCAATGCAGTCATATCCGGGCAGGCATTCCGCCACTATGGAAGCGCGTGCCGGTCTGCGACACGCGCCCGTGACCATTCGAGGACCAAGGTGATGAAAGGGATGGTGTTGCTCAAGGCGACCAGGGACAGCGAATCAGGAACGATGCTGTCAACCGAACTCCTTGAGGCCATGGGCAAGTTCACCAAAGCAGACGTGTTGTTGGCTGGCGAAGGTCTCAAGGCAAGTGAGTGGCGTTTGATGGCCAGGACCGCACGGTCACGGACGGCCCCTTCGCGGCAACTGGCAATTGGCGGCAGGCTTTTGGCTGTGGCAAGTAACGAACATGGAAGAGACCATCGAGTGGGCGAAGCGTTGCCCAAATCCGATGCCAGGCTCCAGCGAAACCGAGATCGTCCGTTGTTTGAAGTTCTGGACTTCAACGGCGCGATGACGTCGGAACTCAGGAAACGGAAAGAACCGGCTCCGACAAAGCTTGGGTGACGGTCGAACACACTCTGCTGAAGTGCTCCTTCTGACGCTTTGAATGGGGTGGAAAGCTTACGGTCCTGTCTTTGATCAACCACACAGCAGTCCTTGTACCGTTGACTCCGTTGGGAACCGGCCCCGTAGTTGGTCGGAGTCGCCTACATTCAGGAGGGAGAACATGCGATGGTGTCCTCAAGCCACTGATCGAGCTTGTTGGCACGCCGGAAACGCAACTCCGAGCTCGACTGCACCCCATACGGTAACTAGTGTTGCGTCCCTTAAGTATGTGGACATAATGACGAAGACAAGGCATCTTGCTCCTCATCCGCCCGCAGGAGGAAGGGGCCATGGCCCGGGGACGTCCGTTGCAGCTGCTTGAAGTCAGCCGGGACACGCGTGAGGAACTCGCGTCGCTGGTCCGGTCGCGCAGTCTGCCCGCGGGCCTGGTGCGCCGCGCCCGGATCGTGCTGCTGTGCGCCGAGGGCCTGGACAACACGACGGTGGCCGCGCGGCTCCGCGTCAGCCGCCAGACGGTCGGCCGGTGGCGCGAACGCTTTCGCACCCAGGGCCTCATGGGCCTGTACGACGAACACCGGCCGGGAAGGCCGCGCACCATCCCGGACGACAGCGTCATGACGCTGTTGCGGAAGACGCTCGAGACCCGATCCCCCGACGGCAGCACGCACTGGACCTGTCGTGCCATGGCCGAGGTCATCGGGCTGTCGAAGTCCACGGTTCAGCGTATCTGGACCGCGTTCAGCATCCAGCCCCACCGGCAGAAGCACTTCCAGCTCTCCACCGATCCCTTCTTCGTCGAGACGGTCCGCGACATCGTCGGCCTCCATCTCCATCCGCCCGACCATGCGATGGTGCTGCGCGTCGACGGGAAGAACCGGACCCAGGCCCTGGAGCGCACCCAGCCCCTCCTGCCTCTCGGGCTGGGCTATGTCGAAGGCGTGACGCACGATTACCTCCGCCACGGCACCACCACCCTCTTCGCCGCCCTGGACATCGCCACCGGCCGGGTCCTCGCCCAGTGCAGGCCGCGACACCGCCACCAGGAGTTCCCGGGCTTCCTCCGACACATCGACGCCAACGTGCCCCCGAACCTCGACATCCACCTCGTCGTCGACAACTACGGCACCCACAAGCACGCCCGTGTCAAGCGTTGGCTGGCCGCCCGGCCCCGCTGCCATCTCCACTTCATCCCCGCCTACTCTTCCTGGCTCAACCAGGTCGAGATCCGGTTCCGCATCATCACGCAGAAGGCCATCCGCCGCGGCTCCTTTGCCTCCGTTACCCAGCTCAAGGCGAAGATTCGCCGCTTCACCGACCCCTGCAACCCCGGCGCCCGGACCCCGCCGACTCCATCCTCCACAAGATCCAGAGATTATGCACGGCTATTTCCGGGACACAACACTAGAGCATAGTCTCAATTAACGCCCTGACGAAGAAGGAACCCAACTGCAAAGGCACATGCAAGGTGTGCAGAAAAACTGGAGGTAGTGCCTGGAAAGTCTCAATCACAATCCGACGTCCATTTTTAGCAGCCTTGCGTGATTTCACCACTTCAGACCAGAGATTCGTGGAGTCAGACATGAATCTGCTTTGGCAGTTTGCACAGAATCAGCATTGCCTGTATGATGGACTGTGTAACTTGGATTTTGCCTGCTTGCAGTTGAACTTCACGAACCCGTTATGGCATTCCACTTGAAGTCAACCCCAAAACACAGAGCAACCTTTGGTGTTACGGAGTCTTTGCCTTTATGACATCCAACCTCGAATTTGAACTTGCAGACTTGGTTCCACAATACAAGGGATTTACCCAAGTCACCGTTGGCCCCCGTCCGGGAGGAGGCTCATGGCAACTTCCCATTCTGTATGCAACCAGTGAGGTGCGGAGTCCAATCCTGGTAGTAACTGCCGGTGTACACGGCAATGAAATGGAAGGGATACAAGCCATTCCTCGTGTTTACCAACAGTTGGATCCCCACCACATGCGTGGCACAATCATCATGGTGCCAGTAAGCAATGTACCGGCTTTCGAGACCCATACCCGCAACAGTCCTGTGGATGGACGCAATCTGGCTCGGGTTTTTCCAGGTTCCACCACGGGTACATTAACCGAACGCATAGCGGACGTAATGTACCGGCAGTTGATCCGCCACGCGGATTTCTATATTGATTTACATAGTGGTGGTCCGCAGTCCAATATCCCTACCCTAGTGGGTTACATCCACGAGGATACCCCTGCAGGCCAGCAGAGCCTGGAGGGGGCAAAGGCGTTTGGAACAGCCGTCATCTGGGGACATCCCCCACCGGTACCTCCAGGCCGGACCATTTCCGTAGCTCATGCGGCAGGCATTCCCTGCCTGTATACAGAAACACCGGGTGGTGGCAGAGCCGGACGTGAAGCCATCACTGTCTATGCACAGGGCATTCTCAACATCATGTCTATGTTACAGATGAGACCAGTACCCTGTCCCGTCAAGCAACCTACCCACCATCTATGGGGTGATGGCAACCTGGATTACCTTATCTCGGCCCAGTCCGCCGGACTGTTTGAAAGCGAGACGGAGCTATTGGCTGATGTCCAGGCCGGTCAGCGCCTTGGCTGTATACGGGATGTGTACGGGCGTGAACAGAGCGAAGTGGTCAGCCCCCGCGACGGTGTTCTCCTGCTTCTCCGGCATACACCTACGGTGATGGTGGGCGAGGGATTGGCATTTGTCACCGGTCGCTTTGCCGCTACTTGAATATCCATTCTAACAGGCTGGGCGGGACAGGCCGGGGCCTGCCGCTTTGCCTGGAACCATTTCCTGGCCCGCAAGCAACAGGAATATGCGGCCTATCAAGCGGGTACACGCCTTGAACCTCCTAATCTATCGTTCTACGGGATGGAATGTGAGTTACGGCGCTGCGGAATGAATCGGATTATGCTTGGCTACAGGACTATGGGCACAAGGAAGTGAAATACACCCTCAAATACCTGGCGGATGCCTTCCAGGCGTTCTTTGCCGGTGGGGGCTATCTCCGTTTCAAGAGTAAGTACCACACACTGGATGGGTTCACCATTCCCTCGGAGGTCAAGGTATCAGATAGCCATCTGTATGTACTCAAGGCCGGCTGGCTGCGGGTCAAAGGCCACAATCCCTATGCCGATTGCCCACCCCGACAGGCTCGCATCCGACAGGAAGGGACGAAATTCAAGCCCAAATGGTATGCGTATATTACATATACCGTATCCACGGACTTGCTGTGCCAAGACCAACCGGATCATATGCCCAACTTTGTGGACCACTTGCACGACATTCCCCCGGCGCCCGACAACGACGCCTTCGAGTTGCCGTCCCGAACCAGAGACTACAGAGTCCCGGGGACATCGATCGCTGATGTACCTGTCGGTCACCGCCATCATCTCAGCCGTGCGGCGGCTCATCGGTTCATCCGTGCTGTTTGTGGCATAATTGGCTAGACAGTCTAGACAGGAGAAGTCACATGCCCACATGGCAATTGCAGGATGCCAAGAACCGCTTCAGCGCCGTGGTGGATGCCGCCTTGGCAGGCGAACCCCAGCAAGTGACGCGCAGGGGCAAACCCGCCGTTGTGGTGCTGGCCGTGGCAGAGTACGAACGGCTTTGCAAGCAGGAACCGAGCGACACGCCCACATTCGTGGAACACCTGTTGGCCATACCCAAAGGCGGCGACTTCGAGTTCGAGCGCTGGCCGCTGGATGCCCGCCCGGTGGATCTGTAGTGTTGCTGGATACCAACGTAGTGTCTGCCCTCCGCAGACCGGACAGACACCCTCAGGTCGCCCGATGGGCGGCGCAGCACCAGCCCCGGGAACTGTTCCTGAGTGCCGTTACCATTGGCGAGATACGGCGGGGCATCACGCAACAGGAACGCCACAATGCTCCCTTCGCCCACGCGTTGGATGTCTGGTTGTTCCGATTGCTCACCCTGTACGGAGACCGGGTTTTGTCCCTGGATGTTGCAGTGGCGCAGCGCTGGGGACAGCTGTCGGCATCTCTGGGATACGACAACGTCGATCTCATGATCGCCGCTACCGCCCTCGTCCACGGGTTGACGGTGGTCACCCGCAATGTCCGCCACTTCGACCGTGCCGGCGTACCCGTGTTGAATCCCTTCGAGCCGGATAGGGGCACATAAAGCGCGGCTGGCCGAAGGAGTACACATGCGGCAGCATCTTGGCACCTGCCCGCGCGTTCCCCGGGTTCGTCCAACCCCGGCTGTATGCCTCCTACTTGATCACCTGCAACCACAGCGAGTTCCCAATGCGCCCCAATTTCCTCGTCATCATCGTCGACCAGATGAACAGTTTCTGCCTGGGTTGGAACGGCAACGATGAAGTCCGAACGCCGAACCTGGATCGGCTGGCCGCCGACGGTGTCAACTTCAACCGGGCCTACCCGACCAATCCGGTGTGTTCGCCCACGCGGGCCTCGCTGCACACCGGCCTGACCCCGCGCCAGCACGGCCTGACGACCAACGGCTGCAACCTGGACGAGAACATTCCCACAATCACCGGCCTCTTGGCCGAACATGGGTATCGAACCCATTGCGCGGGCAAAATCCACCTGCAGCCCTTCAACACGGAGGCGCGGGACGAGGCTGGTCAGCCGTCCTCGTGGGAAAGCCAGGAACTGTGGAACGGCCACGACATCACGGAACTGCCGCTGCCGTACTACGGTTACCAGAGTGTCGACTACGTGGGCGGCCACGTGAACTATGTCTTTGGCGACTATGTAAACGACGTCGAGGCCAGGCGATCGGGAACCAAGGCCGAACTGAGCCGGGAGAAAGCCTATGCCTCGGCCGGTCCCCAGACCTGGCGCATGCCCGTTCCGTCCGAATGGCACTACAACGACTGGATTACGGAGCGCAGCATCGAATTCCTGCGTCGGCAGGGGGACCGGCCCTTCTTCCTGGTCACCTCGTTCCCCGATCCGCACGCTCCCTTTTGCGCGGCGCGGCCGTACAGCGAAATGTATGACCCGGAATCCGTATCGCTGCCCGACAACTGGGACTGCAGTGAGGACCCCTGTGGCTACCTGGAACGGTTCGACCGCCCCACGCACCGGGGTTGGGACGAGGGCATCCTAAGGGAGGCGATTGCCCAAACCTACGGCATGATCACCCACATCGACGACTGCATGGGCCGACTGCGCGATGCCCTGACGGAACTTGGCCTGACCGACAACACGATCGTGGTATTCCTCTCCGACCACGGCGAGTATCTGGGATCCCACAACCTGCTGCTCAAGGGACCCTGGCCGTACGAACCCGTGGTGCGCGTGCCGCTGATCTGGCACACTCCGGATGGCCGGAAGGGAGCTCGGATTCCGCAGCCGGTCAGCCACTTGGACTTCGTCCCCACGGTCCTGGACTACGCCGGCCTGGGCCAGGAGGCATTCGACCTGCGCGGCGGCCATCGCTCCCGCCGCGCCATTCTCCCCGGCGAATCCCTGCGGCCGGTAATCGAGGACGGGGCGCGGCCGCAGCAGGAAGGCAAACTAATCGAATATGACGAGGACGGCATCTCCACGGAGATGTGCCGCTATCGCATGCTGATCACGGAACGCTGGAAGGTCTGCGTCTACGGCGGCTTCGGCGACGGCGTCCTTTACGACTTGGAAAACGATCCACTGGAAATGCGGAATCTTTGGGACGACCCCGCACACTTGTCGGTCAAGGCCGACATGATGGCCAGGCTGACCGACCGGCTGGCTCTCACCGACCGCATGGACACCTATCGGCACTGTTTGCACTGATATGGGCGCAGATCCGCTGGGACCCGAAGCTCCTCGATGACACCCCCGTCGGGCCGGCAGGCCGAAGATCAGGCGATCCGGATCTCCGGCTTGGGTGCGAGGGGCCGGAAGGCCTCGCACCGGGTCATGTACCACCGGATGCTGTACTCCGCCTGCAGATTGGAGAGGGCCTCCACCAAGGCATCCCACAGCACGTCGGGCGCGCCCAAGGCCCGGAGGTTGACCACCAGTTCCATACCCCCGGAATCGGGCAAGAGCGGGGCATCCGAATCCCACTCCCAGGATTCGGCATGGGAAACCCGGCTGCCGGCGCGCGCCCCTGTCGGCGTCCTGACCAGTAGTTTGAAGTGAGCCAGTTCCACGCCTTCGGCCGCCAGCCGATCCGCCATGCGACTCTCCATCGTCTCGGCGATTTGGGATGGGTTGTGCGGCTGCGAACTGCGCAGTTCGCACGCGGCATTCAGCCAACCGAGCTCCGCCTCAGCCTCCGCATACGTCCGGTAGTCAATGTCCAGGACTTCGACATTGTCCACCGGCCTGCCCAGAACCAGATCAAGCCAGTCGTCCACACCCTCCCCGGTGCGTCCGGACACCGGAAGGATGCGCGACACACCCGGATAGAGAGCCGCCAACTCCGCGCGCCGCGCCTCCCGGTCCGCCGGCGACAGGCGGTCCGCCTTGCCGAGCAGCAGCCAGTGGCATTCCCTCACCTGCTGATCCTGCAGCCATTCGACCTTGGCCGACCGGCGGGCCGAGGCGTTGTTCGTTGACACCAGTACCGAAAGCGGAGCCAAGTCCAAGTTCGCCGGTCCCTGCACCAGCAGGGGACGAAGGACCGTGGCGGCCAGGTCGGTGCAGCTGCCCACCGGTTCCGCAAGGATGACGTCGGGTCCTCGATCCGCCAACGTCTCCAAAGCTCCGGCCAATTCCGACCAGCGACAGCAGAAGCAGCCACCCGCCACTTCCGCCACCGGCAGCTTCGCGGAAGCACCCCGCGCGGTGTCCACCAAGTCGCTGCCCTGATCATTGGTCACAAAGCCGGCCTCCAGCCCGCGGTCCTGCAACATCGAGGCCGCACGCAACAGAAGCGTCGTCTTGCCGGCACCCAGAAATCCGCCAAGAAACACCAATCTGGTCATTGGAAGTCCTCCTGCAACATGTGGGCCTCCGCTTCCACCTCGAGTTGCTGCCCGCGCCGGCACAGAAGCACCGTGGCCGCAACGGCGCACGGGTGTGTCAAGCCCGGCAATAGCAGCCAGAACACCTCTCCTAGGGATCTGGCCGCCAAGACCAGAAGCCAGACGCCGGCAATCAGGCCAACCGTGGCCAACGGCCAGCGCAGGGCCAAGGCCAGTCCGTACCGCAGTGACCGGCCGGTCGGCAGGTTGAACAGCACCCGAACCGTCAGGGCATGCACGGTCACGACCGCCAGCACCGCGGTCACACCAAGTTGACCCGCCATCCCCACGGCAACCGGCAACGGCGGTTCGGTCCTTTGAAGATTGACGATCGCCACCCACAGGCCAAACCCCGCCACCGGAGGCAGGCCGATTAGCAACGCCGATCGCCAGTGGACCACCAGGAGCTGCAGGATCACGCGGCCATTCGTAGCCCGGCCAGTGGCGGCCCGCCCGACGGGGTAGCTCAGGGCAGACCACAGCGGAACCGTCAGCAACCAGGCCAGCAGCGAGGCCACCGGAACATGGCCCGAATTGGTTATCACCCACCAGGCTGGCACGGCGGCCACGCCCAGCAGCAGTCCGTGCAGCGGCAGCCGTAACCCGGCGGTTCGGATCAGTCCCGTTGCCACACGAACCGCGGACTGATCCTCGAATCCCACCTGATCAAGGCGCAGCGGTTCGACCATGGCATCCACCTCAGCCATCCAGGGTCAGGGACAGCCCGGCCTGCAGCAATTCGGCCTCGATGACACCCAGTTCCTCGCCATTGACCACCAGCTCAAGATCGTCGGGATCCTCGTCCATCCACTGCCAGCCCCCGGCCAGGAGCACAATGTCCCTGGGACCGTTGTACGGATGCGTCAGATCGCGCAGGGCGGACGCTAGTTCCAACTCCACGCGTTCCTCCGTCCACGACAGGACCTGGGCCCGCATCCCGTCAATGCCATGGGCGACGCGGCGCGAGACATCAAGGAAGACGGAACCCAGATGCCGTTCCAGCCAGGCGCTGGCCGCCAGGCCGCCGGCGGCACTCCAGTTCATGCCGGACCACCCATAGCCAGTGTCGCGGCCGCTGTGGTGGATGTTTTCCGGCGCGTAGCCCAGATGCAGGCCATGGTCCGGCATCTCCACCGTGTTGATGTTGTTCAGGTGGTTCTCCCGGATGTCCATCAAGGCAAACGAGGCGCGGCAGGCGGCCACCGCCCGTTCCAGGTACTCGGTGCGCCCCGTGGCCAAGTACCAGGCACCGTACGTGGACACAAACCGGGCCTGCCGCCCGTCGTTCCATTCGCCGTCCGTGTTCATCACGCCGAACCCGCCGAACAGGTGGCCGGGCAGGTGCACGGGATTCCAAACCTGCTGGTACAGGGAGAGGATGTTCAGCAGGTGCATTCCGTGCTCCAGCCACAGTTCCTCGCGCGTGCGCTTCCACAACTCCAGGTACATGTCGCAGGCCCATTGGATGGAGAGGTTGGTATGCGGCGGGAGGCCCGACCAGTAGTCCACGGCATCCACGGGTTTGGGGCTGCAGGAATAGAAGGTCTCAAAGTCGTCGAACCGAAGATGCGGAATGGCCTGCTCGGCAATGAAGTAGCCGGCCCGCATGGCGGCACGGGTATAGAGCGGATTCAGCAGCAGGTTGGCTGCGGAGGCCAGGACGGCTCCCGCTATGGCCGTGGTGGCGCTCTCCTTGAGTGGTGGTAGGGGATTAAGGTCCGCATCGAAGTAGGTGGGAATGGCACCCGACTCAAGCTGGTTGCCAACCAGAAAGTCGCAGTAGGCGGTGAGAAGCTCCAGCAGCGGCTCTCGGTCCAAGTCGGGGAAGTCCTGTACCCACTGCAGCAGCCACCAGGCCGACACGGACATGGCTGCCGTGTCGAACCCACGGCGCCAATCCGCGCTGCGCGCCGTCCAAAACAGGGATCCCTCCCAGACACCTTCGTCGAAGTTGAAGATGCAGGGGAAGGCGCCTTCGGTACGCGGGGTATCAGAGAACAAGTGGAGGATCCCCTGGCTTGCCTCCTGCAGCATCGTGTTGTCCAGCCTCCCCGCATAGTGCCTGAGGCCATACCCGACGTGCAGATCGTTTTCCCAGGCATGGAATTGGGCACCGCGGCGGTAAGGGTTGTCGATGCCAACGCATTCCAAGCCCCGCCGCTCAACCTTGCGAATACTCGTCGGCAACTCGTGTCGGAAGACATAGCGCGTGCCGTACTGACGGAAGGGGAGAACCTGGGGTTCCGGCTCCTTAAGCAGGGGGTGTCCGTACGTCTGCCACTGCCACCGCACGATTCGATCGACGACCTGTCCGGGGGTCTCCTCCTGTCCGAACCACAGGCGAAAGCCGCAGGTCAGGACCCGGTTCTCCAGTACCGGTGCAAGGTCCGGGCCACTGCGGAAGTACACGTGCCCTTCCGGCTCCGAGGCGCAGAAGCCGAAGGAGAGGCGCGGTGCTTCCAGACCGGTACCTTCGATCCGCAGGTCCAGAGCCAAAGGCACGGGGGCATCCGCTTCCATGAGGGCAAGGTCTGGGAGCAGGGCCGCGTGGCAGCCCCGGGCCACCGCAACAACCGTTGGTGCGCGGAAGAAGTGATCGGCACAAATGTGATCCTCGCTCCGGTGCAGGTTCGGCAGCCAAGCGAAGTCCAGGGGCTCGCAGAACCTTTCCAGTCGGCCTCCCGGTGCCAGCCAGACATGATGCATGCACCGGGCTAGCCTGATCGCAGCCGCAATGCGGATCCGGGTCCGGACATGGACCCCGCACTCCCCATCCAGTCGGACACGGGTCTCGATTAGAGGACTGGCATCGATCGATGCCGCCCTGCGGGTCAGGACAAGCTCGTCCCCTTCCGCCTCTGCGCTGTCCCAGCCGCCGACGTCGCGTTGGAAATCTCCGCTGCTGGCCGGTGCCCAGATCATCTCCGGACTTTCGCTGACAGCCCGACGCTCCGCCTGCCAAATGGACACCGGAGCCCGCGCGCCGGTCACGGCTACGTCCATCCAGTTGCCGCCTTCATCCCCGACCCGAAACGCCAGCCATTGCAGACCCTCGATCTGCCTGACATCCACGCGCAGGTGTTCATTCCCTATCGATATGCCGTCCATCGGAAGCCTTTCTCAATTCGTGTCAGCCGGCAACAGCGATGTCCTGAAACATTCCCTCAGCGAAAGTCCCAATGGCTCCGGCAGAGGGACAGAGGAACGGATCCCTGTGTAATGCGGAGCCAAGGCATCCGTCGGATCGGCTAACCGATCCGACGGGGTGAATGGTCGATATAAAAATGATACAATATTCATATATTAATCATGGGCGCACTGGCATGGCATCCAATACGAAGCTGGCAAAGGATATGGCAGAAGCCTGGGAGCAACTTCAGGCCGTGGACCCCTAAGCCTGTGGCGATCCATCCCGGAGCGATGCTGGGATGAGAGGCATAACCGCTATACAACCAAACATACGGAACCGATGGTCCAGTGCAACTGGATGTCCCGGCCAATGTCACCTCCTTGCCGCGGTACCTGAACCACCCGTACTCAAACGCTGATCAGGTTGAAGTAGTCCCGGTACAACCAAGCCTTGTTGCGCTTGCGATCCCCGAGTTCATCCAGGATGCCCAACGAGGCCATTTTCAGGATCAACCTGCGAGACACGTCATAGGAAACCTCCAACATCTCCATCACATTCCGGACTGTGACAACTGGTCGTTCGAAGAGGTTGTCCAGCAGTCTGTAACCGATCCCGGACTGGTGTGCCAGTTCACGAGCGATGGTCAGGCGGTCCGTTTCCCGAAGTTCAAGAATCGCGCGTGCGTCCCTGATTGCCTTGTCGGCCACATCCGCGATCCCGTCCAGATGAAATACGAGCCAGCTCTCCCAGGAACCTGTGTCGCGTACATCCTGCAAATGTGCGTAGTATTCCGGCCGACGACGTTTGAAATAGTGTGACAAGTACAAGACGGGATGTTGCAGCTTGCCTTCCCGCTGCAGCAACAACGTAATCAACAAGCGGCCCAGGCGACCGTTGCCGTCAAGGAATGGATGAATCGTCTCGAACTGAACATGCACCAACCCAATCCAGACCAGTGTCGGCAGGTCCTTGGGCGAATTGATGTACTCCACAAGACTGCCCATGGAACGGGCCACTGCGTGGGCCGGCGGCGGAACGAACAATGCATGTTCAATCGGAGTGTGTCTTGGGCCAATCCAAACCTGCTGGTTGCGCAATTTTCCCGGAGACAGTTCAGAACCTCGTGTCTCACGCAGCAGAATGCCATGCAGTTCGCACAGGAGCGGGACCGAGATCTCCTGATCACCCAGTGCCCTCAGACCATGGTTCAACGCCCTGACGTAGTTCAGCACCTCGGACACGTCGTGAGGAGTGTCCGGAATTGAAACCCGGGCCTCGGCTGCCAGGAGGTCCAGAAGCGAGCTTTGCGTACCCTCGATCTGTGATGAGAGAACTGCTTCCCTCCGCACGTACATCATTACGAACCTATCCGGATTGGGAAGAGTTTGGATGATGCCGTCCAAGCGCCCCAGTGCGTGGCTCGCTTGCTCCAGTCGAATTGACAGATCTTCGGACAGGACAACCGGTGGGTTCGGTGGAAGATCGGTGGGCAGGAACGCCCGAAATCCTTCCGGCTGCTCCTCGTATCGCCCGGCCCGTAAAGAGGAGGTCAAATGGTTCACCCTGTTGCCTTCCCGGCCCCGATGGATTGGCACCTCCCGACGGCCAGCGGCGCCTGGTTGCAGTTCATGTCTGGCAGTCGACCATGCCGACGACTGGGCCAAACCCCGGTCAACAGCTTGAGTCCGTCGGTGTATGCGGCCATCTCCAGGCTGGACCACTTCGGTATCGCATGCCATGTTTCCAGCCAACCGGATCGGTTGTTCGCCTCATGGCCAACCAGTTTGGGGTCCCCAAATCGCCGACGCCACAATCCGCGACGACTTGGAATGGAAACCCCTGTACAAGCAGTAAACCAGATTTGACCAAAAGAAGACTGGGCTCCGTCTCTGGGCACGAACGATGCCACCGGTTACGTGGAGCCAAGCCGGTCAACGGCTTGAAGATGGCTGGTTTCTGAATTCGACAACGAAGGGCTGTTCGCATCCGCCACCAACATGGAATTTCATCGGCCTGTTGTTTGCACAACAGGTCACGATAACACACCAACGATTCCTTGCTTGGATTTCACCCTTCTATTTGCAAACAACGATCGCATGTTTGCGCTGCGCGCAAACATGGAGCCGATTCCGACTCATGGTTGCACGTTCAGACTCCTGATACAAACATGGAAGCACCCACACCGGCAACGAATGGAAGAGGCCGCAGAGCCGATCGTGCAACACACCACCAAACTTCACCCGGCTGCGTATCGGTTTCAAGCTCGAAGTTCGTGCCGTTGCGTGCCCGGCTCGGGCGTTGGACCGGATGGGCCGGGTTTCAACACCCAAGACAACGGCCCTCGCGTGGAGGGCCGTGGCCGGATTCGGTCCCAGAGCCGGGAAGCTCCCGGCCGGGATGCCCCTGCGAGGGGCATGGGGGTCAGGCCAACTGGGCCCTCGCCACGTCAACCAGGGCGGCGAACCCGGCTTCGTCATGGACGGCCATGTCCGCCAGGACCTTGCGGTCGATTTCAACCTCGGCCAGCTTCAGGCCGTGGATGAACTGGCCATAGTTCATGTCGTGCATGCGGGTCGCGGCATTGATGCGCGTAATCCACAGGCGACGGAAATCGCGCTTCCGGGTGCGCCGGTCGCGATAGGCGTAGTGCAGCGAATGCAGCCGCGCCTCGTTGGCGGTGCGAAACAGGCGCGAACGGCCGCCAAACTGACCCTTGGTGCTCTTGAGCACCTTCTTGTGCCGATTGCGCGCGTATACCTTGGGGCGGGAACGGGGCATATGTCTCTGTTTCCTGGTGCAGGTCCGGCCGGCGACCGACGACGGCCGGTGCGGATCAGCTGTTGTCCACAACCGGAGCCATGCGCTGAACCATCTTGCGCATGCTCTTCACGTTGCCCACGACGTTCTTCTTGTAGATCCGCCGCATGCGGGAATGCTTGTTGCGCCGCAGGTGGCCTCCGCCTTGGGTGCGGCGAATGACCTTGCCGTTCCGGGTGATCCGGAAGCGGCTGGCGGTGGCTTTGTGGGTCTTCATCTTGGGCATGGCACTCGTCCCTACGCGGCCGGCACCCGCTGGCGGGCCGGCGCGCTGCTCTTCTGGGTTGCCGGCAGCAAAACCATGATCAGCGTATTGCCTTCGGAGGAGGGTTCGGACTCGACCGTGGCGAAATCCGCGACTTCCTGGGCCACCTTGCGCAACATCTGACGGCCCACTTCCTGGTTGAAGCGCTCGCGCCCGCGGAAGCGCACCCGCACCTTGACCCGCGAGCCGTCCGCGATGAACCGTTCAATCTTGCCCACCGCAATAGCCACGTCGTGCTCGCCGGTGCGCGGACTGAGACGGATCTCCTTGACTTCCACCCGCGACTGAACCTTACGCTTGTCACGTTCCCGCTTCTGGCGGTCGAACATGTACTTGCCGTGGTCCATGATGCGGCAGACTGGAGGATTGGCGTTGCGGGCAACCTCCACCAGATCCAACTGGCGCCCCGTTGCCATGGCGCGCGCCTCTTCCAAGGCGATCACCCCAATCTGTTCGCCGGCATCGTCAATCACCCGCACCTGAGGCGCGGTGATCTGCTCGTTCACGCGGATGTCCGGCAGGACGATCTGCGGACGTCGGTTGTTGTTGCGTCTCCCTCTTCTTATGGCTCTCTACTCCCTGTCAGGCATGGCTTCCGGCCAACACTGCTTGGACTCCGTTGCCCGGATTCCAAAGCATACTCTAGCACTCCGACCGACCGAACTTCAAACTTGGTTTCCGTCCGGGACCGGTCACGCGGCCAGCAGTTCCGTCAGATCCGCACTGCGTTCGGCCACCAGGTCGGTGGCGCGCGCCAGGCAGGCAGCACGGGGCATGCCCTGCCGCCGCTGGCCGCTGCGCAGCCGCAGGGACACGGTATCGTCAGCAACCTCCCGGTCCCCAATCACCGCCATCACCGGAATGCGCAGAAGCTGCGCCTGACGGATCTTGGCGTTCATGCGCGCGGACGAGGCATCGACTCCCGCCCGCAGGCCGCGGGCCTCGCAGGCCGCCTGAAAGGCTTCGGCGGACACCACATGGTCGTCGGTGATGGGAACGATGCGTACCTGCTCGGGGGCCAGCCACAGGGGGAAGTTGCCGCCGTAGTGCTCGGTCAGGAACCCAATCATGCGCTCGTGCGTGCTGAGCGGGGCCCGGTGAATGCAAAGCGGTGTCTCCTCCACGCCGTCCGAGTTGACAAACACCAGATCGAAGCGGGTCGGGACGGCAAAGTCGACCTGGTTGGTCGCCAGCGTGAACTCGCGGCCGATGGCACTCCAAACCTGCACGTCGATTTTGGGTCCGTAGAAGGCGGCCTCGTCCGCCACCTCGACGTACGGCACCTCCCCCTCCTGCATGGTGCGCCGGACCAGGTCCTCGGTGCGCGCCCACAGTCGCGCATTGTCCACGTACTTCTTGCCCAGGCCCTTGGGATGGTGGGTACTCAGCCGCATCTGGTACTGCTCGATGCCGAACAGTCGGAAGTAGTGCAGATAAAGATCGATCACGCCCATGAACTCGGCCGCGAACTGTTCCTCCGAACAGTAGATGTGGGCATCGTTCATCTGCATCGACCGCACGCGCATGAGCCCCATCAGCTCACCGCTCTTCTCGTACCGGTAGCAGGTGCCGTATTCGGCCAGACGCAACGGCAAATCCCGGTAGCTGCGGGGCTCGCTGCCGTAGATCTTGTGGTGCATGGGGCAGTTCATCGGCTTAATGTAGTACCGCACCCCCTCCATCTCCATGGGCGGATACATGGAATCCG
Organism: Caldilineales bacterium; assembly: GCA_012271135.1. Classification (GTDB taxonomy): domain Bacteria; phylum Chloroflexota; class Anaerolineae; order Caldilineales; family Caldilineaceae; genus Bin34. The sequence continues at coordinate 29,936 of JAAXGZ010000152.1, read as the reverse complement.
CGTAATACGGCAGATGGCCGCTGCGCTGGAACAGGCTTTCCTTGGTCAGGTGGGGGGTTCGGACATGGCGGTAGCCAGCCGCCGTCTCCATCTCGCGGGCCAGTTGTTCCAGTTCATTGATGATGACCTCGCCATTGGGCAGCCATAGGGGCAGGCCGGGTCCCACCTCCTCGTCGAAGACAAACAGCGACAGCTCGCGGCCCAGCTTGCGGTGATCCCGCTGGCGGGCCTCCTCCAGCATTTTGAGGTGCCGCTTCAACTGCTTGCCGTTCGCCCAGGCGGTACCGTAGATCCGCTGCAGCATGGGCCTGTGCTCGTCGCCGCGCCAATAAGCGCCGGCCACGCTCATCAGCTTGACGCCTTCAATCGGAATTTGGCCCGTGTGCTCCACGTGGGGGCCGCGGCACAGATCCTCGAAAGTGTCCTGGGTGTAGGTCGAGATGACTTGGCTGCCTTCGGTTTCCTCGCCGTACTCGTCCACCGTGCCCTCGACCAAGCCCTCGATCAGTTCCAGCTTGTAGGGTTCGTCGGCAAACAGGACACGGGCCTCGTCGGCGTTAACCTCCCGGTATACAAACGGATGCTGGCCACCAATAATGCGGCGTATGCGCCGTTCAATCTCCTCCAAATCCTCCGGCAGGAAGGTGCGAGGCCGGCCCTTTTCCATGCCCAGGTCGAAGTCGTAATAGAAGCCGTCCTGAATCGGTGGTCCGATGGCCAGCCGGGCATCCGGATACAGTTCGCGCACAGCCTGGGCCATGACGTGGGCCGCGCTGTGCCGAATCCGGTATAGCCTGTCTTCCTGTGTGCCTTGCTGCTTGCTCACCGCGATTAAACTCCTGATCCACATTCGGGACCGTCGGCCGACGATCCGCAGAATCAAAACGGCAGTGCGTTGTCGCCGGGACGATGCACTGCTCGCGGTTCCACCTGGCTTGCGCCCCACGGGCGCCGCTCATGCGGCCGGTAACGGAGCCTGCCGGGGACGGTTGAATCCGGCCGCGCCGGATGTCCCGTCCCGCTCCCGGGTGGTATCCGGCGGCGATCCGGACTCCCGCTTGCAGCCGGGGCGGGAACTCTCTGCATCCGGTCGGGATCTGCCGGACATGGCCCGATCCACGCTTTGAGGGCCAAACCCCAAGGCCGACCCTGAACTGGGCCGGGATTGTAACAGGCAAGAAGGCGGGGAAGGGAACCGGACACCAACGCGGCGCAATCCACCGTCGGAGTCCCGGGTCGGAAAAGTGGGAGATACTGGACTTGAACCAGTGACCTCTACCATGTCAAGGTAGCGCTCTAGCCAACTGAGCTAATCCCCCGTAGGCCGACTAGTCTAGCACGCCCGTCAGTTCAGGAACATCTGACCGGTGGGACCCAGACGCAGATGCTTCTGGCGGTCCTGGGAGTCCCTGACATACTCCAGAATCATCTTTTCGCGGGCCAGCAGCCCCACCTCGGCCTCCAGCATGGCGGGGAGGGTCTCGGCCTCGATCACCTTCTGCTTGTCCCGCAGCTCGATTTGCATCGCGATGGCCACCAGCGAGGCCAACGCCTCGGGCTCGTCCGGGATGCTGTTGATCTTCAGCTTCAGGTTGGTCGCCTCGCTGAGATTGGTCCGGTACTCCCCGAACAACTCCCGGACCCGGTCGCTCAGCCGTTCCACGGTGGATGGCTCGCCCGGGTCGATCGGCCACTCCGTGATGTCGGCGCTTGGCCAGGGCTGATCTTCCAGCATCTCGTTGATCTGGAACCGCCGGACGCCCACCGCCACAATGTTCAGGGTTCCACCGGGTTCCTTGTCCACGGACTGGATCCGGGCCAGCGTGCCCACCCCGTACGGCTCGGCCGTTGGTCCGACCTCACCGCCCTCGCGGATGAGCACCACGCCGAAGCAGCCTTCGTCCGACAGGCAACGGGCCACCATCTTCAGGTACCGGGGCTCGAAGATCTGCAACGGCAGCACCATACCGGGAAACAGCACCGTGTTGAGCGGAAAGAGCGGAATTTGCATGACGCTCGCTTAATCCTCAGCCAAGTCCGGATTGCCCATCTTCATGACTTCCCGCAGCACAGCCGTTGCGTAGCCGCCCTTCGGCAGCGAGAAGGACAGCCGAATGCCGTCCGCCTCCCTCCGCACCGACAGGTCCGAGGGCACCAGCCGGCCGGTGCGTCGGGTACCTGTTACTTTACCCCGTCGCCAATTGAAGCCGACCAGCTCCTGTTCGGTCAGGATCCGTTCCTCCAGTTCGCCGGCAACGCCTTCGGCCGCCCACATCTTGTGGCCGTACATCGGGGCCGTGAAGGAAATCTCGCCGGCAACCTGCCGCCGGGAGTCCGCTTCCGCATCCTCCACCAGGAACATGCCGCCCGTTTCATGCTTGCGGGCCACATCGCCGACCAGACAGCAATCCAGCAGGCCTTCGTGCATGCGCAAGGACAGGTAGCGGTTGCACAGCCAGGACTGGTAGGCGGACAGCAGGAGTTTGTGTAGCCAGCGCCGGTGTGCGCGCCAACCGCGGTGCACGATGCGCCAGCCCTTGATCACATTTTGACCCTCATGGCCGAAGCGCTGGGGACCAAACCAGTTGGGCAGGCCGTCCCGCTTCAGGGCGTCCGCGATGGCCTGCGCACGGGCGACCGCCTCCTCCGGTGGTGCGTCGGGATACCGAACCAGGATGTCGAAGTGGTTGCCGCGCAGATGCCCGGTCCGCAGCTTGTTGCCGTGGCACCGCATCCAATTGACCTGCAAGGGGGTCTCGGCGGCCAGGCGGCGGGCCACCCACTCTTCGTCCGGGACAAACCCGTTGGACGCCAGCACACTGAACGTCTGCGTGGTGCAGGCCCGCTTGTCCTTGAGGCCGGCATAGCCTACTGCACCTTTGTCCGCATTGAGCGCCTGCGCCAAGAGGTCCGCCACCTCCGGCGTGGTGTGGCCGGTCCGGGTCACCGACACGTACAGGTGGGGGCCGCGGCCGGCCGGTTCGTAGGCCGGGATCTCCGTCACCCGGAAATCCTCCGGCCGGACCCGAATGCGGCCGCCGATGCCGGGCAGGTCCGGGGTGCGAAAGGGCAGATCGGCCCCGGTCAGGGACTCGACACTTTCCTCCAGGCGCCGCGGCCGGACTTCATCACTCACAGGATGGTCCCCGGTTTCAGGTTCGGGTCCCACTCATCCCCGTCGCGGTAGTACACGCCCAGCCAGTGGGTCAGCTGCCGGATGTGCCCGCCGCGCCGAAATCCCGCGGCATGCAGGTGCATCTGGGCCATGGCAGGGGGCAGCGCGCCCGGCATGAGTGGTTCCTCGTAGATGGCAAGTCGACTCCCGGGTTTGGCCACGCCGAACAGGGTCGTCAGCATGGGATGGGGATCGGGAATCTCCCCCAGCACGGAACCCAGCACGATCAGGTCCGCGGACTGTGGGTCAAGCGGAGCGCCGTCCGTATCGGCGAACAGAAACCGCACCCGATCCGCCAGCTCGGCCTCCCGAAGGCGCGTCCGGGCACGCTGAATCAGTGCCATCTGGATGTCGAGCGCGGTCACGGTACCCTGCTCGCCTACGCGGCGCGCCAACTCCTCGGTCACGACCCCGGTGCCGCACCCTACCTCCAGCACATGCATGCCGGGCTGGACCCCGATCGGGTCCAGCAGGGAAACCGGATCCAGCCAACGGCGGCGCAGATCGCTGTCCAGCCAGGACGCCAGCTGCCGCGGCCAGGGCCGCGGCTGTCGGAACCAGTGCAGGCGCAGGCCCAGCAGGGCTCCGCCCGCGAAACCCGCCAGGCGCAGCAGGCTGCGAGAGAGACTCATGGGAGATGAAATGCCAATGCAGGAACGGCGGCTGCCGTTGTGGCCTGTCGCCGTGGCGCGCCCCGGGAGGGGACAGCACTGTGGGCCGAAAGGGGGACGCAGGATCCAACCGGTTTGAGATAATGGCCCCCATGTTAGCACCGCCCGCCGCTGCTTTCCGTTGCCGGATTTCCCTGTCTTTCCGTGCCCCCGTCCCCCCATGCTGATCTCGGTTGTGGTGCCGTTCTACGACGAGGAACCGGTTGCCCGCACGTTCTGTGAAACGCTGATCGCGACCTGGAACGGCGGAGATCAGGATCCCGACCTCGAATGGGAACTGATTTGCGTCAACGACGGCAGCCGCGATCGCACTCTGGAAATTCTGGTCTCCCTGCAGCAGCGCGACCCCAGGATCAAGGTGGTGGACCTGAGCCGCAACTTCAATCAGCAGATCGCCATTACGGCCGGCCTGGACTTCGCACGCGGCGATGCAGTCATCATCATGGATGCGGACCTCCAGGATCCGCCGGAGGTCCTCCGGGATCTGATCGCCAAGTGGCGGGAGGGGTACCACGTGGTCTATGCCGCCCGGCGCAGCCGCGAGGGAGAATCGTTCTTCAAGAAGGCCACGTCCAGTCTCTTCTACCGCCTCATGCGTTCCCTGATGCGGGTGGACCTGCCACTGGACACCGGCGACTTCCGCCTGCTGGATCGGCAGGTTGTGAACGTGCTCTGCGGCATGGGCGAACGGCACCGGTTCATGCGCGGTCTCAGCAGCTGGGTGGGCTTCCGGCAGACGGGGGTCCGCTTCGACCGCGCCGAACGCTACGCCGGGGAAACCAAGTATCCGCTGCGGTCCATGTTGCGCATCATGCTGGACGCCGTCACCGGCTTCAGCTACCAGCCTCTCTACATGGCCTCCTATCTGGGATTCCTGCTGGCGCTGCTGGCACTGGCCGGCATTCTGGCCGTCATCGCCCTACGCGTGAGCGGCATCAACGCCCTGGGCGGCCAAGCCACGACCCTGGTCAGCGTCCTGTTGCTGGGCGGGGTCCAGCTCATCTTCCTTGGCATCATCGGCGCCTACCTGGGCCGCATCTACGACGAAGTCAAGGGACGGCCCCTGTACATTGTGCGGCGCACCTGGGGAGTGGACGGACCCGCACACGGTTCCGCCGCGCGGCTGGTGCTCAACGATGGAGTTCGTGCACCAGATGGCGGAGTTCCGGAAGAATGAGCCGGGTCATGGCCAGGCGCACGGCGTTGGACGAACCGGGCATGCAGAACACCAGCGTCCGACCCACGGTCCCGGCCACGGCGCGCGACAGCATCGCTGCCGAACCCACCTCCTCCCAGCTCAGCATCCGGAACAGTTCGCCGTAGCCGGGCAGTTCCTTCTCCAGGAGAGGCCGGACCACGTCGCAGGTCTGGTCGCGCGCGCCGATGCCGGTGCCGCCGCTGGACAGCACGGCATCCAGACCCGCCCCGCACAGGTCTAGGACGGCGCCCCGGATCTGGTCCGGTTCGTCCCGCACCAGCCGACGCTCCGCCGTGTTGTGTCCGGCCTCGGCCACCAGATCGAGGATCAGTTGGCCGCTCTTGTCGGTCGACAGATCGCGCGTGTCGCTCACCGTCAGGACACCTATGGAAACCGCGCCCAGGCCTTCGGCCCGGGTCCTGTGCTCACTGACCGACGACATGTTGGCTCCTATCCTTGCGGGTTCAATGGATCGGGTGACATCGCCTGCAGGTACTCGGCCTGCAGGGATTGGCAAAACCGCAGGGCAACAGCGTGCCGCTGCGCGGCCAGCGCGCGGCCGCTGGCCGTATGCATTGAATCGACCAGCCGGTCCAGCTTGGTTCGCCACTCAAGGGCCGGCGTGGACGGCCATGTCCCTGCAGTGAGGTCCTGTTCCGAAGCGGCGAAGGTGGCACAGTGCCACAGCGAATGGCCGTGGAGACCGGCAAAGGCAAAGGCACGGACAATGCCAATCGCGCCCAGCACATCAATCTTGTCGGCGTCGTACAGACACTTGGCTTCAAGGCTGTTCCGGGCGGCACCGCGGTTACGGAAGCGATGGCCCTTGATGCAGTCCACGACCAGATCGATGGCTGCGGCCGGCACGCTCCGCCCAACCAAAAAGTCCGACGCCTGCTCCGCGGCAACCACATGGTGATCCTCTCTCTCCGTCCCGGCGACGGGCACATCGTGCAAGAGGGCAGCCGTGCGCACAATTTCGGGATCGGCCCCCTCCGCCCGGGCCAAGTGCCAGCCGAGGGCGGCCACCCGCATCACATGGTCGAAATCGTGGATCGGATCGGCGTCGGCATAGAGCGGACGCACCTCCTCCGCATCAAGTGGCAGTCCTTGCATTTCCATCGCAGGCACCGCCAGCCGGTTAGCCAAAGAACTGCAGGACCACGCCCACATAGATGGCCAGGAGGATGGCCAGAAACAGAATCAGGTCACCGAGAAAGTGTCGCCACACGGATCCGTCCCCCTAGTCCTTGCCGATGGTCGCCACGGTTACACCCTCGCCGCCTTCGCCGGCCTCGCCGGACCGCACGCCGGCCACGTGGGGATGCCGCCGCATCAGATCCCGAATCGCCGAGCGCAGCTGCCCGGTTCCCTTTCCGTGAATGACCCGCACCCAAGGCAACTGACACTCCCAGGCATCGTGCAGGTACTGGTTCACCGTTTCCACCCCGGCCTCAACCCGCGCGCCCCTAATGTCCAGTTCGGTCGCCACATCGCGGACCGCCGTCCTGCTCGTTGTCATCACGGCCGCCGGCTTCGGCTCCTCCTCCTGTGCGCGGCTGCGCAGTTCCAGTTCCGGCAGTTTGGCCTTGAAGCGCATGCCGCCGGCGTGAACCTCGGCCCGCTTGCCGTCCGGCAGCAGGGCCGTCACCTTGGCAGTGGTTTGCAGACGGCCCACCCATACCGTATCACCCACGGCGATTTGTCCGGGCACTCTCAGGGACGTCGACCGCATGCCCACCGATGCGGCCGCGGGAACCTTGGCCGCCAAGGCGGCCAGGTCCTTCTCGGTCTCGGATGAAGGCGTGGATCGGGACCCGGTTCCTTTCCCCAATCTGTCCGGCCGCATTTGGTTGCGGGCCGTCCGGCGCAGCCGGGACATTTCGCGCCGGGTTTCCGCCAGCAGGCCCTCCATTTCGGCCTTGGTTTCGGCCAGGACGGCTTGTCGATCCTCCTCGACAGAACTAAGGCGCAGCATCAGTTCCTTGCGCGCCAGTTCCGCCAAATCCCTTTCCCGCGCGGCCTCGGCCCGGGACTCGACGGCCTGCTGCCGCGCCTTGCGGATGTCCTCCAACATGGAGTTGGCACTGGCGGCGTCGGCCTGCACGTGACCTTCCGCCTGGGCGACCACATCCTGGTCCAGCCCCAGCCGCCGGGCAATCGTCAGGGCGTTGGACTTCCCGGGCAAACCCATGGTGAGCCGGTAGGTTGGACGCAGGGACTCCACATCAAACTCCATGGCCGCGTTCGAGACGCCGCGCGTGTTGTGGGCGTACAGCTTGATTTCGCTGAAGTGGGTGGAGGCCAGGGTGGTGACGGACCGGTGCCGCAGGTGGTCCAGCAGGGCCAAGGCCAGGGCCGAGCCTTCCTCCGGATCGGTGCCGGCCCCAATCTCGTCCAGGATCACCAGGCTGTCCGGGGCAGCAGCCTCAAGGATGCCGACAATGTTCGTCAGGTGGCTGGAGAAGGTGCTGAGGTTCTGCTCGATGCTTTGCTCGTCGCCGATGTCCGCCCAGACGGATTGCAGGACTGTCAGGCGACTGCCCGAACCGGCCGGGATCATGAGGCCGGCCTGGGCCATCAACTGCAACAGGCCCACCGTCTTGAGGGCCACGGTCTTGCCCCCGGTATTGGGACCCGTGATCACCACGACGTGAGCCGGGCGGTGGCCGGCCGGGGTCGTTTCCGGTCCCAGCTCGAAGTCCAGGGGCACCGCCTCGTCCCGCGGCAGCAGCGGGTGGCGGGCCTTGCGCAGCCAGATGCAGGTTCCGGGATGGCCCAGAGGCGGAGCTCCCTGCACCTCACCTTCCGCTTCGCCGGCATAGGGCACCGTGAATTCGGGTGGTGCCAGCAGCTCCGGCGCGGTGCATTCCAGATCCCAGGCATGCCGTCCCTTGGCCAGAGTGAAGTCCAGCTCGGCCAGCACACTGTTGTTGTAGCCGATATCCGCGGCCGCTTCGGCCACCTGGGCCGTCAGCACCGTCAGAATGCGCCTGATCTCCGTCTCCTCCTCGGCCAACAGTACGCGCAGCTCGTTGTTCTGCTCCACGACCTGGAAGGGCTCCACGAACACCGTGGCGCCGCTGGCCGACTGGTCGTGGACGATACCCCGCACCTTGCCGCGGTATTCGGCCTTCACCGGGACGACATAACGGCCCTGCCGCTGGGTAACGATGGCTTCCTGGAGATAGGGGGCCAACCGGGCGTTGGAGGCCACCCCCTCCAAGGTCCGGGACAGTCGGCCCTGGGCAATCCGGATGCGGTTGCGCAGGGAGGATAGCAGCGGCGAGGCGCCGGACTGAATTGATCCCTGCTCGTCCACGGCCTCCGCGATCGCGGCGCCCAGCCGCGGGCACGGCTGCAGGCGCGCGGCCAGTTCGGCCAAGCCGGGGTACTCCTCCGCCTGACTGCCAAACACCTTCTGCAGCGCGGCGGTCCTTTCCAGCAGAATACGGATATCCCGCAACTCGGCACCCAACAGAATCGACCGGCGCGTGGCCCTGGACAACAGCTCCGCCACGTCCGTGACGCCGCCAAACGGAGGCGCGGGCTGTTCTGCCAGAAAGGCGTAGGCCTCACAGGTTAGGTCCAACCTCCCCTGAATGGACGCCAGGCGACGGCCTGGCTGCAGGTTGCGGGCCAGTTCGATACCGCCGCTGTAGTGGCACAGGTCGGCCAACTGTCGGCGAACGCGGTCGAATTCCAGCAACCGGAGCGTGTGGTTGTTCATGTCGGTTGGAATCGGAACCGAGTTCTGACGGTCCAAGAATGGCACGAGGCGGCTGAATGGTACATGCCCACGGCTTCGAAACCGTGTGCGGACGGATGTGAAGGCCGCAGACGGGGGCTCAACTGCCTGTACCGGGCGGCAACCGATGTGATCCGACACCAAGGCGGAGAACGCCATTTGCTCTTGGCGTGCCGCCGGCCGCTCGGACCAAAATCAGCAAAACCGGAACAACGCCCCGCCAACTCCGCAATCTCCCGGTCCGGCGGCGGTGGTGTAAAATCGGCGTCCTCTCGTCGGGGAGTAGCGCAGCCCGGTTAGCGCACAGCGTTTGGGACGCTGGGGTCGGAGGTTCAAATCCTCTCTCCCCGACCTGAAGTCCGGCTTCTCCCGGCCGGATCGTGCGGGTATAGCTCAATGGTAGAGCGTCTGCCTTCCAAGCAGAATATGCGGGTTCGATTCCCGCTACCCGCTCTGCGGATCGGTAGCTCAATGGCAGAGCAAGGTGCTCATAACTCCTGGGTTACAGGTTCGAGTCCTGTCCGATCCACTTCGGCCGTTCCGGTTGGCCGCATCCTGCCCGTTCCCACCCGGGCATCCGGAACCGGCGGCCGGGCCGCCACGCAATCCATGCAGTCCCTCAACGACGAGGGCCGCCTCTCGGCGGCCCTTCTTTTTCAGTTGCGTGGCTGTGCAGACCGCATCAGCCGCTGGGCAGAATCAATTCGATGTTGAACGGACTGCCCGTCAGGAAAGGCACAACGATCCCCAACACCTGAGGCGACAATTCGGGAACCTTTTCGGCCAGGTATCCGGAATCCGAACCCCAGGCCAGGACGTTGTCCAGTTCGCCGCTGTCCCACAGCATGGTGGGCAACTGATTGCCGTTGATGCCAACCGTCAGGCCCACGGGACGCGTGGCCAGGGTCAATGAGGTGATGCCTCGCTCGTTCAAACCCTCCAGGGCCGATTCGGGCAGGCCCACACCGGGCGGCAGCTGGGACAGCATGATGCTGACCAGGAAGTTGGAAGTGCTCAGGCTCCCGTCCGGAGCCACCTGGATGGGCACCTCGTTGACGCGGAGGGACTGTTCTTCCCGCTTGATCCTGGCCATGTCGGCGGCCGTCTTTCTCTTGTAGCCCCGGATGCTGGGCATGTCGCGCCGGGCAGTCCCCTCGGCCACGGGGAGACGGAGGGTGACACCCATCCCGAGGTTGCGCAGGACCGGCAGCATCGACTCCACCAGATCCGGTTCCTCGGACTCCTCCTCGGCGGCCGCATCCTCGTCGCCGGCATCATCGGGACTGGCCGTCAGGACTTCCAGCACCGGCCCCAGGGTGTTCAACACGTCGTCGTCGTAGAACACGGAACCGAAGAAGGGCTTGCCGTCCAGGAACAGGACCAGACCGTTCGGGTGGGTCTCAATCTGCAAGTACTGGTTGCCGTTGCTGGCGAAGGCCGCCACGATGTCTTCGGGCAGGGTAATGCCGCCGAGACCGGGAATCAGGTCCAGCGGTATTTGTTCGGAGGAGACCGCACCGGTGCTGTCGACGTCCAGAACGATGGACGGCAGGTCCAGCACCATGCCGCCGGTCTCGGCGGCCGCGGCCGTATCGCCGCCGAAGATGCGCGGTGCGCAACCCGACAGCATGAGCATCAACAGGATGGGCAAGAGGAGCCATCTAACTCTTGTCATGGATTCTCCTTGTGCGAAACCGCGGGCTTCAGCCAACCAAGTCTCCTAGTCGATTTGTACGGGGATCGGTGGACCGTGCGCCGAGTGTGGGACATGTTCGATTTCCGCCGGCACGCATGCACCCCGGCAGGGTAACCTGCCTGCCCGCCTGTGAGTATAGGTTATGCGCCAAACGGCATTCAAACAGCAAGTGGCCCGCGGACCCATGCAGCCACGGTTCCCGGCGGTCGGCCCGCCGGGCGGATGCCGGCGGCCAAGTCCCTGCAGGTACCCTAAGGTTGTATATGAACTTCATATGAAAATGACGCCAACCTCCTGCCAACAGGGGTATTGCAGGGACTCTGTCCCCTGCGAACCCCACCGCACGGAGGGTCCGAGCCGTTTGACAGAGCCAAACGGGGTTAGTAGCATTGAGGTATCCAGGGTGACGGGGTTGTGCCATGCGCCAATTTCCTCAGGATCTGTCCATTACAGAGTGCTGCCGGTGCCCGTCGCTGCCCACCGCCCCGCCTCCTCTGCACACACCCGGTTCGCAGCCGGGCGTAGAATCACCCAGATTCGATGCGTGTCCCCATGCCGCATCCATTGAACGTGCCCTTCCCGTACCCTCGGGCATGCGCGCCAATCCTTTCTGGATGAACCTGGAGCGGTAGACCCGCGGCCGGCTTTTCGAAGCCGGCGCCGTCACACAGGAACAGCCCCATGCCGGAGAAGAAGAAGGATCCCTTCCAGTATTTCACCAGCAATGCACGGCGGGTCATGTCGGTGGCCCACGAAGAGGCCGTGCGGCTGAACCACTCCTACGTCGGCACGGAGCACTTCCTGCTGGGCCTGGTACGGGTGGAGAAAGGATCGGCGGTTCTGATCCTGCGCAAGGCCGGCGTGGAACCCAAGCAGGTCATCCGGGCCATCGAGCACAAGACCGGACGCGGCGACCGCCCGTCCAAGTCCCAGCCCCGGCTGGCACCCCGGGTCAAGAACATCATCGAGTACGCCTTCTCCCAGGCCAACCGGCTCAACCACAAGCGCATCCAGGTCGCGCACCTCCTGCTGGGCCTCCTGAACCAGCCGGACAGCACGGCGATGCTGATCCTCGAGGGCCTGGGAGTCAAAATCGATGAAATCCGCTCCCAGACGCAGGCCATCCTGGCCCGTCCCCAGACCTCCCGGCGCAAGGGAGGCAAGGATTCCGAAAGCGCAACCCCGATCGCGGACCAGCTGGGATACGACCTGACGGCCGCGGCGGCCGCGGGCAAGCTGGATCCGGTCGTCGGCCGCCAGGTCGAAGTCGAGCGGATGATTCAGATCCTGAACCGCCGGAACAAGAACAATCCGGCCCTGGTCGGCGAGCCCGGGGTGGGCAAGACCGCCATCGTGGAAAGCCTGGCCCAGCGCGTGGTCGAGGGCAACGTGCCCGAAACCCTGATGGACAAGCGCGTGATCAACCTGGACGTGGGCGGCCTGGTGGCCGGCACCATGTACCGGGGCCAGTTCGAGGAACGGCTCAAGAAGCTCCTGAAGGAACTCACCGATTCCGGAGCCATCCTGTTCATCGACGAAATGCACATGATGGTCGGCGCCGGCGCCGCCGGCGGCAGCGTGGACGCCGCCAACATCCTGAAGCCGGCCCTCGCACGCGGCCAACTGCAGGTCATCGGCGCCACCACCTCGGACGAATACCGCAAGTTCATCGAGGAGGATGCCGCCCTCGATCGGCGCTTCCAGCCAATTCGCGTGCAGGAGCCGACCCTGGACGAAACGGTCGACATTCTGCAGGGCCTCAAGTCCCGCTACGAGGATCACCACCGACTGGTGATTTCCGACGAGGCCATCGACGCGGCCGCCCAGATGGCAGTCCGGTTCCTGCACGACCGCTTCCTGCCGGACAAGGCCATCGACCTGATTGACGAGGCCAGCAGCCGGGTGCGCATGTACAAGTCGCCCATCAGTTCGCTGCAGGAAACCTACCGCAACCTCAAGGAGGTGGAGAAGAGCCGCCAGGAAGCCCTGGACAACAACCGCTTCGACGAGGCCATGCAGCTCCAGTACCGGGAAAACGAGCTCAAGTCGGAACTGCAGGCCAAGAAGGAGGCCCACAGCGAGAAGTCGAACCTGCCCGAGGTCACCGCCGCCGACATCGCCGAAGTGGTATCCATGACCACCGGCATTCCGGCCAGCCGCATCGCCGGCGAGGAAAAGGTCCGGCTGCTGGAGATGGACCAGCACCTGAAGAGCATCATCATCGGCCAAGACGGCCCCATCGATTTCATCTGCCGCGCCATCCGCCGGGCGCGCACCGGCCTCAAGAGCGCCAAGCGGCCGATCGGCAGCTTTTTGTTCCTGGGTCCCACCGGTGTGGGCAAGACCTACATGGCCAAGAAGCTGGCCGAGTACATGTTCGGCTCGGAGGACCACCTGATCCGGCTCGACATGAGCGAATACATGGAGCGCCACACCGTCAGCCGGCTGATCGGCTCCCCGCCCGGCTATGTGGGCTACGGCGAGGGTGGCCAGCTGACCGAGGCAATCCGCCGCAAGCCGTTCAGCGTGATTCTGCTGGACGAGATCGAGAAGGCCCACTACGAGGTCTTCAACGTGCTCCTCCAAATCATGGAGGACGGTACCCTCACCGACGCCAAGGGGCGCAACGTCACCTTTCGCAATGCCGTCATCATCATGACCGGCAACGTCGCCGCCAACCTGATCACCGGTGACAACCGACTCGGTTTCGAACTGGCCGGCGACGAGGATGAACTCCACGAGCAGGAATACGAGCGCATGCGCGCCCAAGTCATGGAGCAGGTGAAGAAGGTGTTCCGGCCGGAGTTCGTCAACCGCCTGGACGGCACCCAGGTCTTCAGGGCCCTGAGCCGGGACGAAATCTACAAGGTGGTGGATCTCGAGCTGACCGAACTGCGCGAACAACTGGGCGAGCTGGAACTGGAGCTCGCGGTGACACCGGAGGCCATCCGGGAACTGTCCCGGCGCGGCTACAGCCGGGAGTACGGCGCCCGGCCCCTGCGCCGCATCATCCAGGAACAGCTCCAGGACCCGATCAGCGACCAGCTCCTGCAGGTCGATGAAATGCCGCCCGGCAGCCGCTTCGTGGTTGACGTCGAACCCGCCATGGGCGAGGGCGATGAGATGGAGCAGGTGTTTGACATCTTCCTGGAACACGAAGGCGAGGAGCCCGTGCTGACCGAGGGGGAGGACTGGAACTCGGGCGTCGCCGAGGAACTGTTCTGATCCCGCTCCGCGTCCGGCCGCGATCCGGGCGCCCCCGAACTCCGTCCGTGCCCGCGGCTGCCCCCACCCCCTGGTGCCGGCGCGCGCCGGTGTAGGCGGAACCACCCCCAAGAACATTCCCACAGGACAGGAGCGGACAGCATGGCGGAGAAGGTCGGCTTTATCGGTCTGGGCATCATGGGTCGCGGCATGGCAGCCAACCTGCTGGCCAAGGGCTTTGACGTGGCAGTCTGGAATCGGACGGCCAGCCGCGCCGACGGACTAGTGGAGGCCGGTGCGGCCCGCGCGGAGAGTCCGGCGGCCGTGGCCCTGGGCTGTCCCATCGTCATCACCTGTGTCAGCGACACGCCCGACGTCGAGGCCGTGGTCCTGGGTCCCGGAGGGGTGATTGAGGGCGTTTCACCCGGTTCGCTGGTGATCGACTGCAGCACCATCAGTCCACAGGCCACCCTGGAGATTGCAAAGGCCCTGGAGGCCAAGGGCGCCTCCATGCTGGATGCCCCCATCAGCGGCGGCAGCGAAGGCGCGGAGAAGGGTACGCTGAGCATCATGGTCGGTGGCCGGGCCGAGGACTTCGAGCGGGCCCGGCCATGCCTGGAGGCGATGGGCACCACCATCACCCACGTGGGCACCCAGGGAGCCGGACAGACCGTCAAGCTGGTCAACCAGATCCTGGTCGTCGGCAACTGCGTGGCCATGTGCGAGGCGCTATTGTTCGCCCAGGCTGGCGGCGTGGATCTCCAGAAGACCTTCGATGCCATCAGTCAGGGCGCAGCGGGCAGTTGGATGTTCACCAACCGCGCGCCCCAGATCATCCGACGCGACTGGTCGCCGGGATTTATGGTGTCCCTGCAGCAGAAGGATCTGCGCCTGGTCCTGGCGGCAGCGGACGAGATGGGCGTGCCCATTCCGGTCACGGCGCAAATCTTCAATCTGTACCGCACGCTCGAGGCCCGCGGTCTGCACGAGGAGGGCAACCACGCCCTGATCAAGGCACTGGAGCACCTGTCGGGCATCGAGGTGGGCGCCGAGGCCTGATCACCGCCGCCGACGGGGCCGCAATCGGGTTGTCCCGGTCGCACGCGTCAAAAGGTGTAAAGATCAACTCAAGGGGCGATGCTGTCGGCTACACTCCCCTGCAACGGAGCCGGCATCCGTTGCGTACATACATGCAAGACGGCTGGGTCGGCCCGAAGAGAAATGAAGTAAGCGGTCCTCCGGGCCGCTTCCGGTTAGGAACCTCATGGGCAAGAAAATCCTTGGTGCATTGGTGGTGGTCCTGCTCGTCGGAGCGGGAGTGCTGGTTGTCCTTCAACAGCAGGGGACCATTGATTTGCCCCTGCCGCTGCCCCAGCGGGAGGACCCGAACGAGACCGCCTTCGAGAGTTTCCCGCTGGCCCGCGGCTCGATTGCCAGCACGGTGAGCGCCACCGGCAACATCGAGCCGGAAGCGGAACTGTCGCTGTCGTTCGACACCAACGGCCGAGTTCTGCAAGTCCTGGCATCGGCCGGCCAAGCCGTGCGCGAGGGGCAGCTCCTGGCCCAACTCGACGTCGAGTCGTTCCGGCTGGCGCGCGATGAGGCGCTGGTCGGGCAGAAGATCGCCCAGGCCAGGCTCAACAAGCTGCTGGCCGAGACGGAACAGGGCGACTTGGACCTGGCCGAAGCCAACATTGCCGTGGCCCAGGCTCAGATTGCCTCCGCCCAGGCCAATCTCACAGCCCGCCGGGCCGAATACAACGCCCTGGTCTCGGGCATGTCCGCGGCGGACCGCGCGGTACTGGAAGCGGAACTGGCCCAGGCGGAGTTCAACGAGGAGGAAGCCCGCTACAACCTTGCCTCCACCCGGGATCAGTACAGGGTTTCGGATGAGGAAATCGAGGCGGCCGAAGCCCGCAAGAACCAGGCCGTCTCCGGTGCCAAGGCGGCGCGCAGTCGCCTGGAATCCGCCGTGGCTCCGCCCACGGAGGCCGAACTGACGGCCGCCCTGCACCAGATCGCCGTGGCCAACGAAGCCCTGCGGCAGGCCAACGCGTCCCTGATCGAACGACAGAACGCCTTGCGCGACCTGCAGGAGGGCAGCGATGTCGAGGATATCGACATCGCGCGCTCGGAACTCGAACAGGCCCGCATCAACTATGCGATGGCCGAGCTGAACATCCGCAACGCCCAACTGCTGGCCCCGCGCGACGGGGTCATCAGCACTGTCAACGTGCGGGTGGGCGAGCAGTTGTCCGGCGGTGCCCCGGCCATGATTCTGACGGACCTGCAGAGCTACCACATGACCGTCTTCGTGGATGAAATCGACGTGCGGCAGGTCCAGGTGGGCCAAGGCGTGAAGCTGAGCCTGGACGCCCTGCCGGACGACGAGGTCTACGGCAAGGTGACCAAGATCTCGCCCACGGCCAACGAGGTCGGCTCAACCATCACCTACGAGGTGGAGATCGTGCCCGACGCGACCGACGCCCCCCTGCGGGCCGGCATGAGCGCCACGGCCAGCATCACGACGGCGCAGGTGGACAACGTGCTGCTGATCCCCAACCGCTACGTGCGGTTCGACCGGGAGCAGAACAAGTACTTCGTCTTCAAGGTGGTGAACCAGGAGCCGGTCCTGGCCGAGATCAACGTGGGGTTGCGCAACGAACGGGAAAGCCAAATCCTGGCCGGACTGAACGATGACGACATGGTGGCCATTCTGTCGGTTGATCGGGAGGCCCAACTGCGCAACGCCATCTTCGGAGGTTAGCGATGAGCGACGGCATGCCCGACGGCCAGCGGGACGAACTGAACCCCATCATCTCCATTGAGGGCATCACCAAGGAATTTCAGTTGGGGGACATCACCGTCGCGGCCCTGCGCGGGGTCGATCTGCAGATCTTTCCCGGTAATTTCGTCTCCATCATGGGGCCCAGCGGCAGCGGCAAGTCCACGCTGATGAACATCCTGGGTTGCCTTGACACGCCGACCGCGGGCAGCTACCGGCTGGACGGCGACGACGTAGCCAAGATGAGCGAACGGCGGCTGGCCCGGGTGCGCAGCCAGAAGCTCGGCTTCGTGTTCCAGAGCTTCAACCTGCTGGCGCGGACCACGGCCCTCGCCAACGTGGAGCTGCCGCTGATTTACAACGGCGTACCCCGCCGGCAGCGCCGGGAGAGGGCGCGCCATGCCCTGGAGCAGGTGGACTTGGCAGACCGCATGGACCACAAGCCCAACGAACTGTCCGGCGGGCAGCAGCAGCGGGTCGCCATTGCCCGGGCCCTGGTCAACGATCCGGCCATGATCCTCGCGGACGAGCCGACCGGCAACCTGGATACCGAGACCAGTACGGACATCATGAACCTGTTCGCGGAACTGAACGAGCGGGAACGCATCACCCTGGTGCTGGTGACGCATGATCCGGAGACTTCGGAGTACACGCGCCGCACCATCCACCTGCGCGACGGCCTGGTCGAGGACATCACCAACTCCCCGGGCTACAAGGCCATGGCGAACCGGGCGGCGGTTCCGGAGCCGGATGCGGCCGCCGTCCCCGAGACGACACCGGCGGCCTAGTCCGAGCCGACCATGGTGCTGATCTCCGTCCCGATCGCGCTGCGCGCGCTGGCGGCCAACCGGATCCGCAGCTTTCTGACGATGTTGGGCATCATCATCGGCGTCTTCGCCGTGGTGGTGCTGGTGTCGGTCGGCGAGGGGGTGGAGAACTATGTGGTCAACGTCTTCCAGCTGGCCGGCACCAACAACCTGTGGGTGGTGCCGGGGGCCATTGACGGCGAAGGGGCTGCGGGTGCACTGACGCTCGCCGACGCCCGGGCGATCGAGAACCCGTTCAACGTCAGCGGCGTCAAGGCGGTAGTCACCGAAAACCGGACCTCCCGCATCGCGACCCGCAGTGGGGAAAGCCTGGAGGTGGAGGTGCTGGGGATTTGGCCCGATCACCAGATCACCGCGAACTGGTTTGTGACAGAGGGCAACTTCATCACCGACCAGGACATCGACGAAAGGGCCCGGGTGGCGATCATCGGCACCGACACCGCGCAGGAGTTGTTCGAGGCGGACGAGTACCCGATCGGCTCCTTCATCAAGGTTGACAACCGCAGCTTCGAAGTCATCGGGATCATGAAGGAGATCAGCGGTGGCATCTTCGGCGACTTCAACGAGACCGTGTACCTGCCCTTCACCACGATGCAGGACCGCATCGCCCGCCGCAAGACCGTCAGCGGCGAGTACCTGGCCGACACCATCATCGTCCACATGCACAGTTCGGACATGCTGGGCCAGGCCCAGGTGCAGATCGAGGAGCTGATGCGGGACCGGCACCGCATCACCTTCAACGAGGACGACGACTTCTCCGTAATCAACCAGCAGGACATCCTAAGCGTCTTCGGGGGCATCACGGCGGCATTGACCATCTTCCTGGGCCTGGTCTCGGCCATCAGCCTCCTAGTGGGAGGCATTGGCATCATGAACATCATGCTCGTGAGCGTAACGGAACGCACCCGCGAGATTGGCCTGCGCAAGGCGGTCGGAGCCCGACGCGGCACGATCCTGACCCAGTTCATCGTGGAGGCGCTGACTCTGGCGGTAGTGGGCGGCCTGATTGGCGTCAGCCTGGCGGGGCTGGGCATCACGGTGGTCAACAACAGCCTGGCAGGCCTGGATGTCGGGCTGGGAGTCGACGCTGTCCTGCTCGGCGTCGGCTTCTGTGCGGCCGTGGGCGCGGCCTTCGGGATCTATCCAGCCTGGCGCGCCAGCCGCCTCAACCCGATTCAGGCCCTGCACCACGAATAGGGCTCCGCATGTTTCGACCCGTTCCGGCCTTGGCCGATCGCATCCCCGGCCTGTTCCGCGTCGAACCGACGCCGCCTGCATTGGATGCAACAGGCTTTGGGTTGCGACAAGCCCTGCTGGCAGCCATCCTGTCGGTGGTGCTGGCCGGCTGCGGCGGCGGCGGTCCCCGGGCGGAGCCCACCGCCATCCCGGCGGACTCCGTGATCCCCGATCAGCCCACTGTAGTCTTTCCCACGTTCACACCGATCCTTCCCGGCCCGACCCTGACACCGACCCCGCCGGCGGATGCGGCCGTGTCCACGCCCGTACCCGAGGCCCGCGCACCCAGCGCACCCAGCGCACCCAGCGTCTTCCTCGATTTGCTGGCCCTGCCCCAGCAGGATGTGCAGTTGCGCGAATCGCCCGGTGGCGCCCTAATCGTCACAATTCCGGCCAACCAGACCCTGTCGGCCGTGGCCCAGTCGCCGGACGGCCAATGGATAGCGGTCTACACCGAGGACGGTTCGAAGGGTTGGGTCAACGCCGACTCCTTAACCCTGTATGGCGACGGAACCCTGCTCGCGGCCACGGAGATCCCGGAGCGCAGCCTCAATCTGCTGGACACCGCAGCCAACCGCGGGTTCGACACGTCCGAGTCCGAAAACCCGGGCATGGGCGTGATCGCCGCCGACGGCCTGCGCATTCGTTCGGAACCGAGCCTGGACACGGGCCAGGTACTGGGCAACCTGGGTTTGGGCACCGAGGTGTTCGTCACCGGGCGCAACGCGGATGGATCCTGGCTGCAGATCTACCTGCTGGATCTTGGCCTGGCAATTGCCGAAACCAGCGCCTGGGTGTACGCGCCATATGTGACAGTGAACTGGAATATCGAGACCCTGCCAGTCGTCGAGTGAGCCGTCCGCGGTTGCGACGGCGCAGTCGAGCAACCCCTGCCACATACCCCATCCGACACGGCGCAGGGCATGGCCTGCAGTCAGCGAAAGGAATCCGCCTTGTGCACGGAAGATGCCGATGACGGCCTGGAAACACAATCAACGGAGTTTGAAACTGTGACGTTTCATGTCACGTATCTTTCCGCTCGTTTCCTTGCCTGTGCCCTGACCGTTTGCCTGGCAAGCCTAGCCTGCTTGGCAGGGTGTACTTTGTCGAAACTTGAGGAAGACCCGCCCGTTCCTGTGCTGGAATTTGAGCAAGTGTGCCCAGACAGTCCGGAAGCGAACAGTCCGGGGGCTTCCCACAATGTGATCATTCCGTCTGGATTGCTTGTGTACACATGGCCCTCCGAAGATAGCCAAGACTATCCACTTGGACGTACCGACGACTCAAGCCTGTGGCTTCTGGATGGCATTTGGGAGGATGACCAACAACCTCATTTGCATTGTTCCGCCGACGGGGACTGCACGGAAACACACCTCCAATGGTTACGGATGTCTGCTGTGATTCAGGGATCTGCCGCCTGAGGGCCACAGGTATGGCTGCCACTCCACAGCGTACCGCTGGATTTTTCCGGACTCTTGGCACGAAGTCGCGAAGAGTCTGCCCAAGCAGAGTCTGACTGGATTGACAGGGGAGCAGGGAGAACTTCCCACCCGGCCCCACTACTCTGCAGGTCACGCCATTCACCGTCCTTCATCTTTTCTGGACCTGCATTTGTGTCCTCACCCACGTTGTCCCAAGCTCAGACCGACTATAGATATCCTGAGCAATAGACTGCTCGTGGTAGGCGCCACCACAAGTACCGACGGCACCGAATGGTACATGGTGAATACTGGAGGCAAAAGCTCCACTGTGTGGGTAGATCCTTCCCTAGTAGACATACGCATCCTGCCCCGAGCAACCCGCCTCTTGAACAAACATGCCAAGGATGGGGCGATGGGCTTCCTGCACTGCTTCTACTTGGCCGCGGACTCCGGAACCCCCCACCTGCGGCTTCCCGCTCTCTTAAACACCCGCGGTACCCATTCCATTTGCCTGGTCGACGACATGGGCGAACCGCTCACTTCCCCATAGGTACGGAATGGTATTTTCACTTACCGGCCTTGGTTGGCGGTGCTTCAACAATCCGGGAATGGGCAGGATGGCTTTCGGAACCCGACTGCGTCCGCAGGCCTTCCGGCAGCTGGTGGCCCAGCGGTATGTGCCCGGTGTCAGCCATCGGGCCCGGGTCCTAGGCCTGCCGGGCTGCGGGGTGGGTGCTGCCACCCTGTAGTGGGACGTGCAGGCGGTAGCGCCGGCACTGGCTCCAACCCGCGGGCCTCCCTGTCCCCGTGAGTGGAATTGCGCAACCAGGGAGTTGGCAAGGTCTTGCGGAGACCAGCAGTCCGGTGGAAACGAGTGCAGTTCGAGTAAGCGAAGGCACCGCCTTGCGTCTATGGGGTCTTATTGAGAGTCTTATTCATTGCTTGGAAGTCCAAGAGCCCCAACTGGCCCGCTGCAAACCGCTTTCCGCAGCAGTCAGTGCCTGATCACCACCGATGCCGGGATCGGAACACGCTTCCCCACCGGTGAACTGTCTGGAATCGGTCCTACATCGCCGAGTGGCGGTCAAACATGCCGCCTGGTTGATCGGCTTCAGGTGTGAAGGCACCAACTCGTCGACAGCATCCTTGACATCCCTGGCATCAGCACTGTCGATGTTCGGGTGAACCCATCGTAGACGCTTGAGGAAGCATCCTCCATCAATCAAGTTGGCTACCTTCGTTACCGAAGTACCCCTGCATCTACAAGGTTCAATAGTGGCACGATTGCGGCACAATAACGGTACGATTGAGGTCTGATTCCAGCCATTTCAAGTCGTCTCCCAAGTAGTGACGTTCTCTAGATGTCCATCGATCTGGACGTGGGGCGCACATGGATCAGGGTTGCGGATTCTGAAACAGTGCCGATGGATGGCATGCGCTCGCACCGCCCCAACCCCCTATGCTACGATCGCGGTTCGCCTCCACAATTGAATAGCCCTCCTGCTAGGAGTCCCGAACATGCTCACACCTGAACAAATCGAGTTCTACCACGCAAACGGATATCTCCACATTCCGGAGGTGTTCCCACCCGAGGAAACAGCCGAGTTGTCGGACGAAATGGACCGCCTAGTGGAGGACTGGGCCTTCACCAGCCCCGGCTGGAGCGGGCCCTGGCGCAACGCCTACATGGACCCGGAGACGGAGAAGAAGTCCAAGCTGACGGCCATGCACGATCTCCACTTCTATTCGGATGCCTGGATGCGGGCCGTCACCAACAACCGGCTAACGGAGGCCATCGCCGATCTGATCGGACCCAATGTGGAACTTCACCACTCCACGATGCACATCAAGCCGCCGCAGACCGGCCATCCTTTCCCGATGCACCAGGACAACCCGTTCTACCGGCACGAGAACGGCCGCTTCATCGACACCCTGATCCATCTGGACGACACCTGCCACGAGAACGGCGAAATCCGATTTCTGGAGGGTTCTCACAAACAGGGATTCCGGGAACACATCACGGAACTGGAGGACGGAACCTCCTGCACTCCACACCTGCCCACCGACGAATACAGTCTCGAGGACACCGTGCCGGTACCGGCCAAGGCCGGCGACGTGGTTCTGTTCTGCATCAATACGGTCCATGGTTCCTACATCAACCAGACCAGGAAGCCGCGTCGCCTGGTCCGCGTTGGCTACCGCGATCCGGAAAACAAACAGTGGTTCGGTCAGAGCGTCGGCCGCCCCAACCTCATGGTCCAGGGCTACCGCATCCGCAAGGAAGGCATGGAACTGTTGCCCATCGGCGGTCCCGCCACGGAGGCGACCGGGGTCAGCTAACCTGCCGCCGAACCCCGGTTCGCACACAAAGCCCGGAACCAGTCGGTTCCGGGCTCTTTTTTTGGCAGGGAATTCAAGTGAAGTCCGCCGACCGGGCCTGCTCAAAGGCCGGGTGGCAGAAGAACTCGTGCTTGCCGGGCAGGCTCATGGTGGGGAGGGAGCCCGGCACCAGGTGATCGTCGGCCAGGGCGGCGCGCACGATGGACTTGTTGAACTCGTGCACGTGTTCGGTCTCCAGATAGGTACGCAGCGGCATCCACTCGCAGCGGTCAATCTCCCGGTCCTCCTTCCGGATGTCCGTTGAGAGCGGTGCCAGACGGCAGACCATGTAGATGTCGGACTTGCCATAGCGGTAGCCGTGCCAGTGGCGAAAGGCGGCCAAATGGCAGAAACGGGTCTCCACGCCCGTTTCCTCCCGCACCTCGCGAATGGCGGCCTCCACTAGGCTTTCGCCCTGGTGCAGGGCGCCGCCCGGCAGCTTCCAATGGGGCCAGGAACTGTCCCGCCGGTACCGTTCACTGACCACCAGAAGGCGCTCCTGGTCATCGATCACCACGCCGCCGGCACCGATGTAGTGGGATGCGTAGTGGGGCACATAGGCATCTTCCGCCAGGGACAGCGTCATCATCAGGTGATCCGGCTTGCTGTGGTGGAAGACAAAGCCTTCCGCCACCGCAGTCGGGATCAGCGCGGCGCGGGCCAGCGGCACCTTAAGCCAGACCAGTCGGCAACCGGCCTGCCGCCACTCCTCCAAGGCGCCGGGGAGCAGAGCGGCGAACCAGGCCGCGGACTCCGGCAGGGACATCGGATCCACCTCGAATCCGCTGTACTGGTTGATCGTGCCCGCGAGGCTCATGGGACGGTTTCGGGCGCCAGTGGCCACGGAGCCGGCGGAAAGAAGAACTCGTGCCGGTCCGGATCCGGATAGAAGGGCAGCACGGTCTCGGCCAGGGTCGGATTGGCCACGGCCGCTTCGACAATCACGCGGTTGAAGCTGGCCACGTGCGGACTGGCCAAGTACTCCTCCAGGGGCATCCAGCAGCAATCGTCAATTTCGAAATCGTCCTTGCGGATGTCGAATGTGAGCGGGGTCAGGCGACACACCATGTAGAACCCGGACTTGCCAAACTGGTAGCGGTGATTGTGCCAAGCCACCACGAGCCTGTCGAACCGGGTCTCGATGCCGGTCTCCTCGAGCACCTCGCGGCGCACGCCGGCCTCCAGGTGTTCGCCAGGATCCAGCAAGCCACCGGGCAGCTTCCAGAAAGGCTCGGACCGATTACCCCGGAAGCGCTCATTGACCACCAGCAACCGCTGTCGGCTGTCCAGCACGACGCCGCCCGCGCCGACGAAGTGCGTGGCGTAGGGCGGAATGAACGCCCTGGGCTCCAGCGCACAGGTGAGCATGACGTAGTCGGCCTGACTGTGGTGGAAGACGAATCCCTGCTCCACGGCGGCGGGGATGGCAAAGGACTTGGCCAGCGGCACCCTAAGCCAGATCAGACTCAGGCCGTCTTCCCGCCACTGCGCCATCCTGGATGGAAACAGCGCGCGCAGTTCCACCTCCGCGTCGGGAATGGCCTCGCCGTCGATCTCGAGGCCGTTGAAGGCATTTGTGCGCCCTTGCAGGGTCATGGACCGGAAAGGTGATGGGAGAGGAGCGGCATCCATTCAGCGCCAGCGGCTGAACCAGTCCTTGGTGTGAACCGCACTGTGGATGCGCCATTCACGCAGCTCGTCCAGGAGCAACTGTTTCACCGCCTGGGTCCCTGGATCATGCCAGAGGCAATGTTCCTCCAGAGGATCGTTCTCCAGGTCGAAGAGCTGGCCGAACGCCTCGCCCGCGAAATGGACCAGCTTCCAACGCCGGTTGCGAACCATGGTCATGAACTCGGTTTCCTGCAGGATGCCGTCCCGACCGTGCTCCGCATAGACATGATCGCGGCCGGCCCACGGCTCCCCTGACAGAGCCGGCGCCAAGGAAACGGCTTCCATGCCCGGGTCGGGTTCCAGGCCAGCCCACCCCAGGATGGCCGGGCCGAGATCCATCTGTTGGCAGAGCCCATCCACCGCGTGACCGGCCGCGGCCCGGCCGGGGGCCCAAATCAACAGTGGGACGCGCACGATTTGCTCGTACATCGTCCACTTCTGGCTATGGCCGTGGTCGCCGAGGCAGTCGCCGTGATCGGAGGTGAAGATCACCACGGCGTTGTCCAGGTAGCCGTTGCGCTCGAGTGCTGCCAGGATGTTGCCTACCTGACGGTCGATCATGGACACGTTGGCCAGGTAGTAGGCCCGTTGCCGATGGCGCAACTCGGCCGGGGGATCCTCGATGTGCACCACTGAGTCGTGGTCGACCTCCGTGTTGTGCCGGCGCATGGCTCGAAACGGGGGCGGCTGGCCGTCCAAGTCCGCCTGTGAGACCGGTGCAATCGGCAGATCCTTCTCCAAGTAAGGCTGCACGTCCTCCGGGGTCGGATCGTAGGGCGGGTGGGGGCCGGGGAAACCGATCTCCAGAAACAGGGGCTGTTCGGGCCGGGGCTTGCTGTCCAGCCACCAGGCCGCCAGGTCACCGACGAAATTGTCGGAGTGCATGTCCACCGGCAGCTCCCAGTCAAAAGCCCCCAAGCTGCGTTCGTAATCCTCCCGCCGCCGGTACAGGACCCGTTGCTGCTTGGTCAGGCCCCGCGCATGCAGGGCCTTGTCCCATTCGTCAAACCAGTAGCGTTCCTCCAGGAAGCGGTCCTTGTTCTCCACCACATACCGCTCGTGGAAGCCCAGCGGCGTATCGTACGGCCACGTGTGCATCTTGCCGATGTTGATGCAGCGATAGCCGCCGGCCGCCAAGTCCTCAACCCAGGCATGTTTCCAGTGGTCCGCGTTCCGGTGGATGCCGGTGGTGTGGGGATACTGCCCGGTGAAGAGACTGGCCCGGGAGGGGGCGCACGAAGGCGCGCTCACGAAGCAGTTGGTGAAGACGGTCCCCTCCTGCACCATCCGATCCAGATGCGGCGTATCCACATGGGGAAAGCCAAGCGCGGCAATGGTGTCGTAGCGCTGCTGATCCGTGATGATCAAGATGATGTGGGGACGGTCGGGGGTCATCCGCGAGGATCTGTCCTTGGACGGGGAAGCCCATTGTAGCAACCACCCCTTTCAGACAACACCACAGGTCGGTGGCTACAATCCAGTTCCAATCCGCAGAAGAAGCACAAGCCCATGCAACACCCCAACATCCTCATTCTCTACACCGACCAGCAGCGCTGGGATGGCCTCGGGGCCAACGGCAATCCGGACGTCCAGACACCCCACCTGGACGCGCTGGCGGCCGAGAGCGCCAACTTCGACCACCACTTCGTGCAGAACCCGGTGTGCATGCCCAGCCGCATCAGCTTCCTGACCGGCCGCTATCCCGGAGCCCTGCGCATTACCCACATGGGCGTGCCGGTGCCCGAAGACCTCCAAACCCTGCCCCACATGCTGGGCACCGCTGGTTATGTCAGCGCCAACATCGGCAAGCTCCACTTTCTGCCTCATGCCAACCGCGACCATCGGGCCGTCCATCCGGACTACGGCTTCGACCACCTGGAGGTGTCGGACGAACCCGGCACCTACGAGGACGCCTACCGGGCCTGGGTCCGCGCCCACTGTCCCGAAGCTCTGGACAGCATCAGCCTGGGACCGCCGCCCACCAACCTGATCTGGAACCGGACAATGCGGGTCGAGGATCCGGTGACGCACCCCCAAACCTGGGACCGCAACTCGAGTCTGGACGCCGTTCCGTTCGCGGGGCCGGACGACATGACCCACACCGCCTTCGTAGCGGAGCAGACCATTGCCTACCTGCAACGATCGCAGCGTCGCGCCGAGCCGTTCCTGTGCATCGCCGGCTTCTACAGCCCCCACAACCCCTGGGTGGCACCGCAACGCTTCCTGGACCTGTACGACCGGGATAGCCTGTCCGTGCCGGCCTTCCCACCGGAATGGGACCAACGGGAGACCGATCCTCAGTTCAGCGCCGACTCGCTGCGCACGGCCCGCCACGGCTACTACGCCATGATCTCGGAGGTGGACCACCACGTCGGCCGCATCCTGGCGGAACTGGACCGGCTGGGTCTGGCCGAGGACACCATCGTAGTGTTCACCTCCGATCACGGGGAGCGGCTCGGCGAGTACCACCAGTGGTACAAGGGTTATCCCGGGCGGGACGTGGTCAGTCGCGTGCCACTCCTAATTCGGGCCCCCGGCCGCACCGTCGGCCACCCCGTGCACAACATTGTGGAGGCCGTGGATGTCGTGCCGACCCTGCTCGAACTGGCCGGCCTGCAGATTCCGCCGGAGGTACAGGGTCAGTCCCTGGTCCCGTGCCTGGGTGATCCCGAGGCCGAACCGGCGAAACAGGACGCCCTGATGGAAATGACCGGCTGGCGCAGCCTGCGCACGGAGCACTGGCGGTACATCTGCCATGCGGACGGCAGTGAAATCCTGTGGGACATGGAGGCCGAGTTCGGCGAGTACCGGGACGTTTCCGATGTTCCGGCCTGCCAGCTGGCCCTGGCCGAGATGAGGCGACGCCTGCTGCAACGCCTGATCCAGTCGGAACAGCCGCTGGCCCGGACCTGGACCTACTAATTGGTCCGGACTGTGCGCCGTTGGAGGACCATGGCCGTCTCACCCATGGCTGCTGCCGATGATTTTTGCTGTGGCCAGCATCCCGGCCTGCAACTTCGTGGGCGACGGCCTGCACGACGCGGCAGGTAGGATTCAGCTCGTTCGCCATCCCGGTCTTGATGGCCCCTGAACCTCATTCCCCAGTTTGGAAGGATCCCGCCATGGAGCCGTTCGTGGTTTCCAACACCCTGCTGGACGATCCGGATGCCCTGCGCGCCCGGGCGGACCGCGACGGATACCTGTTCCTGGAGGACTTCGTCGACCCGACACTGATCCTTGAAACCCGCAGGGACATGGGTGCCGTGCTGCAGGAAGTCGGCTGGATTGATGCCGGCACCGATCCGTTCGAGGCCATCACCAGCCATCCCGCCCATGTCTCTGGCGATCCGGAACACAAACCGGTCTACGACCAAATCATGTGTCTGGAGTCCTTCCACACGCTGGCCCACGACCGGGCCGTCTGGGGACTCATGGAAATCCTGTTGGGACCGGATGTCCTGCTGCAGCCGAGCAACATTGCGCGGATGATCTTCCCCTCCGCCACGGAGCACACCACGCCGGCCCACCAGGACTATGTGCATATTCAGGGCACGCCCGATGTCTGGACGGCCTGGATGCCGCTGGGGGCCTGTCCCCACAGCCTGGGCGGCCTAAGCGTGCTGACCGGGTCCCACAAGCTGGGGATCCTGCCGGTCTCACGTTCCCTAGGCGCCGGCGGCCTGAAGTCCCACACCGAGGATGTGGACGGGGAGTGGGTGTCCAGCCCGTTCGGGTTGGGCGACGCCCTGTTCTTCCACAGCCACACCGTCCACCGGGGCCTGCCCAACCTATCGGGGAATCGGCTGCGGCTGTCCGTTGACTACCGCTACCAGAAGGCTTCGGATCCGGTCTCGGACGTGGTGCTGACACCCCATCAGGCGCGCCTGACCTGGGAGGAGGTGTACCGGGGGTGGAAGTCCGACGAGTTCCAGTACCACTGGCATCGATACGACCTCACGCCGGTGCCCAAGGTACCCGTGACACCGGTCGAGGAAACCAACTGAACGCCATCCACATCTGAGCGAGTGCAGGTACGACCAGTCCTGGGACTGGTCGTACCTTTCCTGGCCCCTATCAGATGCCGGCGAGCAATCCGCGGCGGCGTTCCCCGGAGCCAGAAATCCAGAGCAAGTCCCGCCGTACGGATTACGCGAGGTCGAAGCGGTCCAGGTTCATGACCTTGTTCCACGCAGCCACGAAGTCGCACACGAATGCCTGCTGAGAATCGTCACAGGCGTAGGCTTCCGCGAGAGCTCGGAGCTGGGAGTTCGAACCGAAGACGAGGTCGACGGCCGTGCCGGTCCATCTAAGGGAACCGGTGCCGCGATCGCGCCCTTCGAACACCCCTTCGGATCCCGAGGCTGGCTGCCACTCCGTGTCCATGTCGAGCAGGTTCACGAAGAAGTCGTTGGTCAACGTCCCGGACCGCTCGGTGAAGACTCCGAGTTCGGATTGGCCGACGTTGGCATTCAGGACGCGCAAACCGCCGACGAGCACCGTCATCTCGGGCGCGGTCAGCGTCAGCATCTGGGCCCGATCGACCAGCAACTCCTCCGCCGACTTCGGGTGTCCGTTACCGGCGTAGTTGCGGAACCCGTCCGCGGTTGGTTCAAGCACAGCGAAGGAGTCCACGTCGGTTTGCTCCTGCAACGCGTCCGTGCGTCCCGGCGTAAAGGGAACCTCCACGTCATGCCCGGCTTTCCCGGCAGCCTGTTCGACGGCGGCGCACCCACCCAGGACGATCAGGTCCGCGAGCGAGACCTGCTTGTTGCCGGACTGCGAATTGTTGAAGTCTGTCTGGAGCCCCTCCAAGACCTGCAGCACCGTTCCCAGTGCGGCCGGGGAGTTGACCTCCCAGTCCTTCTGCGGCGCCAGGCGAATGCGCGCCCCGTTGGCGCCACCGCGTTTGTCGGTGCCGCGGAACGTTGACGCCGAGGCCCAGGCGGTCGCAACCAATTGGGAAACAGACAGTCCCGACGAGAGGATTTTGTCCTTGAGGGCTGCGATGTCCTGTGCGTCGATCAATTCGTGATCGACATCCGGGACGGGGTCCTGCCACAGTTGCGGTTCCGCCGGCACCAGCGGGCCGAGATATCGCGAGCGCGGTCCCATGTCGCGGTGCGTCAGCTTGAACCACGCCCTGGCGAACGCATCCGCGAACGCGTCCGGATTCTCGTGGAAGCGCCTCGAGATCGGCTCATAGACCGGATCCACCTTCAACGACAGATCGGTGGTGAGCATCACGGGCGGGTGCGTCCGCGACGGATCATGGGCATCCGGCACCGTGCCTGCGGCAGACCCGTTGGCGGGAATCCACTGGTTCGCGCCGGCAGGGCTGGTCGTCAGCTCCCACTCGTGGCCAAACAGGTTGTCGAAGAACCCGTTGTCCCACTTTGCCGGCTCGGAGGTCCAGGCACCCTCAAGGCCGCTGGTGATGGCATCGGCACCTATCCCGCTGCCAAAGCTGTTCTGCCAGCCTAGTCCCTGCTCCTCCAGGCTCGCCCCCTCGGGCTCGGGTCCAACGTGCTTGTCCGCATCCCCGGCACCATGAGTCTTGCCGAAGGTATGTCCGCCGGCAATGAGCGCAACCGTTTCCTCGTCGTCCATCGCCATGCGGGAAAACGTCTCGCGAATGTCACGGGCGGCCGCGAGCGGATCCGGCTTGCCGTTCGGCCCTTCTGGATTCACGTAGATCAGGCCCATCTGAACGGCACCGAGCGGATTCTCAAGATCCCGATCGCCGCTGTAACGCTCGTCGCCAAGCCACTCAGTCTCAGAACCCCAGTAAATGTCCTCTTCGGGTTCCCAGACATCCTCGCGCCCGCCGGCAAACCCCATCGTCTTGAAGCCCATCGACTCCAAGGCCACGTTCCCGGAAAAGATCATCAGGTCGGCCCACGAGAGCTTGCGGCCGTACTTCTGCTT
>JAAXGZ010000072.1 GCA_012271135.1 Caldilineales bacterium | reverse complement strand
AGTTGAGAATGCGCTGGTAGTGGGTGATCAGCAGGAAACCCCGATCCTCGGTGGCCAGCTTGTTGATGCCGTCGGCCACCACCTTGAGGGCATCGATGTCGAGACCCGAATCGGACTCGTCCAGAATGCTGAAGCGGGGCTCCAGCATTGCCATCTGCAGAACCTCCGTCCGCTTCTTCTCACCGCCCGAAAACCCTTCGTTGAGGTAGCGGCGCGCGAACGACGAGTCCACCTGGAACTCCTTCATCTTGGCTGTCAGCTCGCGCCGGAACTTGCGCATCGGCATGAGGTGGCTGCCGACCACGCCGCCCTCCTGGCTGGCCAGGTGAGCCTCCTTGGTAAAGCCCCGCACGTTGGACACCGCGGTGCGCAGGCAGTTGGCCACGCTGACACCCGGCACGGACACCGGGTACTGGAACGCCAGGAAAATACCGGCCTGGCACCGCTCGTTGGGCTCCATCTCCAGGATGCTCTCGCCATCCAGCAGGATGTCGCCTCCGGTCACTTCGTAGTGCGGATGGCCCGCAATGACGTAGGCCAGCGTGGACTTGCCGGAGCCGTTGCGCCCCATCATGGCATGGATTTCGCCCGGTCTCAGTGTGATTGAGACACCGCGCAAAATGTCCTGGCCCTCGACCCGGGCGTGCAGATCCCGGATTTCCAATTGACTCATTCCTGAACGATCCTTTCTTGGCTGGGATTCAGCTGAAAGCCGAAGTTGCAGCTGCCGGCATCCTCCATGATGCAGTCCAGCAACTCGACGGGAGCGCCGACTGCCTGGCTGATCATGTCGCGGTCCATGTCGCAGATTTGGGGATGCTCGGCCGCCAGCTCGTGGTACGGACAGTTGAACAGCTCAAGCCGCATGTAGTCCCGGCCGGCCTCCGTGTGCACGGAGCAGATGATCCCCTGCCTTTGCATCAGGACTGCCAGTTCACTGACGCGGCTGCGCACGTCCGTGGTCTGCATGTGCGACGAGTAATCCAACGCCACCCTCTCGGACACCCGCGACATCAAGCTGACCAGGGTTTCGGCCGTCACCAGGCTCGAAATCTCGCCCAGCAGCGTCACGGCCAGCGAACCGCAGTGGCAGTTGAAGAGGGAACGGGCCTGCTCGGAGTTCGCAAACTCCAGGTGTGGACGCCCCACGCCGGAATGCACCGTGCGCTTCTCCAGGTAGCCGCCGGCCTCCAGGGTTGCCAAGTGCTCCCGCACCGCGGTGCGGGTCAGGCCCAGCAGATCCTCCAGGTCCTTAACCGACGCCCAGCCCTCCCGCTGCAGGTACTCGACAATGGTCCAGGCGGAAGCCTGTATCTGTTTTGGAGGTTCGACGGCAAGCGGTACGTCCATCCCATGAACCCGTGGCTGAACAATCCAACGCCCGGATTGTACGGGTTGGGAAGGGGTTTTGTCAATATTTCCTGCCAAAACTGTCTAAATCAGTTTTGGCACACTCGGGGAGTGATCAGTTCGCTGGGCCAGGAGAGGGGGCCAGTGCCGGCGCCGGCGCCGGCGCGCGGGACGGAATCAACAGGAGCGCGCCCGCGAGGATGGGAAGGAACGCGAGGGTGTACATGACGGCCCGCAACGTGAAGATGTCCGCGAAGAATCCGGCCACGCCTGTCATGAGGGCACCGCTGGCGAACATGACGCCGAGCGCCAGGCCGGAGGCAAGTCCCTCCCGCTTCGGAAGCATGGCTTGGGCCTGCACGACGATGACGCTGTGCGAGGTGTTGGATATGAATCCGGCCAGGGCGGCACTCAGGTAGTAGTAGATCCCATCCTGGTTGAGAGTCAGGTAGAGAAAGGGAATACTGAGCCACAGCGACCACATCATGATGTGCTTGCGTCGCAGGCGCCCGTCCAGCAGCCCTCCGACCAGTGTGCCCAGGGAACCGCCTAGCACCAAGGCTCCGGCCCGAGCCCCGTAGCCGGCCGAGTCCAGTCCTTGATCCGCGAAGTACTTGGGCAGCAGGCTCATGAAGTTCTGCAGGGTGGCGGACCGCGCGACGACGTAGAGAATAAAGACGGCCGGCGCGAGGAAGAGCGCGCTCCGGGCCACGCGCGCGGCGCGATTCCTGGTGGTCCTGCCGTTGGGGACCGCCACCGGCCTGACCGGTGGCATGGGCCGGTGCAACAGATACTGCATGATGGCCACCATGGGCAGCACCGCCAGCGCCATGTACGTAATCCCCATCAGGCCAAACTCGCGGATCAGGACACCGGCGATGATAGGACCCGTGGACAGCCCGATTTGTCCCAGGAAGAAGAAGATCGAAGTGGAGAAACTGGCGTGGTGGACACCGCCCGACAGCGACGCAGTGCGGGTACCGGTTGCATGAAACGCGGCGCTGCCCAGAGCCGCCACACCCAACACCGCCAGCAGCAGCGGATAAGTCGGGATGAAGGGAACGAACAGGAACGCCACGGCGGTCCACAGGACCCCCAGCTGGGCCAGCCACCGTCCATTCCACCTGTCCGCCAGAATGCCGAACAGCGGCATGGGCAGGGAGGCCATCACAAAGTAGAAGGTGATGCCCCAAGCCAGTTCGGCGTTGTTGAGGTCAAAGCGGCCCACCAGGGCCGTCAGGAAAATAGCAACGGCCGCGTTGAGGATGTCTACGCTGCAATGGCCAAACGCCACCGCACCCAGATAGCCAACCCGGACGCCGTCCAGCCGGTGGCTGAACCAAGTTGATGCGGCAGCGCTCACGGTTCGCGGGATGGTAGGGGAACGCAACGGTCCCAGGACAGATTCATGGAAGCTGGTCGGCAGTGGAGTTGAACCCAGTTCAGTCTAACCGCGGCCGCAGGCCGCAGCACGCTGAATCCCATTCAAACCGTTACCCCATATAAATCGCTCAGCTTCGCCTTCAGGTAACCCAGGTAGGGACCCGCGTCAATACCGGTACCGACGCTTTGCGCCAGGAGTTCCCCGGGCGTGTAGCGCCGGCCATGCCGATGGATGTGGGTCCGCATCCAGGCGAGCAGCGTATCGAACTTTCCACGCCGGAATTGATCCTCCAGGTCCGGATGATCCCGTTGGGCCGCCTCGTACAGCTGCACGGAGATGATGTTGCCCAAGCTGTAGGTCGGGAAGTAGCCCATGTAGCCAAAGCTCCAGTGCACATCCTGCAACACCCCTTCCGCGTCGTCCGCAGGCCGGACGCCCAGGTACTCCTCCATGCGGTCGTTCCACTCGCATGGGAGATCCGCGAGGTCGACCTTGCCCTCCATCATTGCCTTTTCCAACTCGAACCGCAGCATGATGTGGAGGTTGTAGGTCACTTCGTCGGCCTCGACCCGAATTAGGCTCGGTGCCACGCCGTTGATGGCTCGGTAGAAGGTCTCCTGCGGCACCGCGCTGAACTGCGGGAAGTGAGCCTGCAGAATCGGATAGGCCCAGTCCCAGAACGGTCGTCCGCGCCCAACCAGGTTCTCCCACATGCGGGACTGGCTTTCGTGAATGCCGAGGGAACACCCGCTGGTAATCGGCGTCCGATTCCAGACCGGATCGATGTTCTGGTCGTACAGTGCGTGTCCGCACTCGTGCAGCATGCTGAAGAGGCACACGTTGAATTCGCCGGTGTACACCCGCGTGCACAGCCGCACATCGTCCCGGCTGAAACTGGTGCAGTACGGATGGGTCACCTCGTCCACGCGCCCGCGGCTGAAATCAAAGCCAAAGGCGCCTACCAGCGTGCGGCCCAGGTTCACTTGGGTTGCGTGATCGAAGTTGCCTGACAAGCAGGCCTTGTCCAGTTGCACACCCGACTCGGAAACGGCCTTGACCAGTTGGACGGTCTCGGCGCGGAGGGGTGTGAAGATGGCCTCCACCTCCCGCGCCTTCATGCCGGGTTCAAATTGATCCAGCAGGGCATCGTAGACGTGCTCGTCGTAACTCTGGTAGTCGGCGTATTCGTGCGCCAAATCCACGCACTTTCGGAGCCATGGCAGGAACTGCCCGTAGTCGGCAGCATCCCGGGCCTTGCGCCACGCTTCGTTGGACAGAATGTGCGTTTCGGTCGAACGGTTCACGTACTCGGCCGGAAGGTTGCGCTTGAGCCTGTAGTCCCGGGCCGCAACCTTGATCAGATCCCGATCCTCCTCGGCCAGGCCAGAGTCTTCGGATTTGGACTGAAGCTCCTCCAGCCAGACTCCGACTTCGTCGGCAACGAACAGTTCGTGGGCAACCCTCGACACCGTGCCCAGTTGCGCCGCGCGCGCAGCCGCAGCGCCTTCCGGCATGACCGTTTCCTGGTCGTGGTGCATCAGGCTGGCGGCCTGGTTCAGGTCGGTGACGGTGGCCAACCGTTCCTTGAGTTTGTCCAACGAGTTGCTCATTACCGACTGTTCCATGTGTTTGATGAAGAGGGACCATTCTGCCACCGGGATTCCAGTCCTACCAACAGTGGAGGCCATCAGCAACAGGAACGGCCCTGCCGGTTGCGCGGAGGCCAAGCCTCGGTCACGGTGTGCAGGCTCGGTGAGGACAGGGTGCCCAGTCACAAGGGTCGGGTCTTGCGACAAGTGCGCGTTTGACCAGGGCCGTGAACGGAGCCGGTGGGACTACACAAGGGGCCGGAAGGGGTGAGATGAAGTTGGGAGGAGACTTGGCCCAAAGTGCCAACTTGCAACTTCCATGACTCCGTGTCCCGGTTTTGTGCGCAAGTCGAGTTCGGAAGAGAAGCAATTTGTCGAAATCCTTTCATCTCCAACGAGATCAGAATCTCGATTGCCACATGGGATTCCGGGATTGATTGGCCCGGCGCCACTTGCCAGTCTTCGCCGGGCTTGTAGACCTCCTTGCCTATTTCGCCATTTGTTTTAGGGCCGTAATCCACCAGTCATGTTGTACTTCTTCTTGCGAACTCCAATCGGGAACCCACGCATCGGTTGTGTTGGCCTTTCGGCACCGGCTTGTTGGAATTGAACCATGGGATGAAGTCCGTGGGTACTCAAGAAAACCGGGCCCGAAAGTCGACACTGAGGTCAGTGTAACCGGGCCATCAGTTGCTGGAAGGGCCGCGTGCATTGCCACGCGGTCACACCCGGCGGTTGGAAGACCGTGGGGCAACAAGCCTTGCCGACTGTCGCGAAATCCAAGAGCCTTGCCATCAAGAACTCTTTGGGGCCTTGAATTCGATTCCCTCGCCAACGGCACAAACCCGCCTCTGCGCGTTGTCCGCAATCACTTGTGAAGCATGCCGTACCGGAACAGTCACTCAATCCAAAAATGGGGATTCCATGCGATTTCCCATAGGTAGCCATCGGGATCGGCAAAGTAACCGGAGTAACCTCCCCAAAAGGCATCTTGGGCCGGTTTAACCAGTGTGGCACCGGCAGCTACGGCCACGTCCAGCAGGGCATCCACCTCTTCCTGCGTACGGACGTTGTGAGCCAGGGTGACACCGGAAAAGCCCTGGCCCTCCGTGGCAACACCGACATCGGCGGCCAAAGCATCCCGAGGATACAGAGCCAACCAAGTGCCTCGGGTTTGGAAGAAGGCGATGGATTCGGTGTTTTCGTCCAAGAGGGGCAAGCCCAATCCATCCCGATAAAACTCGACCGAGCGAGACAGGTCGGTGACGCCTAAGGTGATAAGGCTTATGCGGGGTTCCATGGGGTTTTGTTCATCCACGAAGAGACATGGCCATATACAGAGATGCGGCAAGTCCCGCCACGGGTTGCACAGTGCGACTCAATCGGACCTGCGTCCAGGCGTGTCAGCTGTGACAGGCCGCGACTACCCGGAACCGGCCGCAGCCCGATACACCTTGGCGGCACCAGTCAGCACGTCGTCTAGGTCCTCTTCCGACCACAGCGGCCCCACGTTCAGGACGATCGACCGATTCATCAGATCCTCCGACCGGGGGCACATGCCCATGCTGTACTCCACAGGCTCGGGGAAATAGGCGGGACAGTCGAAGGGACAGCCCCGCGCGGCCAGGCGCTGGTTCAACACCTGGTCGGCCGCGTAGACGGGAACGCCTCCGTAGATCTTGCCGGCCGGCAGTCCCTCGGCACGGAGCCACTCGATGCGTTCGGCGGCCCCATCGGCACTGTCGGCGTAGTCGATGACCCAGACGGAATGCCGATCGCGACCTTCGGCCCTGGGCTCCAGGCTGGCACCGGCCAATTCCTCCATGCCGGCCCTGAGGGCGCCATTGGTCGACTCGATGCGATCCAGAATGGCCGGCAGCTTGCTCAGTTGGCAGCCCATGATGGCGCCTGCAATTTCGTTCATGCGCAGGTTTTCGCCAACAATGGGATCGGCCTGCAAACCCTTGAAGTGATCCCTGACTCCCGAATGGGATGTCCAAAACTGGCCGCCCTGATCGGAATAGATGGTGGCTCGCCGGTACAACTCCGGATCGCTCGTGATCAAAGCCCCGCCTTCACCGCTGGTGATGTTCTTCTCCAACTGGAACGAGAAGCAGCCCACGTCGCCGATGGTCGCCACGGGCCGGTCGCGATGAACGCTGCCCACGGCCTGGGCCGCGTCTTCAATCACCTTGAGACCGTGGACCCGCGCGAAGTCACATACGGCATCCATGTCCGCGCACTTGCCCCCCAGGTGGACAGGCATAATCGCCTTGGTCAAGGGGGTCAGGCACCGTTCCAGATCCTCCGGATCCAGGAGCATGTTGGTGTCCACCTCGCAGAACACGGGCCGGGCACGGCTGGCGACAATGGCGCCAACCGACGCAATGAAGGTGGCGGCTGGTACGATCACTTCGTCCCCCGGACCGACCCCGAGGGCCGCCAAGCCAAGGCGCAGCGCCGCTGTGCCGTTGGCGGCGCCCAAGGCAAACGGCACGCCCAAATAATCCGCTAGGGCCTGTTCAAAGGCCGCCACCTTGCCGAGGTGGTTGGGACCGTAGTACCGGAACAGGGACTGGGCGTCCAACACTTCCATCACGGCCTGCTTCTCCTCGGCTCCAAGTAGACCGGCACCCTTGAACAGATTGAGATCACGGTCTACCGCCTTGGGGCCGCCATGGATGGCCAAGACACTTTCGCCAGCGCTGGAGGTTTGGGAGTTGAGGTTCATGGGCGGAACACCAATGGGTAGGAACCAAGACAGGGGGAACACCCGATCAGTGTACTCGCAAGTCGAGAACGCACCTGACGCCGCCGCCCGGCAACCCGAGACATGACGCAGCCCGAATTGTCCGCATCCACGATTCGGGTCCTGGCCTCGGGGCTGGGCTTCGATCTGTGCCGCATTGCCGCCCCGCAGTCCGGAGCTGTGCACGCCGACTACCTGGAGGCCTGGCTGGAGGAAGGCTGCCACGGCGACATGGCCTGGCTGGCGCGCAACCCGGATATCCGCATGCATCCGGACCGCCTGCTCGTGGCCGACAGCCAGCCTGTCCGCACCCTGGTGGTGCTCGGCGTTGACTACCTGCATGCGGATCTGCCCGAACACGTGCGCCGGGATCCGTCGCGCGGCATCTTTGCCCGGTATGCCTGGCAGGAGGACTACCACGACCAAATCAAACCCCGGCTCTTTGAACTGGATGCTCTGGTTCGCAGCATCAGCGGCCGCACCGCCCATGCCCGGTGCTGGGTGGACACCGGCCCGGTACTGGAACGGGACTGGGCCATGGCGTCCGGCTTGGCGTTCACCGGCAAGAACTGCTGCTCGATTAACCCTGAACTGGGCAGTTGGATTTTCCTGGCCGTCCTGGCCATTCCGGAAACCGTCGCGCCGGATCCGGCTCCCGTGATCCGACCTCCGACACCAACCTTGTCGCCCATCGCCGTTATGGACGGCCTGCCGTACGAACAGGACCTGGGCTCGTGGATTGGCGAAGAGACGAGCGATGCCACACGAACCATGACTTGCGGCCGGTGCACCCGCTGCCTGGAACAGTGTCCCACCGATGCCTTCCGCGGGCCGTTGATGCTGGATGCTCGCAGGTGCATCAGCTACTGGACCATTGAAGCCAAGGGGGCCGTGCCCAGGGATCTCCGCAGCCGATTCGGCAACCTGGTGTTCGGGTGCGATGTCTGTCAGGAGGTGTGTCCCTGGAACCACGACCGAAAACCCGGTACCGGGTTTCTGGCCCACCGGCCGATCCAAACCAAGTGGATGGCGCCCAGGTTGCTGGACGGCTTTCAGGAAGATCATCCCTATTGGCTTGACGATACGGCATTCAGAGCGTACTTCCGCCGGTCCGCAGTCAAACGGGCCAAGCGCACGGGAATGCTCCGCAATGTATGTACCGCCTTGGGCAACTGGGGGACACCTTCAACCTTGCCAGCCCTGGAAAAAGCATTGCAGGAGGATTCGGCAGTAGTCCGGGAACACGCCGTCTGGGCATTGGGCCAAGTCATGCGCAAGTCTGCAGACTCGAGTGCCGCGGACATCCTGGGGGCGCATCGCGCCGGCGAAACCGATGCCGGAGTGCGCGAGGAACTGGCGCTCCAGCTGGAGCGGTGATCGGGGTTCGGGACCGGACACTAGGGTTCCCGTCGCCAACCAGAGAACCGCTGTTGCCCGATTAGGGTCCGCTCCGGTTGGCCTGCGCCGCGGCTCCCGCTTCAACCATGTCCAGAAACAGGCGGTGCCAGCGCAGGTCCCCGGACAATTCCGGATGAAAGGCCGTGCCTAGAATGTGGTCCTGACGAACGGCCACTTGAACCGTACGACCGTCGGGAGCGGACCACTCCGCCAGAATCTCCACACCGGGACCGGTTTCAACGACGGCCGGTGCGCGGATGAACACCGCGGGCGAAGGGGAATTCCATCCGGCCACCTGCAGATCGGCTTCGAAACTGTCCCGCTGGCTGCCGAAGAAGTTGCGGTTCACAGACACGTCCAGGCCGCCCAACAGCGTCTGTCCGTCCCGCTTCTGGCTCGTGGCCCGATCCGCCAGAAGGATCAACCCGGCACAGGTTCCCCAGACCGGACGGCCTTGGGACACCCACTGCCGCAGGGGGTTGACCAACCCCCAACGTTCCGCGACGAGACCCATGGTTGTGGACTCGCCACCGGGAATGATCAGCCCGTCCAGCTTACCGAGCTGGTCCGCCCGTCGCACCTCAACGGCCGCAGCCCCCAGGGCCTCCAGCCTCTGTATGTGTTCCCGAAAAGCTCCCTGCAGCGCCAGTACGCCGATACGCAGGGGCACGGCCTCACTACCAGCCGCGATGAGCCATCTTCTCCGGTTCGGACAGCGTGTCGAGATTGATGCCGACCATCGGTTCGCCCAGGTCCTCGCTCACTTCGGCCAGCACTTCGGCATCGTTGAAGTGGGTCACCGCCTGCACGATGGCATGGGCCCGCTTGGCCGGCGCTCCGCTCTTGAAGATGCCCGAGCCCACAAACACGCCGTCAAGGCCCAACTGCATCATGAGCGCGGCGTCCGCCGGGGTGGCGACCCCGCCGGCCGCGAAGTTGACCACGGGCAGGCGTCCCAGGGTTGCCGTCTCGTTGACCAGCTCCACCGGTGCCTGGATGTCCCTGGCATAGGCATAGCGCTCGTCGGCGCTCATGGTCGAGATACGCCGAACCTCCCCGAGCACGCTGCGCGCATGGCGCACCGCCTCGACCACGTTGCCTGTGCCGGCCTCGCCCTTGGTCCGAATCATGGCGGCGCCTTCCGCGATGCGTCGAAGCGCCTCGCCCAGGTTGCGGCAACCACAGACAAAGGGAACGGTGAAGTTGTGCTTGTCGATATGGTTGTTCTCGTCGGCCGGAGTCAGGACCTCGCTTTCGTCGATGTAGTCGATGCCGAGGGCCTCCAGAATCTGGGCCTCGACAAAGTGGCCGATGCGCGCCTTGGCCATGACGGGAATGGTGACGGCTTCCTTGATGGCGCGAATCACCTGGGGATCGCTCATGCGGGAGACACCGCCTTCCTTGCGGATGTCCGCCGGCACACGCTCCAGAGCCATGACGGCACAGGCGCCTGCCTCCTCGGCAATCCGAGCCTGCTCGGGCGTCACGACATCCATGATGACGCCACCCTTCAGCATCTGGGCCAAGCCGGCCTTGACCGTATATGTACCGGTCCGGGCACCGTTGCTGGAATTGATGTATCCGTTCTTCTCCATTGTTTCCATCCCTGCCTGCCGCAAGCATCCATGCAGACCTGTAGATTCGACTATTTTAGTCCAGTGGCCGAGGTCCACACCAAATCATCCGCCATTGCAGTGCAATCTCGCCACCGGATTTCCGGCTTCCGGTTCAGGACCTTGCCATGGCAGCCAGATACGGCAGGAAGACCGCGGCTCCGACTGCAAGGCTGACCACCGCGGCCACCAGTACTGCGCCGGCGGCAACATCCTTGACAACGCGGATCTGCTCGCTGCGCCCGGGTCCGGTCGTGTCAGCCAGGTGCTCGATCGCCGTGTTGAGCAGTTCCGCGGACAGCACTAGGCCACAACAGATCACAACGGCCAACCATTCGACGAAGGAGATTCGCAACCACCAGGCCATCGCGAGGGCCACGAGACCCAGGGCCATTTCGATTTGGAAGTTGCGCTCGCGCCGGGCCGCATGGACCAGTCCGGACAGGGCTTGCCGGACCCCGAGCAGGAATCGATTCATGGCTGCCTGGATGCGGCGGAACACCCGCGATACGTCGTCCGCGGGCTGTGTCCGAGCCTGCGCACGACCCGGTCCTGCAGGCGGAACATCACGTCTTCCTCCTCCGGAGTTCCGTGGTCCAGGCCCAGAAGGTGCAGAAATCCGTGAACGAAGCACAGGAGCAGTTCCGCCGCAGGCTCGGTGCCCGCGCGCCGGGCGTACCGGATGACATAGCCGGGGCAAAGCACGAGTTCGCCGAAGACGACCGGCTCTTCCGGAGGCAGCACATCAGCCGAGAGGGCATCCGTGTCCTCCCCAAAGCTGAGAACGTCCGTGGCAGCGTCGACTCCCAGGAACTCACAGTTTAGGGCTCGGATTTCATCCTCCGCAGCGAACAGCACGTTCAGGACGGAGCCCCGCGGGGGAGCCAGTCGGGCCTTTGGCCCCACATCGGCCGCCACCAGGGCAACCGCCCGTTCTAAGTCCCGGGAATCGAGGCATCCGGGAAGGGGGCCGACGAACTGCAGCCGAGGAGTTTCGATCACATCTCCATTCCCAACGGACCGACTTTCCCGGTTCCGGTGACCGGGCAGTCGACCTCAAGGCAACATCTAGGCTTGAGTGTGCGGAATCGTCTTGACGGACAACGTCGACGGCCGCGCCCAACCCTCGTCCGAAACCGGATAGGGAACCCGGCGGTGATTGACCGATTGAAGCATGGTCCCCACGATGCGGCGCACCGTCTGGAACTCCGCCAGCCGCAGCGGACTGTCGATCAGCGATCCGTCCAACAGCCGGGCCTCGAATTGTCCATTCACCAACTCATGGATGGCATCCTCGGTTTCGGGCCGCATGGCACGGAACGCGGCCTCGCAGGAGTCGGCCAGGAACAACACGGTTGTTTCTCGGGTTTGCGGCTTGG
The DNA here is from genome assembly GCA_012271135.1 of Caldilineales bacterium. GTDB lineage: Bacteria > Chloroflexota > Anaerolineae > Caldilineales > Caldilineaceae > Bin34. The sequence continues at coordinate 85,456 of JAAXGZ010000072.1, read as the reverse complement.
GACCCGCGTATCGGAACGGTTTCTCACCGACCTGGACATCGGTTCCCGCCTCCTCCAAGGCCCGATGGAAGAACGGCACCATGATTTGGTCGGCGTGGTGTTCCCTGATGAAGTCGAGGATGCGCGGCGGCACGTTGTGCTCCTTGCCCATCCTGACCCCGTCCGCCACATGCCGAATGATGATCTCCGCCGACTCGCGGGGCGACAGGCCGTGGTGAGGATTGTCGTCCGGGCCCATGTTCTCGACGAACATGCCCGGGTTCTGCAGCTTGCCAATGTCGTGGTACAGCGCACCCACCCTGGTCAACAGAGGGTCGGCTCCGATGGCATGGGCAGCCTTCTCGGCCATGTCACTCACCAACAGAGAGTGCTGGTACGTGCCGGGGGCCTCTTCCCGCAACGCCGCCAGCAACGGATGATCCGGGCGTGCGAGTTCCGCCAGGCGGAAGCTCGTCACGCGGCCGGTCGCGTCGCCCAATCCGTAGATTGCCCCCAAGGCCAGGCTGGACGCGGTCAAGCCGTGCACCACGGCCGCCAGTCCCATCAGAAAAGGCCCGCGGGCGAAGAAAGCCGGACCGGTCTCCAGCCAGTTGCCGGCCGCGCCCGACAGTTCAGGCAAATCGGGTGACTTCTGTAGCCAGCCGGGAACAATCAGAAGCGCAGTCAGAATCACCACCCAAACGCCGGCTTTCACGAAGTCGCCGATTCGATGTGTCTGGCGCAGCGTGACCAATCCGGTCGCAATGGTCATCGCCAGGAACACCATGTGCGGAAGTGTCATCCGAGGCACGAAACCACAGACAATCAGGAAGATCAGCATCACCATCGAGGCCGCCCGGAAACCGGCCAGAGCCCTGACTGTCATGCCCAGGGCAGCCAAGGGAATCATGTACCGGAGCCAGGGTGCCAGATGCGCTTGCAGGCGAACCACCAGCAGGCCGGCGGCAATCAGCAGCACCAAGGCCTTCAGTTCCCGTTGCTGCTGTACCAGGTATTGGTTGGTCTCCGGGATGACGCGGTACAGAAGGAACAACAGGCCGACCACGACCGGAAACAGAAACAGAAAGCGCGGTGTGATCCACCCCGTCCACACCAAATCCAATCGCCTCAGAGCCGCGACCTGCACACTGTCCAGCGGCATGCCCGGCACGGCCACGGTCGCACCCGAGCCAAAGGCGCCGGCGGCAGCCCGTTCGGAGAGAACCGGCAGCAACAGGGAAAAGGCGATGTCCGCCTGCCCCGGCGATAGCCTGTTCAGCTGCCTGTACAGATGGTCCCGGTATCCAGCCAGATCCTGTGGGACCTGTGTTTCGGTGTCCACCAGTTGCAGAGCTTCATCCAGGGCGTGCCTCAAGGCCGACCAAGCATCGTCCGACATAGCCAACAGCTCGGGCAGCAGTGCCTTCTGCAACTGGCTGTAGCCTGCCGGTGAGGTTGCCGGTTGGCTCCCGGACTGCCTGTAGACCGAAACGGCATCCAAATAGCTGCGGAGGCCCGGTTCGCCGGCCCGCGCACCGTCGGAGGGAGACCCTTCGCCCAAAACCAGATCGAAGGGTGCAACAATCCGAACCGGGAGCGTGCCGCCCGTTTCCACCTTGAAACGCGTGACCCCCGGAATCTCAAGTGCCACCACGGCCGTCAAGCCCAACGCGAGCACAACCAACGAAACAAGGTGAGCCGGTCTCCGGACCAAACCACCCGCCGGTATGTTCATTGCCGATTGAAATGCCAGTGAACGAAATGGGCCCAATCCGGGCCCCACTGGGTACCAACATTGTCGCAGCGGTCAGAAACGCGGGATTATACACTGTAGATTCGGCACGGATCCGCAACACCTGAATCGGATGCGCCGTCCCCAACCAGCCTCCCGACCTCCTCCTCGGAACACATTCCCGCAACATGTTCTTCGACAGAGCGCGCATTTGGGTCCAGGGCGGCCAGGGTGGCGACGGCATCGTGGCCTTCCTGCGGCAGAAGCACGCCCCGCGCGGCGGACCGTCCGGCGGCAACGGCGGCCGGGGCGGACACGTTGTCGCCGTGGCAGACGAATCCATGAATACCCTCCACGGACTGCGCCGCAAGGTGCATTACCGGGCCGGCAAGGGCGGACGCGGAGGCAACACGGCCAAGCAGGGGGCGTACGGCGCGGACCTGGAGGTACGGGTACCCACCGGCACCCTCGTGCGCGATGCCGAGGGCGACAACCTGATGGCGGATCTGACCGATGAGGGTCAACGGGCCCTGCTGGTCAGGGGCGGGCGCGGCGGCCGGGGCAATGCCTCCTTCCGTTCGGCCCGTCACCAGGCACCGCGCCTGGCGGAGAAGGGCGAACCGGGACAGGAGCGCTGGCTCGACCTGGAATTGAAACTGGTGGCGGAGGTCGGCATCATCGGGGTACCCAACGCCGGCAAGTCGACGCTGATCAGCCGCATCAGCGCGGCCCGTCCGGAGATCGCCGACTATCCCTTCACGACCCTGGTGCCGAACCTGGGCGTGGTGGAACTGGACCACCGGCAACGGATCTTCGTGGACATCCCCGGCCTGGTCGAAGGGGCCCACCAGGGCACGGGACTGGGCATCGAGTTCCTCCGTCACGTGGAACGCACGCGCCTGCTCGTGCACCTGCTGGACGGATCGTCGGACAATCCGAACGGGGAAATGGCGATGATCGAAGCGGAACTGGCCAGCTACAGCGAAGCGCTCGCCGCCAAGCCGAGGGTGGTGGTCCTGAACAAGCGGGACCTGCCACAGGCCCGCGCCGCCGAAGCCGAAATGAGAACGGCCATGGAACAGCGCGGGTTGCCCTTCTGGTCCATCTCGGCCGCGACCGGCGAGAATGTGCAAGATCTGATTTGGGCCTTGGACCGCCAACTCGAGGCGATTCCCGCAGTGGAAGCAAGCACCCGTCCCGACCTGCCGGAGATCGCCGTGTTCGAGGACGACCGGGCTTTCACCGTGACGCGTCTGGGTCCCGACCGCTGGCAGGTCTCCGGTGTCGGTCTGGAGCGAATTACGCGTATGACCAATTGGGACCTTCCGGAGTCCGCCCTGCGATTCCAGAATATTCTGGACACTTGGGGAATTTCCGAAACCTTGCGCACCCAGGGCGTCGAGGAGGGAGATACCGTGAGGATTGCCGAATCCGAGCTCGTTTGGGGGTTCGACAATGCCTTCTGATTCCCTGCCGGCAGTGGCAGACCGTCTGTGGGACTGCATTCACCGCACCATGCGGACGGTCGGCGTCCGCCACGCGCCGAACCAGTGTTCGACGGCCGGGAATGCAACGCTCCGCCTTGGGGTGTTCGGCGGGACGTTTGATCCGGTCCATGTAGGCCACCTGCTGTTGGCACAGGAAGCGGCCGTGCGGCTCGCATTGGACCAGACTTGGTTCGTGCCCGCCAACAACCCGCCCCACAAGCCCGGTCAAGTGCAAACGCCCTTCGCCGATCGCCTGGCCATGGTCGAGCTGGCCGTGGCCGGCAATCCCGCCTTTAGCGTCTCGTTGCTCAACGCCGATGATGCAACGCCCAACTACTCCGCGGATCTGATGGAGATGCTTCAGGCGGAATTGGCCGGGTACGCCAGTATCTATTTCCTCATGGGCATGGACAGCCTGCGCGATCTGCACACCTGGCACAAGCCAGACTGGCTTGTCAATCACTGCGAACTAGTGGTTCTGAACCGACCGGGCGTGGAGGAGATCTGGATTGCCGTGGAAGCAAGGTTCCCGGGCATCCAAGACCGCATCCACTTGGTGGAGATGCCCGGTGTCGACCTATCCGGCACCAACATCCGGGCCCGCATCGACACCGGAGCGCCAATCCGGTACCTGGTTCCGCCGGCGGTGCACGACTACATCGAGGAACACTCCCTGTATGTTCCTGAGATAGAAAACCTGGGATCCTGAAACCCGTGAGGCCGAGCCGTGGCTGCTGTCGGCGGGGGCACGGTTTCTTCTCTGGTTCCTAGTCCGAATATCCAATCCGAATCTTCCATGATCATGACCTTGGGGCATGCACAGAGGTACGCAGAGGCCCGTATGCAGATTGGGGTATCTCCGCCTGTGGCATGAAATCCACGAACTCTTTCGGGAGTTGTCCCCGTAACTTGCTCACTGATGAGCAGTCCCATGCCTCGTTTCCGTCCCTTCCACACCGAGACGCGTTCGCGACCGAAGGTTCAGCCCCTCCCGACAACATACTCCGAAAATAATGGTGCTTATGGGGTATGCTGCGGCGAACACTGGAAAAAGGGGTGCCGCTGGCAATCCCTGTAGGTCCGGCAACACCAACTGGAGACCGGTCATGAAACTGCACCCCCCGCGGGAACCGCGCCTGCCGCGGCGCGGTGATCGGGAGAAGGAAAGGGAAACCCGCTACACCGACTGGGAGGGCATCCAGCCCCTGGCCATCGCGGACACGGAACGCGAATTCGACTACGAGGATGAATGGAACCTGCGCTTCCAAACCCTGCGCGCGACCCCCTCGGCCCAGGACCGGATCCGGGACGGTCTGGAACGCCTGGAGCGCAGCATGGCCATTGAGACCGGTGTGATCGAGGGCTTGTACAACCCCACCCACGGCGTCACGCAGACCCTGCTGCGGGAAGGCTTCCGCGCGGAGCACGTGCGCCGACAGGGCGTGGACGTGGAACCGGAGCATCTGGTGACTGTGCTACAGGACCACATGGCGGCCGCCGCAATGGTCTACGCCTTCATCCGTGAGGACCGCCCGATCACCAAGCACGCCATGCGCGAGCTGCACGCCCAAATCACTGCCCACCAGGAAACGCACCATGCGGTGGACATGCTGGGCCGACCCGTGCAGCGCAGATTGCGGCGCGGGGTGTGGAAGGACTACCCCAACAACCCCACGCGGCCCGACGGCACAATCCATCTTTACGCGCCGCCGGAGCAGGTGGACCCCCAGCTGGACCTCCTGCTGGACCTCTACGTTCAGTACCGGACCCGACAGCATCCGCTGCTGACGGGGGCGTGGCTGCACCACCGCTTCATACAGATTCATCCCTTCGCGGACGGCAACGGCCGCACGGGCCGCGTACTCCTGAACTGGCACCTGATACGCGCAGGCTGGCTGCCCGTTCTGGTGCACCGGCAAGATCGCAGTGCCTACCTGCACGGCATGCAGCAGGCGGACGCGGGCAACCTGTCGGTGCTGACCGACTTCCTGATCGCCATGGCCCGGCAGTCCGTGAGCATGGCGATGGCGGATTTCGACGCGGAGGAGCGCATGCAGGTGCTGGGCCCTGACGATCCCGACTACGTGTATCGCAAGGAGGACGGGTGGCGGAACGGCATCTGAACCCCCACCGCCCCCCGAAGTCGTGACATGGAGCAACCATTCCGGCAGATGCCTTGTGCATGAAGCCGCCGACGCATCGTCGGGGCATGCCTTGGTTGAGGCTGGACAGCCGCCAACCCAAGGCAGTCCGGAGACAAAATCACCGGAATTCCCCACGCAGCGCATAGACTGACCGCAGTACCCAACAGCCAACCGCACGCACCCGTGGACCCGGACATCAAATTGACGACGCTGGCCTCCTGCGCCGGCTGAGCATCGAAACTCCCGCCCCGGGAGCTGTCGCAGGTCCTGCGACAACTGAACGAGACACAGGGTGCCGGAGACCGGGCCCTGCGCGCGGGCATTCAGAAACCCGACGATGCCGCCGTATGGACCCTGCACGCGGATCAGGCTCTGATCCAAACCGCGGACTTCTTCACACCCATCGTCGACGATCCCGAAACCTTCGGAGCCATCGCGGCCGCCAACGCCATGAGCGACGTCTTTGCCATGGGCGGCGAAGTCCTGTTTGCCCTGAACATCGCCGGCATGCCCGAGTCGGTCGGCCTCGATGTCCTGTCCGCCATCCTGGCCGGCGGTGCGTGCAAGGTCCGGGAAGCCGGAGGCGTAGTGGCCGGCGGGCACACGGTGACGAACCCCGAACCGTTCTACGGGTTGTCCGTGACCGGCCTGGGGGACCCGAACCGTCTGCTCACCAAGGGCGAAAGCCTGGACCCGGGCCAAACGTTGTGGTTGACCAAACCCCTGGGGACCGGCATCGTGACCACGGCCCACATCGTGGAGACGCACTCGCTGATTGATCCCCGAGACCTGGAGGCGGCCATCCAATCCATGTTGTCGTTGAACGCGGCGGCCGCCGCAGCGGCCCGGACATCCGATACCAGGCGCGGCACCGATGTAACCGGCTTCGGCCTGCTGGGCCATGCCTGCGAAATGTTGGGCTCCGACACACAGCACAGTTGCGGTCTCCGCATCAAGGCCGATTCAGTGCCCCTGCTGCCAAACGTCCTCGCCTACGCACAAAACGGAGTGCAGACCCGGGCGGCACAGCGCAATCCGGAGCACTTCGGAGAGTCCGTACGCTTCGCGGACACCGTGGCACCCGAACTCCGGCAAGTACTTTGGGAAGCGGAGACCAGCGGCGGCCTGCTGCTCGCGGTACCGCAGGGATACGAGGGGACCTTCGAAAAAGCTTGCCAAGACCTCGGTCAGGACTGCTGGTGTATAGGCGAGGTTGCGGCCGGATCGGGGATCAAGGTGGCATGACCGCAAGGACAGCGGCCGGCTCGCACACGGCCGCGATGCGGACGCGGGTTCGGAATGAAGGCCTGGTGGCGATTGTGCGCGGAGGCTATTCGCTGCCGGAGATCATCGCCATCGCGGATGCAATGCTGGCCGCGCCCCTGCCGTTGCTGGAAATCACAATGAATACGCCGGATGCGCTGACCGCGATCCGCACTCTCCGGCAACGATACGACGACAGCATGGCGATCGGCGCGGGAACCGTCCGCACTGCGGACCAGACCGCAGCCGCCATTGAAGCCGGTGCCGAATTCCTGGTGTCGCCCTCTCTCGATCCGGCCAGCGTGCATGTCGCAGCCGAGGCCGATGTGCTGATCCTGCCGGGGATTTTCACACCCACCGAGGCGCAACAGGCCTTTCGGTTGGGCTGCGCCATGGTGAAGCTGTTTCCTTGTCCCGACCCTGCCTATCTTAAGGCAATCAAGGCACCGCTGTCCGACATGGAGTTTGTGCCCACTGGCGGCGTCGATGCCGACAACATTGGCACCTACCGGCAGGCCGGTGCCGCGGGCGTGGGCATCGGCAGTTCGCTGGTAAGCAGCGACATCCGCCAGGATGTCCTGATCACCAAGGCCCGCCTTCTGCTTCGCAACTGGCAGGACGCGGCGTAATCTCCACCGAAACGCAGGAGACGGACAGAATGGCACTACCGTACACGGAGGGAAAGTGGGTCGCCGATGCTGCCGTTGTAGATTACTGTGCAATGTTCCGGGACTGCGTCCTGTCGTTCCAGAGCCCCGACCCCAGTCTCGCCCGTCTCCAATCCCGGGCCCCGGATCCGGCTGCCGCCCGCGCCTGGCAGTTGGCTGAGGAATGCGGCGATGCCACACCCTGCAGCTGCAGCCCCTGCCTGCTGGAAGAAGTAACCCTAGCAGGGCACAACATGGGAGGGGTGTCGCCATGAAGGATTCTCAGAAACCCGACCATGTGAGCCTCGGCAACATGGTCAGTCATTTGCGCGAGGGCCGGTACGTAATCCCGGACTTCCAGCGTGATTTCGAATGGGAACCGTGGGACATTAACGAGCTCATGCGTTCCATCTTCTGTGACTACTACATCGGCAGCCTGCTTCTGTGGAAAGGCAAGAATGAAAACTTTGAAGCGCTTTCTTGTGAGCCCATTTATGCCTTTGAAGGTGGAGATGGCCGGACCGATATCGTCCTGGATGGCCAGCAGCGCCTCACGGCCATGTACTACGCGTTCATGGCACCCAGCAAGCCAGCCCCCAAACGCCACAACCGCTTCCTCTACTTCATCAGAGTAGACCTATTCATGGATGAAGTTCATGATGAAGCATTTGTGTATGACTGGACTCGTCGCGGTTCGAATCTCCTGGACAATCGGACACATCAATTCGAGCAACACATGTTCCCGCTCGCAGTGGTCGGGTCGGACGACCATTGGGCTCTGCCAAACTGGGCACAGAATTACGAGAAGCACTGGCGGGAAGCGGCGGCGGAACGCGAGGGGCCTGAGGCCGAGACAGCCGAGCGCCACGCGGAGAACGCCACGCGGTTTGGCGAGCACCTGCACGACCTCACCCAGCAGTACCAGATTTCCTATATCGAGCTGGATCGAGATCTTGAACTCGCCAAGGTCTGTGACATCTTTACGCAGATCAACAGCCGGGGAGTCCGGCTGGATATTTTTGACCTGCTTAACGCGCTTCTGAGACCGAAGGAGATACGGCTCAGACAGCAGCTTTGGCAAAAGGCAGCACCCCGTCTGGAGTTCGTCGAGGCCAGACGGATGAATGTGTATGTACTGCAGGTAATGTCCATACTCCTTCAAGCGTACTGTTCGCCAAAGTATCTGTACCACCTCATTCCTGGCAGCCGAAGGCAGGTACGTGGAGCGGATGGTGTTCTCCGTCCAGATATTCTCGTTGCCGATAGTATGGAATTCGAGAAGCTCTGGCACCAAGCGGTCGATGCATTGGAACAGGCAATCAAACTGTTGCGCCACCCCCAGGAATTCGGTGCCATCGCATCTTGGTACCTGCCCTATGCTTCCATTCTGCCGGCCTTCGCGGCATTACAGGCGGAAGCTGGTCAGCTTCCGCCAGAGCAGAGGCTGGATGCTCAAGGCAAGATTCGCGGCTGGTACTGGGCCAGCGTCTTCACAAACCGCTATTCAGGCGCGGTTGAGTCCACCAGCGCTCGCGACTACACGGATGTGAAGGTATGGTTCGCCGATGACAGTGCCGAACCGGAGCCAGTTGCCGAGTTCCGGAGGAGTGTCGGGAAGATCGATCTCAAGCGTGAGATACGGCGCGGCACGTCTGTCTATAACGGATTGTTCAACCTGTTGGTACTCAGTGGTGCTCGAGATTGGATATCCGGCAACGTGCCCCAGCACGACGACCTTGACGACCATCATATCGTACCCAAGAGCCTTGGGAATGAGTATGCGCTGAACACATCAATCGACACTATCCTCAACCGGACACCGCTAACCAGTAAGACCAACCGTGAGGTCATCAAGGATCGTCTTCCCAACGCGTACCTGCCGGATCTCATCGCCAAGAATGGTGAAGTGGAGATTCTCAAGATCCTGGAGTCCCATTTCATCTCACGCGATGCCTTCGAAATTCTGGTGCGAGAACCATTTACCCCAAGTGACTTCGAGGAATTTATACAGAAACGACGGGATGCTTTCCGTAAGCATCTCAAATGCCTGGCAGGTCAAGGAGAGGATGACGCAACGTACTAACGGTAGTTGACATACTGTTCGAGTTCGCTACCGGCTTGCAACCTGCTTGCCTAGCGACGGACCAGTCCTGCCGTACACCGGGCGCTGCCCGCCTCGGGATAGAAGGATATCCCCCACCCCGAAGGAGAATCAACAGCGATCGATTGGGTGCTTGTGCAGCAAGAAGCCCAGTCCTGGTCACAGGCTGATGCGTGGTAGAGATCGTCAGGAGCTGGAAACCACCTGTGAAGCAGGGCAATCGTATGCTAATTTGACAGGTCCCTGAGCAGGTACCGGTCGTTCCAGCCGGCATGTTTACGCTTGGCGGTGGTTTTCCGGCGCAGTAGGTTGAGGGCCATGCGACGCGGGATCGACAGGTTGCGCTTGGCGTGGCCGGTTCGGATGCGGTCTGCGTCCTCCCGGAAGGCCATGTTCAGGACCCAGTGCAGGGAATTCTCGCACCCAGAGGTACTCCAGTGGCTGCGCACGACCCGCAACAGGTCCCGCGCATCTGCCGGCAAACTGATAATGTAGTAGCGGGTCTCCAAGGCGACCCGCTCTCCCCTGTCGCTGTTGGGCCTCGATCATAATCAGGCTCTGCCGGTCGGGTCAGGCCCCGGGGGAATCCACGTACCGGATGTACTCCGGCGTTCCGATCACCCAGCAGCGGCGCATCTCGATGCGGCCGTGGTTCTTGTGGTTCTTGTTTACGGTCTTGTGGAAATTGTGGTTACAACCATCGAACCCCTCGGCCCGTTCGACGGCGAAGGTCTCGACCACGGACGCGTGCAGCTGAGGCTGGATTGCCCTTGAGCGCCGGCCCATAGCCAGCCCCCCAGTCTCGGATCGTCTGTGCAATCCACTTCTGGCAGCCCATGGCATCGATGGTTACGATGCAACCGTCCAGCACCAGGGTCTCGAGCAGTGCCGGGATCACCGTGCTCGCGTTGGACTGGTTGCCCAAGCCGGTGGATTACTCCTCGTCCGGGTCGATGCCGAACCCCTGATCCGGCATCACCACCTCCAGCACGTCGCCGTGGTAGTCGATCACGACGCGGAAGCCCAGCAGCGCCAGCAGATCCCGCTGTTGCGGCGGCATCTCGATCCGCTCGATCTCGTCGACCCGGTCCAGGGCAGACTCGATGGCCGCCTGCTGGAAAATGTCGCCGTTGGTCAGGGCCTGCAGGGCCTCCGGCGGAATCTGGTCGCGGTGTTCGACAAACATCCGCTTCATGTGGGACCAAATCGCAGCGTCCACCTTCCCGGCTGCCAAGTGCCAGTCGAATCCGTCCTCGCGGACCACATACACTTCGTCCGCACCAATCCGGCGGACGTTAACGAGGTCGCCCCGGCTGTCCTGTACCAGCCCGCCGAACATGGCGCGGGCAGCCATCAAACAGCCCTCCCGCAACCCGCCTTAGCCGCCTAGGTGGCCGGCGATGAATTCGTAGCTGTTGGTGATGCTCTGGATGTAGTCGCCGGGCATGTCGTGCTCCACGATGTACCACCGAGCGCCCGATGCGCTGATCTGGGGGAAGATGGCGTCCCAGTCCAGGGTTCCGCTACCGACATCGGCCAGACCCATCTGGTCCTCGTTCTCCCCTTCCGGGGCGAGATCCTTCATGTGGACGCAGGGCACGCGGCCGGCATATCTGCGCAGCAACTCGACCGGATCCTGGCCGCCCTTGGATATCCAGGCGCAATCCGGTTCGTATCCCAGCACGTCCGGATCGGTATCGGCCAGGAGAATGTCGATGGCCAGCCGGCCGTCGAACTGTGCCATTTCCTGCCAATGGTTGTGGTACAGCAGGTTCATGCCGGCATCGCGGCACCCCTGGCCAATGGAGCGCAGGCTGTCGGCCAGCCGCGTCCAATCCGCCGCCCCGTACTCGGTGGCTGGGCCAAAGAAATCGCCGCCCGGGGCCGGTACGATCACATGCTCCACGCCCAGATCGGAATAGGTGCGTAGCGTGCCGTCAAGGTCTCCCTCAAAGGCCTCCTGGGGAACATGGGCCGACACGGCGCTCAGACCGTGGCCATCAAGGAGACTCTTCCAATCGGCACCGGACAGGTCGGTCCGGTGCACGGTCTCCACATAGGCATAGCCGGCGCCTTTGACGGCAGCCAACACCTCGTCCTCGGTCGCATCCATGTTGCGCAGGGTGTAGAGCTGAAGGCCGATGGGCAGTGCGGATTCGGTCATGGCGAAAGTCCTGGAGATGGTTCAGCCGGCAAACGGAGCAGCGCCGGCGGGAAAATCAAAGTCAAAAGGGAACGCCCTCCGGAACCTCGTCCCGGCTCAATTTCAGGGTCAGCCGCTCCAGGAGCGCGGTGTGGCGATCCCTGACCAGATGGTTGTTGACCGCCATGCGCAGCGCCGCTTTCTGGCCCACGATGACCACAAGTTGTCCCGCTCGGGTGAGCGCAGTATACAGGAGGTTTCGGCGCAGCATGATGCTGTGTGCCTTCATCATCGGCAACACCACGGCCTTGTACTCGCTCCCCTGACTCTTGTGGATGGTCATGGCGTATGCCAACGTCAAGTCGTTGAGTTCGTCGGGCTCGTACTGCACACGGCGTCCCTCGAAGTCGACCACCGCCTCCCGCTTGTCCGGATCAAGGCGCACGACGTGCCCCAAGTCTCCGTTGAACACCTTCTTGTCGTAGTCGTTTCGGGTTTGCATGACGGGATCGCGCGGTCGGAACACCTGGCCGTTTGCAAGTTCGACCGTTGGGAGCGAAGCGCTGTTGATGGCGGTCTGCAGAGCCCGGTTGAGTTCCACGGTGCCGATGGGGCCTCTGCGCATGGGGGACAGCACCATGATGTCGGACGGACGCAGACCCGTGAATTCCGGTAAGCGCCGCCGGACCAGTTCGGTGCAAAGGTTGCAGGCCCGTACCGAATCCTCCTCCGGCATGAAGAAAAAATCGCGGAACCGCCCGTTGTCGAGCACGGGCATGCGCCCTTCCCGTACCTCGTGGGCGTTGGTGACGATCGCGCTGTCGGCCGCCTGCCGGAAAATCTCCGTAAGGCGCGTGACCCGCGCACCGGACCGACCGGATCCAACGCGCCCGGCATATTCCTCGACCGACCGGATCGTGTCGTACAGCACCGTGCCCGAACCGACGCTGGGCAGCTGGTCCACGTCTCCCACCCACAGCATGTGCATCGAAGCGGGCACCGCGCGGACCAGGTGGCTGGCCAGGTGCACGTCCAGCATCGACACCTCGTCCACAATCAGCAGATCGCCGTTCAGCGGATTGTCCTCGTTGCGGGCGAACTCCAGACTGCCGTCGACATTGGACACCTCCAGCAACCGGTGCAGGGTCCTGGCATGGTGGCCCGAAGCTTCCTGCATGCGCTTGGCCGCCCGGCCGGTAGGGGCAGCCAACAACACCTCCAGGCCGTGGATTTCGCACAATTCCAGAATGGTGCGGATGGTGGTGGTCTTGCCGGTGCCCGGCCCGCCGGTCAAAATCGTGAAGGGATGCGCCAATACCGACGAAACAATTTCCCGCTGGCCCTGGTTCAACGGGGTTCCCCGCGCCGCGGCTGCGTCCAACAGTGCCTGCACTTCGAAGTCGCGGCCGTCCAAGGGCGAGTGTTCGGGACGACGGATGCGCTCCAGCAGACGGTCGGCAAGGTCCTTTTCGCTGTGGTAGTTCCAGGGCGGATACACCTGCCGGCGTCCGCCCACGGCGTTGTCGGACAGCTTCTCCCCTTGGCCGTTGACAGGGTCGGCAGGGATGCGCGTCCAGTCGGTTTGCAGTCGCCAGCGAGCATGGTCGGCAACTTCGGTCGCAATGACGTCCTCGTCCTGGATTAAGAGTTCCAACTGGGCCTGCACCTCGTCCCGCGTGGCCGGCGGCCCCACCTGCTTCAAGGCTTCCTCGACGAGCTCGTTTTCCGGCAGGAACACATGGCCTTCGCGGGTGGTCTGCTCGCCCAACACATATTGCAGGGCTGTCCTTAGGCGACTGGGATCGTTGCGCTTGATTCCGATGGCAAGGGCCATCTGGTCCGCGCGCTGAAAGCCAATTCCCTGCATCCGTGTCAGGACGTAGGGGTTGTGCTTCAGGACCTGGACCGCGTTCCCCCCAAATTCCTGGCGGATGCGACGCGCCAGCGACAGGGTCACGCCCAGTTCCTGCAGATAGGCGACCAACTCCCGCTCGTTGGCCACCTCCTGCCAACGGTTGCCGATTGACTTTGCCTTGCGGAGGGAGATCCCCTTCAGTTCCGCCAAGCGTTCGGGTTCGCTGTCCAAGACTTCCAGCGTCCGTTGTCCGAACCTGCCGACCACCTGGCGGGCCGTGGCCTCGCCCACTCCCTTGATCAGGCCGCTCCCGAGGAATCCGACCAAGCCTTCTTCGGTTGTGGGCTGGATGAACCGATGGCGACTGACGGAGAACTGCCGGCCGTAGGTATGGTGAACCCGATACTCGCCCTCCACCTTCAGCAGAGCCCCTTCGCGAATGCCAGGCAGCACCCCGGTGATGCGTTCCAACGCGTCCGGTGAATCCGACGACGCAGAGGGCTCGGAGCGGCTGTTCGAACGCTGGTCGACTTGCAAATCCGCCACTACAAAGCCGTTGCCTTCGTTACAATAAACGACAGAGACCACTGTCCCGACCAGCGTAGGCATAGCGCGGGATTTTAGCACCCGGCCGCGGGCGGCCGCTGAAGCGGCATCCCTCCCTGGCAAACAGACCCACGCGGCACAGGCAACCCGGAAGGACCATCCCCATTGAGCCAGCAATACTACGGCGGCCAAGCCATCATCGAGGGCGTCCTGATGCGCGGTGCCACCACATTCGCCGTGGCCGTGCGCACCGCCTCCGGCGAAATCCGTCTCCACCATGAGCCACTAAAAGCCTGGATTTACACGAGCAGGCTGGGCAAGCTGCCCTTCGTGCGCGGGCTGGGCCTGTTGTGGGAGGCGCTCGGGCTCGGCGTGCGGGCCATCATGTGGAGTGCGGACATCGCCGCCCAGGATCTGCCCCTGGACGATGACGACGGGGATTCGGAGGACAGGGAGACCCTGCGCTTCCAGGGCCCTCTGGCCTGGGGCACGGTGGCTCTCAGCTTTGCCTTCGGCATCGGCCTATTCTTCCTACTGCCGACGCTGGTGTCCGGATGGGTTGCCGAATTCTTTGGGGCCTCCGCCTATACGGACGCGGCGATCGAGGGTGCAGTCAGGCTGGTGCTCTTCGCGCTGTATTTCTTCGCCATCAGCTTCATGAAGGACATCCGACGCATGTTCGGCTTCCACGGGGCCGAACACAAGGCCATCAATGCCTTCGAGGCCGGCTCCAACCTGTCCGTCTCCGATGTGCAGCGGCACAGCGTCCAGCATGTGCGCTGCGGCACGTCCTTCATCCTGTTTGTGGTCGTCATCAGCATCATCCTGTTCTTTCCGCTGTCCTTCCACGGCGTGGAACCAGCCTGGCTGGCACTGCTTCTGCGATTTGCCAGCCGTTTACTGCTACTGCCAATCGTGGCCGGGATTGCCTACGAGCTGATCCGGTTCAGCGCCAGACATCAGGAAAACACCCTGCTGCGCATCTTCATCCAGCCGGGCCTGTGGCTGCAGAAGGCCACCACGCGAACCCCGGATGACGAAATGGTCCGGACGGCAGTAGCGGCCCTGATTCCGGTGCTGGAATCCGACGGCGTCGAGGTGGACCCGGCCACGCGGACACTCCTTTCGGACCGGGTGGTTCTGTCCTCCATGACTTCCTGAAGGCGCGATTTCCTTCCGGTGCCGCGCGGCATCGGTCCCTAAACGAAGTCGACCGGAACCGTGTATCCGTCGTACGACACGACATCGCCCTGCCGCAGCTTGCGCCCGCGTCGCAGTTCGACCTTGCCGTTAACCTCAACCAGGCCGCGCTGGACCACGGCCTTGGCCAGCCCTCCGGTCGAACACAACCGTTGGACTTTCAGGAACTGGTCCAGGCGAATGGTCTCGCCGTCCGTCGGGTGCTCCTTTGGGCCGGGCCTGTGCGGGTTGCTTGTCATTCGCCGTTTCGTACCTTGTACGATTCCATCGTAACGGTATTTGCAGTTAACACAACCCCTCCCAGGACGACGCGCCACCATGTTTGAAATCAGAGAGTCCGACGGCACTCCCACCAGCTATGCGGCCATGGCCGACATTCTCCTGGCGGTGGCGCCCAACAATCCCGTCTCCGGGGACGACCTGGCCAACGAGGACCTGAGCCTTGGGGAAACGCATCCGGGCTACCGCTGGTTGATCTGGAGCGGCGATACCCCGGCCGGTTTCTTCGCGGGTGCGGAAGAGACGTGGGACCGATCCCCGGGGCGCTTTCGGGTGTATGCCGCGGTGGATCCGCGCTGGCAGGGCCGGGGCGCGGGACGCGAGCTCTGGAACCACTGTCTGTCGGCACTGCTGGACAAACACGAGGTCACGGAGCTCAACTGCGAAACGCGGGCCGATCAGGAACGGGGCATCCGGTTCCTGCAGGACAGGGGGTTTGTCCTCAAGAAGTCCAGCCGCGAAAGCGAGTTGGAGGTTACCGGATACGACCTGACCGAGCAACTGCGCCGCCGGCGCGGCCTGCTGGCACAGGGCATCGAATTCCTTCCCCTGGCCCAGCTGTCGGCGGACGATCCCGCCTGGTTCGGGAAATACCACAAGTTGCGCATGGAGTTCCAGGCCGACATGATGTACCCGCCAACCCCCCTGACGCTGGAGGAGCACTGGGCGGAGCATCGGTCCAACCACGAGTTCGATCCCTCCATGACCTTTGTGGCCGTGCGGGACGGGGAATGGATGGCCTATACGGCACTGTGGCAGTCGGGGGCGGACCCGACCCTGTGGTGGACATCCCTGACCGGTGTGGGCCGCGCCCACCGCCGGCTGGGTCTGGCCTCGGCCCTCAAGACCACGGCGATCGAAGCGGTACAGCAGCGCGGCGGTTCCCGCATCCGCACGGACAACGACGCCAGGAACCCGATGTTCAAAATCAATCAGGCATTCGGCTTTAGGCTATTGCCGGACGCACAGACTTGGCGCCGGCCGTTGCGAGAGGAGGCCGACATTCGCGAGGTCCTGCGATGAGCATCCTGATGCTGTCCTGCAAGCGCGTGCCGAACACCATTGGCCGTGTGGATAGCAGTTGCCCGAACAGGAGCAAGTCGTCCCTGCCGTTGCCCTCGACCAAACCCCAAACCCCGGCCCTGGCGAGGCCCCTGGTCTGACACAGCCGCCAGGCTGTGGGAAACCGGTCCTGCTGCATGACTTGCCGCTGGAGGTCATTCCGGCCGTGCTTGTGCGGATGGTCCGTCATTTTCCACTCGGTGCCCTGTACGATTCAGATGCCACAACGGCATTGAGATTCCGCGCCCGTCCACCTACGGCCAGCCACCATGTTCGAAATCAGAGAGTCCGACGGCACTCCCACCAGCTATGCGGCCATGGCCGACATTCTCCTGGCGGTGGCGCCCAACAATCCCGTCTCCGGGGACGACCTGGCCAACGAGGACCTGAGCCTCGGGGAATCGCATCCGGGCTACCGCTGGCTGGCCTGGAGCGGCGATACGCCGGCCGGTTTCTTCGCGGGTGCGGAAGAGACGTGGGACCGGTCCCCGGGGCGCTTTCGGGTATATGCCGCGGTGGATCCGCGCTGGCAGGGCCGGGGCGCGGGGCGCGGGATCTGGAACCACTGTCTGTCGGCACTGCTGGACAAACACGAAGTCGCGGAGCTCACCTGCGAAACGCGGGCCGATCAGGAACGGGGCATCCGGTTCCTGCAGGACAGGGGATTTGTCATCAAGAAGACCACCCGCGAAAGCGAGTTGGAGGCTACCGGATACGACCTGACCGAGCAACTGCGCCGCCGGGATGGCCTGCTGGCCCAGGGCATCGAATTCCTTCCCCTGTCCCAGCTGTCGGCGGACGATCCCGCCTGGTTCGGGAAATACCACAAGTTGCGCATGGAATTCCTGGCCGACTTGGTATATCCGCCTGCTCCCCTGACACTCACAGAGCTCTGGGAGGAGCATCAGCGCAATGGCGCGTTCGACCCTTCGATGACGTTCATTGCCGTCCGCAACGGGGAGTGGCTGGCCCTGACGGCGCTGTGGCAGTCGGCCGCTGATCCGACCCTGTGGTGGACATCCCTGACCGGCGTGAGCCGCGCCCACCGCCGGCTGGGGCTGGCCTCGGCCCTCAAGACCACCGCGATCGAAGCCGTGCAGCGCCGAGAGGGTACCCGCATCCGGACGGACACCGTTGCCGGAACCCCAATGTTCAAAATCAATCAGGCGTTTGGCTTTCGGCGATTGCCGGATGCACAGACCTGGCAACGGCCGTTGTGCGCGGAGGCCGACGTGCGGGAGGTCCTGCGATGAGCATCCTGATGCTGTCCTGGGAGTATGCACCGAACATCATCGGCGGCCTGGGCAAGCATGTGACCGAGCTAACCGAGGCCATGGGCGGTGGTTGTCGGGGACAGGAGCAGTTCGATGTCCATGTGCTCACCCCGGCCGCGGACGGCGCCCCGGCCCGAGAGGACCGCAGCGACAGGTTGCACATCCACAGGGTCGACCTACATCCTCCCGAAGAAGGCGACTTCTTCGACCGCAACGTCGCCAGCAACGTCCAGTTGGCACATGCCGCGCGCGAACTGGCTTCGGAGATCGACTTTGAACTGATCCACGTGCATGACTGGCTGCCGGCCACCGCCGGCCTGGAACTCATGCACGACTGGAGGATTCCGCTGGTAGCAACCGTCCATGCCACCGAGCACGGTCGGTACATGGGGCACCTGTACACAGACCTCAGCCGCAAGATCCACGATCTGGAGGCCCGCCTCTGCCGGGAGGCGTGGAGGGTCATCGTCTGCAGCTATTTCATGCGGGACAGCCTGATGCAAATTTTCGGCCTGGACAGCGAGGTGCTGGATGTCATCCCCAACGGGATCAACATCCACCCACCCCAGGCTCGAGACCAGGTGTGCGAGCAGCGGCTGCGACAGCTGTACGCCCAACACGGCGAATTCCTGCTGCTGTTTGTGGGCCGTCCCACCCACGAGAAGGGACTTCACGTCCTGTTGGACGCGATGGTCCTGATTGCCGAAACCCAGCCGGACACGCGCCTGCTGGTCGCAGGGCGCGACAGCAGAAAGCAGATCATGGCGGTCCAGCAGCGGGGCCTGGCCGGCAAGGTGGACCTGCTGGGCTATGTGGACGACGTCACCCGCAACTGCCTCCTGAAGGTGGCCAACGCCGCGGTTTTTCCCAGTCTGTACGAACCTTTCGGTATTGTTGCACTGGAAGCCATGGCCACGGGATGCCCGGTCGTGGTATCCGACGTGGGCGGACTGAGCGAGGTGGTGGAACACGAAGTGACCGGACTGACCGTCTATCCCAACGACCCGCGCAGCATTTTCTGGGCGGTCGAACACATCCGCAGCAAACCCGACCAAGCCCGTATCCGCGCCCATCGCGCCACCCGTGTCGTGAGGGACCAGTTCAACTGGGATCGGATTACGCGGCGGGCTCGCTACACCTACCGCACCTTGATTGACTACAGCAGCCGTGTCCCAGCCTGAACCGCGGCTGACGGCCGTCATTTTCGACTTCGATGGCACGCTCATCGACTCCGAACGCATGGAGTTCGAGAGCTGGGCCCGCATCTTCGAGGACCACGGGGCGAGGCTCACGCCCGACATCTGGGCCGAGTTCGTCGGCATTTGGGTGCATCCGAGGATTTTCGACGTGCTGCGCGGGCTGACCGACAGGGATGTGGACGAGGAAGCCATCCTGGCCCGGCACGGCGAGCTGTATCCGGAACTGAGCAAACACCTGACCCTGATGCCCGGTGTGGAAGCCCTCGCCGATGCAGTCACGGAAGCCGGCCTGCGCACCGCCATTTGCACCAACTCGGACCGTGAGTGGGTGAACCGGCATTGGCAGCGCCTGGACCTGCACCGCTGGTTCGACGACAGCCATGTCTACACGGGCGACATGAACCGGCGGCACAAACCCGCACCGGACCTGTACCACCTGACCCTGCGCGGCCTGGGCGTGCCGGGCCACGAGGTGGTCGTCCTCGAGGACTCGGTGCACGGTGCAACGGCCGCCCTGGCCGCAGGCCTCACCGTCTTCGCCATCCCGACCACAGTGTCGCGACAGGCCACCTATCCCGCAGGGGCCAGGGTCGTCGATTCGATGCACGACCTGACCGTGGACGACCTGCGGCGGGCCCTGTGCGAAAAGATTGTCTGAGAACTGCCCGCCATGTCCCCATCCTCACCCACGGTCACGATCATCGGGGGCGGCCTGGCAGGCTGCGAAGCGGCCTGGCAACTGGCGGAACGGGGTCGGTCCGTAGTCCTGTACGAAATGCGTCCGGTCCGGCGTACTCCGGCGCACCAAGGCGACCGTCTGGCCGAACTGGTCTGTAGCAACAGCATGGGCTCCCTGCTGCAAGACCGGGCCCTGGGCATCCTCAAGCGGGAACTGTTGCTGCTGGGCAGCCTGCTCGTGCGCACCGCCTGTGCGCACTCGCTGCCGGGCGGTGCCGCCCTGACCATCGACCGAGAAGCCTTTGCCGCGGAAATCACCTCCCGCATCAGCCACCATCCGTTGATTGACCTGAGACGGGACGAGGTCTGCGCAGTCCCCGAAGGGCCGACCATCATCGCCACGGGGCCGTTGACCAGCCAGGCCCTGACCAAGTCCATTCAGGCCCTGACCGGCGAGCGGAAACTGCACTTCTTCGACGCGGTGGCACCGATTGTGTACCGCGACTCCATCGACATGTCTGTCGCCTTTCGCCAGAACCGCTGGCAAAAGGCGGAGGACGGGACACCGGACGGAGACTACATCAACTGTCCGATGGATGCGGATCAGTACACCGCCTTCGTGGCCGCGGTCAGATCGGCCGAGAGCAACGCTCTGTCCAAGGCCGATGCCGACTTGGAACGCTATTTCGAAGGCTGCCTGCCGATCGAGGTTCTGGCCCGGCGCGGGGAGGATGCCTTGGCCTTCGGTCCGATGCGGCCGGTCGGCCTCAGGGATCCGCGCACCGGGAACCGCCCGCACGCGGTGGTGCAGCTCCGCCAGGACAACGCGGCCGCCTCGTTGTACAACCTCGTGGGTTTCCAGACCAACATCAAATGGGGGCGACAGGAGGAAATCCTGCGCCTGATCCCGGGCCTGGAGCGGAGCCGTTTCGCCCGCATGGGCCAGATGCACCGCAACACGTTCATCAGCAGCCCGGAGCTGCTGTTGCCAACCATGCAGTCCCGGGTTCGGGAAGACCTCTTCTTCGCGGGTCAAATCACCGGCACGGAAGGCTACGTCGGCAGCACCATGGGCGGTTTGGTCTGCGGCCTCAACATGCACCGGATGCTCGACGACCGCAGTCCGTGGACATTTCCCGCGGAAACCATGGTGGGAGCCCTGCTCCGCTACATCACCCATACCGATGCCCGCCACTTCCAGCCCATGAAGGCCAACATGGGCCTGCTGCCGGAACTGCCCGTGCGGGTGCGGCGCAAGCGGGAGCGCTATCAGGCCTTCTCCGAACGGGCGCGGCAGGCGCTGTCCGATTTCATGCAGGCCGGCCGGTTCACATCCCTGGACCTGGACGCGGCGGACCTCGACTTGGCTACCCATCTGACCCGGGTGCCGGAACCGATGCCTGAAACGGCTGCTGCGGGCTGAAGGACAAGCGTGGCCGTGCCGTACCGTCACCGGGTGTTCAGCCACAACGGCTGAACATTACCGCGGGTCCCAGCCCCGTCTCCCTCTGCGGAGCCCTGCGGCCGAGCGTGCACATGCGGCTTCATGAGATTCCTGCGGCAACACAAGGCTGACCTGCGCGCCGTTCTGGCGCTGGCACTACTTCCGGTCCTCTGGTACAGCCCGGTCCTGCTGGCGCCCTGGACCGGCCTGACCATTCTGCCGTACGACACGCTGGCCGTCACCGATCCGTGGCGCGGCCTGTATCCGGGCGTGGTGCCGCACAACCATGCCGTCGCGGATGCAATCCTGCACCACAACGCCTGGCACCACCTGCTTCACAGCTACCTCCAGACGGGGAGCATTCCTCTTTGGAACCCCCACCTGCTGACCGGCGTTCCGTTCCTGGCCGGTGGCGAAGCGGGCCTGCTCTACCCGCTGTCCCTGTTGTTGCTGATGGGAGAGCCGGATGTGGCCTTTGCCGCCTACGCGGCGATGCACGGCGCCCTGGCCGGCATTGGCATGTATGTCCTGGGCCGCAGCCTTGGCCTCCACCCCTGGGCCGCCCTGACGGGAGGCCTGGGCTGGGCCTTCGGCGGATACATCGCAACCCGCGGCGCCTATCCGACGGTGCTCGCCATCGCGGCCTGGCTGCCTTGGCTACTGGCAATGGCCGAAGTGATTTTGCACAAGCAGGAGTCCAAGGGGATCGTCAGTTTCAGACCCATTCCCTACCTGCTGGTAGGGGCCGTATCCATCGCCATGGGTGCCATGGCCGGCAATCCGGAACTGTTGCTCTATGCGGTGGTGTTCTGTACCGCGTACATTCTGCTGCGGCTGGTCGATCTGTATCTGAATCTGGTACGGGACATACGGAGCGCCGCGTTGGCCGCAGCGGGACCCGAATCCATAGGTGCACCGGATCCACCCGGATGGTGGCAACCGGCAGCCCTGCACCGCGTGGCCAAGCAGTCGATGTGGATGGCTCTGATGCTGGTGCTCGGCCTGGGCATGGCCGCGGTCCAGATCATTCCGTTCACGGAGAACTGGCTGTTTAGCTATCGGGACACTACCGCCACCTTCCAGCAGGTGTCCAACCTGGCCTGGCCCAAGCGCCAGCTCCTGACCCTGTGGGTACCCAATGCATTCGGCAACCCCACCCATCATCAATGGTTTGACATCTGGAACCTGCAGTGGATGGATGCACCCCTGCACCGTTTTGGGCGCGACACGCAGTCCTTCGACTATGGCCTGCGCAACTACTCGGTTGGAGCCACCTATGTCGGTCTGCTTCTGTGGCCCCTGACAACCCTAGGGGTGTGGGCAGGCTTCCGGCGCGGCGGCCTCGCGGGCGCCCATCGGCGCACCCTGTGGTTTTGCCTGGCAGCCGGACTCCTGGCCCTTTCCTTCACCCTTGGCCTACCCACCTACCGCCTGCTGCACGCGCTGCCCGTCTGGAACACCGTCCTGTCGGCCTACAACTGGACCCTCATTTTCAGTTTTTGCCTGACCCTGGCCGGTACGGTCGGGTGCCAGGCATTGTTCAACGCCTGCACGGCCAACCGTCCGCGCTCGGGCATGCGGACCGTCGCGGCCGTCTGCCTCGTCATTGCCGTCGTCTGCCTGGCCCTATTCGCAGTGGCATGGCTCAATCCAGCCTTCCTCGAACGTCCGGTCCGGCAGCTGTTTTGGCTCAGCGAATACATGCGCCACATGTTTGGACAGCCACGCCTATTCGTGGGTTACCAGCTGCGCAACCTGCTGCACTTGGCCTTGGTCGCCTGTGGAGCCGGCCTGCTGCTGTGGCGTTTCGGCCGCTCGACCCGTACCGGATCGGGAACGGTTTCGACCATGCTGCCCCTGTTGGCATGCCTGCTTCTGGTCGCGGACCTTTATGTGGCCCATGGCCGCTACCTGACCGGCGCGGACCGCAGCATGTCGCCTACGGAACCCCTGCCCGGGGTGGCGAAGTTCCTGGCTGAACGGGAGGAACACGACTACGAGTGGCGGCTGACCACACTCAGTCCCAGGGCGCGCAGACCCTGGAAAGCCAATCTGGGCTTCTACTTCGGCTGGCACGACCTCAGGGGGAAAACCGGCTTGATTCCGGCCCAGTTCCAATCGGTGTTCAGCGAACTCGGCGTACCGGGATGGCGCGGCCACGAGGTCGATTTGCGGATGGACCGCGCGGGGTATTTGTATTCCGAGTTTGGCAGCCCATCCTTCCTGGACTCCCCGCTCCTTGATCTGTGGAACGTGAAGTACCTGCTGACCGCACACCGGGTCCGCCGGCCCGGCTGGCAGGAGGTTTACCGGGATGATCATGCCGGGATCTACGAGAACACGGACGTGCTGCCGCGTGCGTTCCTGGTGCCTGCGGCCGTGCGGACTGGGGACGGCGGAACCACCCTGGCCAACCTTGATGTCCGCACCGCCGTCCTGCTTGAAGACCTGCCGTCTCCGCGGGCGGGGGATCCCGCGGCCGATCTGACTGCCTCATTGGCAAGGATGGATGCCTACTCACCGAACGAACTCCGAATCCGAGTGGAAACCGATCCGGCAACGTGGCTGGTGGTGGGGGACGCCTGGTTTCCCGGTTGGAAGGCCTGGCTGATCCCCGACGGTGCCGCGGAAGAGCGCGAAACCAAGATGCTGCGCGCCAATGGTTCGCTGCGCGCCGTCGAACTGCCTGCCGGGTTCCGCGGCGACGTGCGCATGGTCTATGAACCAGGCAGCCTGCGCATGGGACTGTTCTTCTCCTTCCTGGCCGCGGCCTGTGCGCTGATGATGCTCCTGTGGTGGAGCTGGGGCCGCTGGCGTCAGCCGGACGCCCAGCTCACCGAGGCGACCGTGGTGGCCAAGAACTTCCTGGTACCGCTGAACCTGACGCTGATGACGCGCATCATCGACTTCGCCTTCGCCATGTTCTATGTGCGGCAGCTGGGGCCAGTGGGCACCGGCCAGTTCGCGTTCGTGGTCGCCCTGTACGGAGTATTCGAACTCATATCGCGTTTCGGGCTGGACACCCTACTGACCCGCGACGTGGCCCGCGACAAGGATCTGTCGAGTCGGTACCTGACCAACGTGTGCGCCTTGCGCACCCTCATCTGGGCCGGCGCCACCATTGCCATGGTTGGCGTGACCTTGGGCTTCCGGCAGGTGGACCGCATCACGGACGTGGAAGTCGTCACCATCGTGATCTTTTCCCTAGCCATGCTCTTCGCCAGCTGGTCGGATGCCCTGAGCGCCGCTTTCCATGCCTGGGAAAAGATGGAATATCCGGCCAGCCTGACCACGGTCTCCACACTCCTGCGCTCCGGCCTGGGCGCCCTGGTCCTACTGCTGGGTTGGGGACTGCCCGGCATCGCTTGGGTGGCTGTGGCAACCGTCGTGATGCAGGTTGTCTGGTTTTATGTCATGTTGCGGCGCACGCTGTTCCATTGGCACTGGGAATGGGACTGGCCCCTGCAGCGTTGGATGCTGGCCAACGGTTTCCCGTTCATGCTCAACTCGCTGCTTGCCACGGTACTGTTGAACATCGACATCTGGATCCTGCGGCTGATGTCCGGGGAGGTCGCCAGCGGTCTGTACAGCGTAGCCCTCAAGTACCGCTTCGGGATCACGTTGATCCCCAGCATGTTCAACTTCGCCATCTTCCCGCTGTTTTCCCGCTACGCCCGGCAGACCGGCGACGGCCTGATGGGAGCCTATCGGCTGAGCATCCGCCTGCTGACCCTGGTCAGCGTGCCCATTGCCTTCGGTACCACGCTGCTGGCCAAGCCCCTGGTGCAGGTGGTGGGCGGCGCGGAGTTTCTGGGAATCGAGGAGACGTTCGAGGTCCTTGGACGCAGCTATACCTTCACCGGCGGATCCCATCTTGCGTTGCAGGTAGTAATTTGGACCATTGTCTTCAACTTCATCAATGCGGTCACGCAATATGTCCTGATCGCGCTCGACCAACAACGCTATCTGACCAAGGCATTCATTGCCGTGGTTGTATTCAATGCCGTCGGCAATCTGCTACTGATTCCGGTGTTCGGCTACACGGGAGCCGCGGTGGTGACGATCCTCAGTGAAATGTTCCTTTTCATTCCCTTCCAGGCCGGGATCCGCAGGCATCTGGGCACGGTGGTCTGGATGCCCCTGATTTGGAAGCCGGCGGTGGGGCTGGCTGTCATGGCAGTTCTGTCCGCCGGTCTGGTCCGTCTCGGCTGGTCCGTCTGGATAATCTTCCTGGCTACCAGCGCGGCATACATGGCAACCCTGTACGCAACCGGCGAAGTTCGCTACCTGATGGAGCGGTTGCCCCTATTCAACCTGAAGGCGTTGATCAAACCCGCCGGTTGACGTGGGGGAAATACTTTCGGCGCCCACGGTGCCGCCCGGTCCGCGGCACCGGAACAGTGCCTTCTCCGTGAATGCCAACCGGTCTGGGGATTGGTCGGGCATCATCCGGGTGCGGCTCGCTCCGCACGTGCATCCAACCCGGAGGCTGAAGCAATAATACAGGGGCGTTCAACTTTCCGGCTCTCCTGTCAACCGCCACGGCCCGAGACACCCGAACAGGGCTGCCTCCCCAAGAGATACCGGTGCACGACTCGCACCAAAGCCAATGAAACTGCAACCAGTGTCCAAAAGGCGAATTTTTGCCCAGTGGAGTATCGTCTGGGGTACAATTCCGATCCGAAGGGGGGATCCATGGTCTGGGACACGGTTACGGAACAGCAGTTCCTGGAGAGACTGGACACCTCACCCAAATTTAGGGATGAGGTCCGTCGGCGCGTGTTGTCCGCCGAACTGATCGCCATGCCCGAGAACCTGGCGGAAACATCCGCTCAATTGGCGAAGTTGTCAAAGGAGTTCGGCATCTTCGCAGGCGAGCAGAGGACAATCAACACCGAACTCCGCACCGACATCGCCGAACTCCGCGTCGATGTCGCCGAACTCAAGGAGGGTCAGGCCGAACTCCGTACCGATGTCGCCGAACTCAAGGAGTCCAATACCGAGATCAAAAACTCACTCAAGCGGATCGAAACCGACGTGGGCGAACTGAAGGGCAATGCTGCCTATTGGATCGCATTGTCCCGCTATGACGAAATCCTGGAGACCCTGAACCTGGAGTGTGTACGCCTTCTGGGCCGCGAGGACTTGACCAAGATGGTGCGCGGGTTTGGTGCGAACAAGTTCGAATGGGGCGATCGGCACAGTTTCTACAGGGCCGATTTGGTTATGGAAGCTACGGAAGTTCAAGACCCCGACACAACGCGCTATGTGGCGGTAGAAGCCTCGTACACCGGGGATCACCGGGATACAAACCGCGCGATCCGCAATGCGGAAATGCTCAAACGGTGCACCGGACACGAGGCCTCAGCCGTAATCGCCAGCGTCCGCAACGACCGGAACATCCAGCCTGTCATCAATGCCGGTACAGTGACCTGGTTCCGACTGAACCCGAATGACTTTCAGGCTCAATAGCATCAACACCGCCTCCGAGACAAGAAGGTGAAGGCTGTTGCCTTCACCAGGTTGCAGTCCGGCGTTCCGTACCTCGGGTGCGCAAAAATGCTCGTTCCCGGTCGAAGAGCCATCTTGGCTGCTCTTCCAGCGAAAGCCAGCGAGACTAGGAACTTGCCTTAAGGCCACGAGCGGGCAGGGCCAAAGGCAGGCAAAACGGGGCTCACCACTTTTCAATTTCTCCCAGCAACAACCTTTGATCCTTGGTGCCGTTGGCCCGCAACTCCACTACTTTGGGACCGTCGAACGGCTCTCGCGACTTGATCCAGGCGTTTTGGTAGCACATCAGGCAGGTCCGCCGCCGTCCTTCCGATTTGTTGGCCATGCCGCGGTGGTAGATCCAGCCGTCGAACATGACCGCCTGGCCAGGCTTGGCAAAGACGATGAATTCGTCAGGGAACTTGGGATGTCCTTCCGGAGGCTTGAACAACGCCTTCTGGCTGCCAGGCACCACCGCGATGGGACCGTTTTCCAATGTCAGCGAGTCCAGATAGTAGCCGCAGTTGATCTGGGCAGGAACGCTGCCGTACGGTGTCCCTTCGGGATCCACGGGCCAAGGCATGTCTCGATGCCAGTCCTGATCCGGCGTACCGGGCTCGGTCACGCGGGCGGTGGCGCTGTGTAGCTGCACGCAATTTCCCAGAATGGCCCGCATTCGGTCCAGTACGGGCGGATTGTCGAGCAGGAATGCGAAACGGTCATCCTCCTCCAGTAGTTGGTGAGTGAACATTTCCCCGTTGCGATCGAATGTCTCGTCCAAGGCCTCCCGCAGCGTTTCCACCTGATCGGAGGTGATCGCGTCCTCGACTATGAGGTAACCCCACTTCCGGAAGAACGCAACATCTCGCTC
Source organism: Caldilineales bacterium (assembly GCA_012271135.1). Lineage (GTDB taxonomy): Bacteria > Chloroflexota > Anaerolineae > Caldilineales > Caldilineaceae > Bin34. The sequence goes on along the minus strand of JAAXGZ010000072.1, from coordinate 58,062 downwards.
CAATTCCGCAGTCAGCAGAGGATTCATCTGGTTGGGGATGATTGAGTAATCCGGGCGCTCCATAGCTTTCTCCAAATGCCGAAATGGTTCGGGATGCGAAACAGGCTGTCTGCGGCAAAAGCTGCTAGCCTTTGCTTCCGGACAGCACGATGCCTTGAATGAACAGGCGCTGCGTGAAGAAATAGATAATCAACACGGGCACCAGCGCGAAGGTGGCTGCGGCCATCATGTGGCTCATTTCCATGCGGTAGGAGTTGCGAAAGCGCGACAAGCCCAGAGCTACCGTAAAGAGCTTCTCGTCTGTCAGATAGATGAGCGGTGTGATCAGGTCGTTCCAGTGGTAGACGAAGGCGAAAATGGCCACCGTCGCCAGCGCGGGTCGCGCCAAGGGCATCACGATGCGGAAGTAGATAGTCAGGGAATTGGCCCCATCCATGCGCGCGGCGTCCTCCAATTCATGGGAGATGCCGAGGAAATACTGGCGTAGCAGGAACGTGTAGAACGGCACGGCGAAGAAGCCCGGCACGATCAGCGGCAGCAACGTACCGTTCCAGCCGAAGAACTTGAAGAGCAGAAAGGTGGGCACGATTGTGACCCAGATCGGAACCATCATGGTACTGAGCATGATCAGGAAAAGGACGCGCCGCCCGGTGAAGCGTAGCCGCGCGAATGCGAAGGCGGGCAACGAACTACCGAAAATGTTGCCGGCGATGTTCAACGCCGCGACCAGCGTGGAGTTCTGGGTATACGTCCAGAATTCGCCTTGGCTCCAAGCCTCAGCGTAGTTGTCCCACTCGACGGGCTTGGGAATAAATTCCGGGGGAAACAGAAAAATCTGTTCGGTAGGCTTGAGGCTGGTCAAGACCATCCAGCCGAGAGGGGTCAGAAAAACGGCGCTGCCCACCAGGAGCACAGCCAGCTGCAAAACGGCCCGCCGTGTCTTGTAGGTGAAGGTCCAGCCTTGCGGCTTGTCCGCGGGCGCTTGCAGACTCACTCTTTTTCTCCGGAATAGAAGACCCAGTACTGAGATGTGCGCAGGACCGCCAAGGTCATGACCAACACGATGACGAAAAGAACCCAGGCCAGGGCGCTGGCGTAGCCCATACGGGCATAACCGAACGCATTGTTGTAGAGATGCAGGACGTAGAAGTACGTGGCAAAGTTGGGTCCGCCTGCGGTCATGATGTAGGCATTGGTGAACGTCTGAAACACGGCAATGATGCCTACCACCAGGTTGAACAGGATGGTTGGAGTCAGCATGGGCAAAGTCACGTGCAAAAACTGCCTTGCCACGTTGGCCCCGTCGATCTGGGCTGCCTCGTACAGGTTCTGGGGAATGGCCTGCAACGAGGCCAGGTAAATGATCATGAGGCCGCCAGCACCCCAGAGGCTCATGACCGCGAACGCGGGCAGCGCCCAGCGCGGCTCAAGCAGCCAGGCCGGGCCTTTAACGTTGATCAGGTCGAGAGCCCAGTTCAGGAGGCCGAACTCGCTGTTGAAAATCCATGCCCAAAGCATGGCCACGGCCACGCCGGAGGTGACCGCGGGCAGATAGTAGATCGTACGGAAGACCCCGATGCCGAAGACCTTCTGATTCAGGAGCAATGCCATGGCCAAGGCGACCACGATACCGGCGGGCAGCGCCATCAGGGAATAGTTGAATGTCACCCCCAGACTCTTCTTGAACAGGTCGTCTTCGACAACCATCAGCCTGAAGTTCTCCAGGCCGATGAAGTTCATACCCAGGCCCACCTGCCAGTCAGTGAAGGAAAGGCCCAGAGACGCGAGGATAGGGCCGATGGTTAAGACCAGAAAGCCGATGATCCAGGGCAGCAGAAAGAGATAGGCTTCCAGGTTCTCCCGCCGGGCGATGCCCAAGCCGCCCTTAACTGTCCGAGTATTCAAGGTTATGTAATCCAGCGCGTCATGGCCATGGACCACCCTGCCGGGCCGGGGAGCGCGTAAGACTAACGGCCTCCGCCACTGCCGGAGGCGGCAACGACAGAGTCGGACAAGCCGCAGATCCAGTCCCGGCCGCCCTCGTGTGAATTCATTGGCACCATGGAATGGGCCGGCCGAAGGGTATGGGGCGGGCAGGCGGTGGACCGTCGGAATGGCAAGGGAGAGGCGGACTTGCGCCTCTCCCTCTGCCTTTCTAGACGTACTTGTCGAGTACTTTTTGTATTTCCGCCTGGATATGAGGCAGCGCTTCTTCCGCCCTGGACTCGCCAGTCACGAGAATCGGCGCAATCAGATTGGGGTAAACGTCCTCAATCTCCTTTTCCGCCGCTGTGACCGGCACGCTGCGACCCGTCTCCAAAGCCGTAATCCAGTGTTCCGCATGGGCCGGCATGCCGGAACCCGTCGAAAGCACACCGTCCAGCCAGTCCTTGGCCACTGATCGGCGTCCCGGCAACGCCCAGTTGTCTTCAACGATGAACACCTGCTGCATGGACGGCAGAGACAGGTACCGAATCAAGTCCCAAGCAGCATCGGGATGCTTGGTTTCAGCACCCATGGCGTACCCCGCGCCGTAGTTGATGGACAGGTTCTCCCCAGGATTCAGAGGGTTCTGAGGGATCAAGGCAATATCCCAAGCCATGTCTCCGACCTGATCCCGCGTACTGGTGATTTCCCAGACTCCGGCCATGTTCATGGCCAGCCGGCCGCTGGCGAACATGTTGACGCCCTCGGGAATGTCACCGCTCTGCGGAATCAGCCGATCGCGAAACCTCATGTCCTGCAGCTGATTGAGAGACTTCACGTTCTCCGGCTGGTCGATGATGCACGTGTTGGTATCCGTGTCCACGATTCCGGCGGGCAACCAGATCCAAGCGAAACCGCTGTATTGGAACATCCAGCCGGCGTCAAACCCCCACTGCGTGGTCTCGTCACCATCCCTAATGGTCAATTCCTTGACTACGTTCGGCCACTCCTCGTAGTAGGACCAAGGCTCATCCGGCGCGCTGAATCCCGCTGCCTCAAGGGCTTCCACCTGATACCGCATAGTGATGGAGGAAATGTTCTCCGGGATCAGGTACCAGTCGTTCTCGTATTGCAGCTGAGGCACCTGAATCGGCCAGAAGTCGTCCAACAGCAGATCTTTGTCAGGATCGGCGTCGATGTACCCGGTGAGCGGCAGTATCCAGCCCAAGCGAGCGCGTGCCGATGTCTTCTGCGTGCGGCTGTAGAAGACGTTGGGCATGGTGCCGCCCGCCGCCCAGGTAGTCAGCGACGCTTCCCAATTCGTGGTGTAGTGCGTGTAGTCAACCGTGATGTGTGGAAATTCCGCCTCAAAGTCCGGAATGATCCGCTTGTAACGCTCCTCCCGCCAACCCACGTCGTTGGTGTAGAAGGTCACGGACACTTGCTCCGCCTCTGCGTCCGCAGCAGGCCCAGCCGTGGGCATGGCGCAGGCGGCAAGGGTTCCCAGGACAGTGAGACCACCCCCTACCCGCAAAAATGTTCTACGCGACAATCGGTCAGTCATGACTTCTCTCCCCGTGGCGATGGGACATGGCTTGCCTGGAACAAGAAAGCGTCGGAACTCTTCCCTGTCGGCAGACGGTAGTCGCCGGTTTCTGACCGCTTCGAGGGGACCCCGCAGGCGTCAGGTCAGGAGGCCGAAGACCCGCGGGATTATAGCACCCACTCCCTACGTTTCCCCCTGCAATGTTATGTAAAATTGAACTTCCAGTGGAAGTCAACTGTGCGCGCAGATATCAGTATCAACGGATGCTCTGCAAACCGGCGATTGGCCATGAGGAGCATGTACATTGAACCAGCTCCAACCTCGTTCCAAGAGGTACTACACTTATTGCACAGTCCATACAGACCCGTCCCGTCCAGGCTTTCCAATCCCCACTCCAACCGGAAAGGTGTGCTCAATGGAACCGTTCATAGTTTCCAACGACCTGTTGCACGAACCGTCCGCCCTGCGCGACCGGGCTAATCGCGACGGATATTTGTTCATGAAGGGATTTGTCAATCAGGACGACATCCTGGAAACCCGCAGGGACATGACCCGGCTCCTCCTTGAGTGCGGCTGGATCGCCCCGGGCACCGACCTTCTCGAAGCCATCACCCATCGTTCAGCAGCCATCCATGGCGACGAGGAGCACCAGCCGGTATACGACCGCATTCAACTAATTGAGTCGTTTCATTCGCTGGCTCACGACCAGGCGGTCATGGACCTGATGACCAGTCTGCTTGGCAGCGATGCCATGCTGCACCCAGCCAACATCGCCAGAGTGATTTTCCCGTCCGCAACGGAACACACCACACCTGCACATCAGGATTTTTTCCACATCCAGGGCAATCCAGATGTCTGGACCGCCTGGATCCCGCTGGGAGCCTGTCCTCAAAGCCATGGCGGATTGAGCGTGCTGGCAGGGTCTCACAAGTTCGGCATCCTGCCCGTAGCGCCTTCGCTTGGTGCCGGGGGCGTAAAGACCCTGACGCAGGGTGTTGAAGGCGAATGGGTGTCCAGTCCCTTTGAGATGGGAGATGCCCTGTTCTTCCACAGCCACACCGTGCATCGGGGTCTCCCCAACCGCTCAGGCGACAGGCTTCGCTTGTCTGCCGATTACCGATATCAGCGAACTACCGATCCGATCGTGGACTATGTACTGGTGCCGCATGGGACACAGCAGACTTGGGAAGAAATCTACAGGGACTGGAAATCCGACAAGTATCAGTATTTCTGGCACGCATACGACCTTACGCCGGTGCCGAGGGAACCCCTCACCGTGGTGGATGAAGAAACCAGGGAGCCTCTGAGGCAGCAGTAACCGGCGGGACACACGGATACCGGGTCCGGTCACGGACAACCATGGCTATTCCGGGAAGTAGACTGGTTGCCCGGTTTGTGCGCTCTCCAGGAGACCCTCCATCATCCGCTGGACCTCCAGGCCATGCCTCAAGGGGGCTTGGCATTCCGCGCCGTCCAGAATGCAGTCGATGAAGTGTTGGGCCACGTTCAGCCAGGCCTGTTGTTTGTCTTCCGGCTGCTCCACCGCGATGTTCTGCTGCTCGCCGTCACAGGTTCGAAACAGCGTCAATGGGTGGAGCGTCGCGCCACCCTCCGTACCGAATAGCTCAATCTGCCGTTCCGGTTCCTGGTGGCTGGCCCAAAAGCTCTCGATGATCAAGCCGGCACCGTTCCGAAAACGCACGATTCCGCCTCCGTAGTCGTCCGCCTTGAACTGCCGCCAGTACTCCTCCGGTGGCCGAACCCGGCCCTCCGTGGAGAAGTAGCCTTGGCCGCGGGGGCCGAACTTGGCTCCGGCCACCCCCATCACGGACTCCGGTTCCGGCAGGCCCATCACCCACCAAGCCGAGTCCAGATAGTGGACCCCCATGTCCCGGAAGGCACCGCCACCCTCCCGCACAAAACCAGGGCTCCAGGCCGGGATTCCGTCCCGGCGCACGCTGCGTGCCCGCGCGTAGTAAATCTCACCCATGGTCCCTTGCTGCACTTGGTGTCCCAGGAACTGGATAGCCGGGCTGTAACGGGTGGACAGGGACATCATGTTGACCAGTCCTGTGGATTCGGCAAGCGCAACCAGGTCCTCAGCAGGTTGGAGGGCATCGGCCAAGGGTTTGGTCACCATTACGTGTTTGCCAGCCTTGAGCACATCCATGGCCACCGGCACATGGAACTGATTGGGCGTGCCCACGAAGATCGCGTCCACTTCGTCACTGGCACAAAGTTCGCGGTGATCCGTGAAGAAGAGGTCCGGTCGGCTGGGAATCTGAGCGGCAATCTCGGGCATGCGCTCAGGTAGAATGTCGCAGAGGGCCGTAACCCGGCAGCGAGGGGACGAATTAAGGGCGATTGCATTCGCGCGCCCGATCCCCATCCCGATGATTCCCACTCTGAGTTCCTGCATCCTCGCTCCCTCCTAGACGTAATTCCGTTTCGACCCGTCCTCCGATTCTGCACCACTTGGGCGGCCGTCAGCCATTACCGATCCAGCCGCCTACAACGAGTTGCATCCCGATATGTTCTCCAATCCGTTGCGCATCCACATGTGGTCGGGACCGCGAAACATCTCCACGGCCACCATGTACGCGTTCCGTGAGCGGTCCGACACACTGGTGGTAGACGAACCGCTCTACGCCTCCTACCTGGCGGCCACCAGCGCGGACCACCCCATTGCCGCCGAAGTGATCGCCAGCCAAGAGCAGGATCCGCAGAAGGTCATCGCGCGACAGTTCCGCGGTCCCGCCGCCAAGCCGGTCGTATTTTTCAAGCAGATGACCCACCACCTGCTGGATCTCGACCGATCGTTCCTGCGTGAGGGCCGGCATTTTCTGCTCATCCGCGATCCCCATTCCATGCTTCCGTCGCTGGGAAGGGTGCTAACCACGCCAAGGCTGGAGGACACGGGTCTGGCACTGCACCTGGATCTGTACCAAACCCTTGAAGGCATGGGGCAGGAACCCGCCGTCGTGGACTCAAAGCTGCTACAGAACCAGCCGGAAGCCGTGCTGTGTCTTCTGTGCAGGCATCTGAACATCCCCTTCGAACCCACCATGCTGTCGTGGCCGGCCGGGCCCAAACCCGAAGACGGAGTTTGGGCTTCCCACTGGTATGCAGCAGCCCACAAAACCACGGGGTTCAATCCCTGGGTGGCTCCTGCGGAACCATTTCCAGACCACCTAAACGATCTTCTGCAGGAGTGCCTGCCGTACTACACGGCCCTGCGTCAGGTCGCGTTGGAACCAAAGGAAAACCAAGCATGACACCGGACCCCGCCCTTCCGGACAGCCGCAACGCGGACATCCTGATTCACGTCGGCGGGGAACTCCTGCCCCGCGCGGAGGCCAAGGTCTCCGTGTTCGACAGCACCGTGCAAGGCGGCGACGCCGTGTGGGAGGGCCTGCGCATCTATGACGGGCGCGTCTTTCAGCTGGATGCCCATCTGGACCGTCTCCTGCGGTCCGCACGGTCCATGCACTTCACCGACATTCCGAGCCGGGACAGCATCAAGCAGGCGCTGTTCCAAACCCTGAAGGCCAACAACATGAGGGACGGGGTCCATGTCCGCCTGACACTGTCACGAGGCATGAAGGTCACTTCCGGCATGGACATTCGGCTCAACCAGTACGGCAGCTGCCTCATCGTCTTGGCCGAATGGAAGCAGCCAATCTACAAGCGGACCGGCATCTGCCTCGTCACTTCGACTTGGCGGCGCAATTCGCCCCAGAGCCTGGATTCCAAAATCCACCACAACAACCTGATCAACAACATCCTGGCCAAAATCGACGCCAACCTGGCCGGTGCGGACGACGCCATCATGCTCGACCTGGCCGGCTACGTGGCCGAGACCAATGCCACCAACCTGTTTCTGGTGCAGGACGGCGAGCTGCGCACCCCATGGGCCGACAGCTGCCTGCCCGGCATCACCCGGGGCGTTGTGCTGGAAATGGCCCGGAACCTCGGACAGCCCTACCGCGAAATGCGGATCACCATGGCCGACGTCTACGGTGCGGACGAATGCTTCACCACCGGCACCATGGGCGAACTAACCCCGGTGCTGGAAGTGGACGGTCGCATCATTGGTACCGGGGCCATAGGCCCGGTAACAGCGAAGTTGCAGGCCACGTACACCGCCCTGACGACTGCATCCGGAACCCCCTTGCCCTTCTGAGGGAACTTACAGCGGCAGCGAAACCGTCGACAGCACGTCGTGCCCGAGCGCGGTCAATGTCGTTTGCATGCTGCGCGACGCGGCGCAGACGTCGAGCAAAAACCTCACGACCCGCTGACTGGCACGCGATCGTGCACAACCTCGCCAGCGATCGGGCGGTGAGCGTAGATCAGGCAGACTTGAATGTCCTCAGGCTCCAGGAAGGGGTATTCGTGCAAGATTGTCTCAGCCGTATCGCCGGCCGCGAGCAGGCGGAGCAGGTGGTGGCGGCCGCGGCCCAGGGGGTGTTTGCGACGGCGCAGGCCGTGCGGGACTGGATCGAGGCGCAGTTCGGAGTGGTCTACAGCGTAGGCAGCATGTACACCTTGCTGCCGCGGCTGGGCATTCGGTTGAAGGTGCCCCGGCCCCGCCATCCGCAGGCCGCCCCCCAGGCCCAGGCAGCCTGGAAAAAGGGGGGCTCGGGGCCTGCCTGAAGGCGGTCGGACTGAAGGCGGGCCAGGGCATTGTGTGGGGCGACGAGATGAAGCTGGGGCTGCGCGGCCAGGGGCGCAGGGTCTGGGCCCCGCGCGGGGTGGCCGTGTCCCGAGCCGTGCAAATCGGCTGGAAGTACATCTATGTGGCGGTCGCCATCGATCCCCTGACGGGACGGCTGTGGTGGGCCTGGCAGAAGAACATGAAGGGCGAGGAGATGGCTCGCATCTGGAAGGTCTGGGCGGCGGAGCCGACCATCGACGGCTGGGTCTGGGACGGGGCCGGGGGCCACACGGGGAAGGAGATGCAGGCGCTGGACGCACCCCGGGTGATACAGCCGCCCTACGCTCCCGAACTGAACCCGGTCGAGCGCTTCTTCCGGGAGCTGCGGCGAGCCATCGAGGGACGGGTCTATCCGGACCTGCAGGCCAAGCAGGGCGCGCTGGAGCCGGTGCTGGAGGCCTGGCAGGCCGACCCGGCACGAGTGCGGCAGCTGTGCGGCTGGGACTGGATCCGGAAGGCCCTGACCGACCTGCCCGCAGCCGCTGAAACGCCTTGATCATGCTGGATTGGTATTAGATCGCGAATGATCGGCTTGCCGCCGAAGACATCCTGGCGCACGGTGATGCGTTCCATGAGTTCGAGACGCGAGGTCATGCCGTCACCTTCGAAGGCTGTTGCTTCCAAGTTGGTATTACAGCTGTACTTGTTGAAGTTTGAGGTATTGGCGACGGACGTGGCAGCCCTGCGCCAGCTACGGGTGCCTGCGTCCGGTCAGTGAGCCAGAAACCAGCGCCGCTTGTCCGTGACGTTGTGCAGGGGACGACCCGCGGCGAAGCGTGCAAGGTTGTCCGCCACCACCCGGATGTGACGCTCCCGAATGTGCGGGCCGCGGGCCGCGACATGGGGTGTGATGATGACGTTCTCCATAGCCCAGAGGGGATGGCTCTCCGGCAGCGGCTCAATGGCAAAGACATCAAGTCCCGCACCCGCAATCCGCCCCACTTGTAACGCCTCCGTCAGGTCGTCGAGGTTTACCACCACGCCCCGGCAGATGTTGATCAGGTAGGCACTCGGCTTCATCAGGTTCAGTTCCCGGGTGGTGATCAGGTTCACCGTCTCCGGGGTGTGCGGGACGCACAAAATCACAAAGTCGGCCCGTTGCAGCACCTCGTCAAGGTCCTCGATGCCCGCGAGTTCGTCGACTCCTTCCGGCTTGTCGATGGGACGCACTTCCACGCCCAACACGCGGGTTTCGAGGACCTTGGCCCGCTTGGCGGTCGCCACGCCAATCCCGCCGAGCCCCACCACGGCCACCGTGCAATCCGCCAAGTGGCGCACCGGGGCGTTCTTGTCCCAAACCCGTTGCGCCTGGGCCGTCCGGTAGACGTGAAAACCCCGGGCGAACATCAACAGATAAGTCAGAGCGTGGTCGGCAATTACGTCACTGTAGATGCCGGCCATGTTGGTAAAGACCACATCGCTCTCGGCCAGGGTAGGAAACACGTAGTGCTCAACCCCTGCCACGGGGGCCTGTACCCAACGGAGTTTGCCCGCTTGTGCAAACAACTCGGGGGTCAAGGCACCGTAGAACCCGTCCGCATCCGCGATGTGGGCTTCCGCTTCGGACAGGGATGCGGCGTTCACCACCTCGCATTGACCGGCCCCGGCCTTGATCAGGTCCAATTCATCGGATGGGACAGCCGGAAATATCAGGAACTTCATCGCGCCACCGCAGAAATGTGAGGAGGGTTGCCCGGACCACCGGGGCGACCTGTAACCGATCCGGTCAGGCCCAAGCGCCCTTGGCCATCATGCCGCCGTCCACATTGACCCACGAACCGGTCATAAACGAGGCATCGTCGGAAGCCAGGAACAACACCACGCGCGCGATGTCCTCGGGTTGCCCAATCCGGCCGATGGGGTGATCCTCCGCCCAGCTGTCCCGCAGGTCCTGAAGCGATGTAACGCCCGGTCGCACACTGGCCGCCGCAGCTTCGGCCACCAAGGGTGTATCAATGGTGCCCGGATTTACGGACAACACCCGGATGTTATCCACGGCATAATCGAGCGACAACTGCTGCGTTAGGGAAAGGAGGCCCCCCTTGCTGGCAGCATAGGCCGACACCATTGGTGCAGACTGCAGACCCTGCACGCTGGCTGTGTTGATGATGACGCCCCCGCCCTGGGCCTGCATGTGCGGGATCGCGTACTTCGCCATCAAGAAGGCGCTCTTCAGGTTTACGGCAAGAATCCGGTCCCAATCCTCCTCCGGAAGCTCATGGGCCCGAACATACGAGGACATGGGCTGAATGCCGACATTGTTGCAGACCACGTCGACCCGACCCCCGAAATCCATGGCGGTCTCAACCAGGGATCGACAACCGTCGGCCGTTGACACGTCGATCGCCACGAAGTGCACAGCACCGTCAAGGCCCGCCGCGGCGGCAGTCAGGTCCCCGCCCGCCGCCTCATCCACATCGGCGCTGACGACGGTGGCTCCGGCCGCGCCAAAGGCCAGGCTGATCCCACGGCCAATGCCCTTGGCCCCGCCGGTGACAATCACGACTTTGTTGGAGTAGTCGAAGCTCATTGAATCTCAATCCTCACTGGGTCCGGACAAGCAGAGGCACCCGGATGCACAACCCCTTCGGCAGCAACTCCGCACGAGCGCCCCGACGTTCGAAATCGGCTACTGGCCGGAGCGCGTCTTACCGGGCCTAGGCGATTCTACAGCCTGAAGACTTTGACCGCAGTCCGGCTGGTGCCAAGCACCAAGGCAAGACACTATTTCGATCTTGTTGACTTTGGTCCGGTTCCGGCATGGGTATCCCCGGACCCGAAGCGTGTGCCGGCCGCATGCCGCCGCCTTATGGGTGAAAGGGTCCGGAACCGGTGGCAGCCCAGCGTCAGCAGGTTCCGTGTACGACACGGGCCACGGCTGCCATTCACCGGTACTTGGCGGTCGCGGTGCCTTACGGCAACATCGGCTTCCGGCGGGCCGTCCGATTCTGCTGACTGGTATCAAGTATTGGCTGTTCTCCCTACTTTCAGCCAAGACCAGCCATTCGATGAACCACGCCCAACGGCTCCTACAGGGGAATGTCCTGCCAGCAGCTCCGGAAGAATCGAGCTTGCGACGCAAGGGCTGTTGGCAGCCACTGAACGCTATGACGCCTGAAACTCCGACCAGTCTATGCCCAACTGTCTGATGGCCGAGCGCAGGGTTCCGATTTTTAGATCCCGACTACCCCAGTCCGGGAGCGTAGCATCCTTTTGTGCCTGGGGGTTATGCCACTTCCGGTGAGAGCCGCCGCCGCGCCTGGGAACCTCGTAACACCCCAGCCTGACCAGCTTCCTGGCGACCTCCCGGTATCTCATGGAACGGAGACTACGGCCTCCACGGATACCGGACCACTGGCATCGTCCATGAATATGCCCGACGGCAATGAACAACCGCGGTCCTGGTAAATCTCCATGACCGCGGCGAAGGCATCCTCCACGTTTGCCAGAACTTCGGCGATGGTGTCGCCCTCGGTAACCAGTTCCGGTAGCAGTGGAGAGGTAACGGTGTACCCCCCTTCAGACTGCGGCTCCAAGACCAATGGAATTCTCGCTATCATCGGTCAACTCTCAACATCTACGCCATACCAGCTAACGCATTGATTCTAATCGTGCAGCGAACTTTGATGGTGTTGGAACAGCCACTCGCAATACTTCCACCTGCACCGGGAGACCACTGCCAAGGGCGGCTTCGCCTCCAAGCGCAAGCAGGCCGGCTGGAACAACAGATACCTGTTCAGGGTCCTGTCAAATAGAAGAATACGACTGCCCTGCGCTGTGTAGAGCCACCGTCATGACAATTCGCGGGCCAGTTGCTCCAGCAATGCCGCGTCCATCAGGACCAGCATGTCTATCACCGCGGCAATGGGCCTGCCGGGACCTGTGACGTTCCTCAGGGCCTTGGCCTCGGGGCTCCCAGTTCTAGGTAACCCCGTTGTCAAAACCAGCAACGGGCAACGTTCATCCTCCGGCAGAGCAGAAAGCACCGCGGCCTTGCCCAACACCTTCCACAACACATCGGTCCTCTTGAGACCGGGCCTGTTGCCGGAATTGGGACCACCCAGCAATACGTTCACGCGCCGCCCGCCCGGTGTCCTGGCCACGAAGTCCACGTCAATGCCCTGTGCGGTCAGTTTGCGGTTCTTCCACTCCACTTCAAATCCGCACAACCGAAGCAGGACCTCTCCGATTTCCGCACTGCGCAGACCGCGGTCGGCAGCGGCATCCATCAGTTCCTCCACCGTTGCAAACGCCTTCGGTGGTCTGCCTCCGGGCACCAAGGCCGCCCCGGTACCTGCCCAATCCGTCAATTCGGGACCCTGCAGCCTTTCGTGGGCCAGGGCGACATAGGCGGGATCCAGATCGAACCCGGCAAACTGCCGGCCTGTCTGCATCGCGGCCAGGGCCGTTGTGCCCGAGCCAAGGAACGGGTCCAGGACCACATCGTCCCTGTAGGTATATAGCTCTATCAGTCTTCGGGGAAGCTCCACCGGAAACGGCGCGGGATGGCCCACGCGCGACGCGCTCTCGGCCGGGATTTTCCAGACGTCGGTCGTGTATTCCATGAAGTCCTCCTTGGTCATCGTGCCAATGTGCGGCAGGTTGCGCTTGGCACGCCGCACTCTGGGGACCGCCCGGTCAAACCGACCCTTGCTGGCAATCACGATGCGCTCCGTGGTATCCCGAATCACGGGGTTGGCCGGGCTTTGGAAGCTGCCCCAGGTACAGGAACCGCCCAGGGCGCGGGCCTTGACCCAGACGATTTCGCCGCGTAGGAGGAAACCAAGGCTCTCCAGAATCCGAATCACTTCGGCCGCCAGCGATCGGTAGGGCTTGCGCCCCAGGTTGGCAACATTGACCGCAATCCGACCGCCGGGCTCCAGTTTGCGCAGGCACTCGGCAAACACATCCCTGAGCAGGATCAGGTAGGACCGGTAATCCGAAGGCACCTCGCCCTTGCCCAGCTCGATTTCATAGTCCTTGCCGGCGAAGTAGGGCGGTGACGTGACCACCAAGGCGACGGAGTTGTCGGCCAACACCGGAGACCCGGGCTCGGCCGCAATGCAGGCGTCCATGTCGCGGGCGTCGCCCACCCAAAGGTGGTTGATCGTCGTCTCGTCCCCCTGCACCTCCTCGGCATCCTCGATGACCGGAGGTTCGAACCGTTCATAGAAACGACTTGCGTCATGGCCCTCCCGCCGCGAGAAACCAAACGACGAGGTCCGCGTGCCCTTGCGGGAACCGTCGGGCGGCTGTTCCGTGGTTGCGTGTCGTTCGTCAGACATCAGAGCGAATCGACCCTGCCGAATGCCTCACGTGGATTCCCTTGCGTGCGACGCGATAGATGAAGTCTGAAGTATCTCTTGGAAGGGGACCGCCAGCATGCGGGTCAACCGAGAACCGTCACGCGATCGGCCTTGTCCCGGTCCAACTCCATGCCCAAGCCCGGCGTGTCGGGCACGCTCACCATGCCACCCTGCGGATGAATCGGATGCTTCAGGAAGAACTGATGGACCGCATTCCACTTAATCAGGTACTCCAGCATGGGGCAGGTCGCCACCGGCCAGGCCGCAATCAGGTGGATGGAGGCCGGCGTGGAATGGCCGTGCGGGATGACCGGCAGGTCGTAGGCCGAAGCCAGGGCGCAGATTTTCATCATCTCGGAGATACCGCCGGCCCAGTAGATGTCGGGCTGCAAGACATCGCAAGCCCGTTTTTGCATCAACTGATGCAAACCCCAGCGCGTGTACTCGTGCTCACCGCCGGAGATCGGGATCCTGGACTCGGCCCGGATTTGGGCATACTGGTCCACCTTGTCGGGTAGCACCGGCTCCTCCAACCAGCGCGGCTGGTACTCCTCGAGCCGCCTGGACATGTCAATGGCATAGGGCACGTCCCAACTCATCCAGCAGTCCAGCATGATGTCGATGTCGGGACCGGCCGTCTCCCGCAGCGTGCGGACCAGTTCCAGATTCAGGCGGCGGCCCGCCCGCCCGTCGTGTGGTCCGTGCCGGAAGAACCACTTGGTCGCCCGGTATCCCAGATCCGCAATCATGCGCACGCGTTCCGCGACCAGGTCGGGTTCCAGGGAGTAGCCCAGTGCACTTGCATAGGCGGGCACTTCGGTTCGCACCGGACCACCCAGCAGCGAGCAGACCGGCGCGTTGAAATAAATTCCCTTCAGGTCCCACAAGGCGCAGTCCACCACGCTCAGGGCCATCATCTCGATGCCCTTGCGGCCATGGACTGCCGACCGGTAAAGCCTGTCCCAAATCCGTTCGATGGCCAACGGATCCTGCCCCGTCAGCAGGGGCCGGAAGGACGACAGTATGATGCGGCCTTCGGTTTCCCCGAACGGACCGCCAATGCCGACCTCCCCCGTGTCCGCCTCAATCTCGAGAAAGCACGGTTGCAGATGCAGGCGGCCCGGAGTTCGCTCCAGCATGTTCTCGCGGGTTTCGTGCTTGTGCTCGGGGTAGATGTCCAGGGGACGGATCAGACGCTCTTCCCAGAACGGCCCATCGTGTTCGAGCACGCCTTCCAGTTGAATAATGCGCACATCTGCAATCTGCATATTGATGCAACCTGGAGTGAGGAAAGACAGAACCCAGCCCGATGTCACGGACCTGCGGTGTTTCCAATTATACGGAGAGTGGATCGCTGGGAATACCTTCAAGGCGAACGCCCAAGGCCAACCAGTTTCCATCCATGGCTCGCTCCTTGGGGATAGGAAGTGCAGTCACAGTCTCGTGCTTGGTCTTCCATCACCAATGGCAAAAGTGTCCTTCGTGCCCATTCAAGTTCGTTGAACCGGCGCCTGTCCAATTGGCTCGCAGACTCGGGTAACCGGCTGAAGAAGACTGCGGATGCTGCACCGGCTCATTATTGCAACCTACAGCGGGACGGACGGGCGCGTCGGGAAGACCGTGCAGTCCACAATGCGACTGCTCCCCACGCCCATAATCGGCAACCCCGGACGGCATATTCCACAGGAACTCTCATTGCAGTGACAATCGTCACTCACAACTTAGCTGTCAGATTCGGGATTGGACAAGACAATCTTGACATCATCATGTAGAGTAAAGTCCAAATCACTCTCAAAGTCGGCAATGCTATTGAATCGTTTGTGAAATTCATTTACGATATCGAAATTCTTCTCTCTAGCAGCATTCAAATCCTGTAATGCCTCATCCCAACCCTGACTCTGTATATGGGCCATACCACGAAAAAACAGTACAAAACCCCAAGTTGCATCATGATGCCATCTCCAATCATTCTCGATAATCGTTATAGCCATAGTTAGATCATCGCAGGAGTCTTGCCAATTTTTTAGATTGAATTTAGCAATACTTCGATTAACTAACATCCATGGATCCATGTCCAACGAACGGGAAAGACATTCACTATATATTTCGACGGCTTCGTCAAATTTGTTATTGAGATTTTTCTGAATTGCTTCCTCAATTCGAAACAAGACAGACTTGTTAGCATCCCAATGCCGGACAGCTCCTTGGATGTCTGGGAACAGAGTCTCACTAGAAATAGCGTGACACTGCTCTAAGTACAACAGTAGCGGTATCTTGAGCTCAGCGGCTATCTTAATCCGTTTAAAATGGCCAGATTCCATGAATCCTTCCGGAACTTGGACAAAAACAGACTTTTGTGCTTGCACCCGAGAATCCGATATCCGCACTGGAAGAGGTGTCATTTCTGAAAGGATTATGCGTCCATTTTTTGAATATTCTTGTTCACAAGCAAAAAACAAGGCAACAAAATGATCGGTCGTGAAATCAATCAAATTGGTTGCGCCCCCATAATGCTGAAGCTGGCAGAGAATTTCGTATTCCTCGGTATCAATGTAGTGCATTAACGAATGGCCACCCTGGTCCCAAAAAATCTGTTCATACATGCCTAATTTTTGTCGGCCTGGTAGAAACCTTCTCGCTTGAGCCACAATGTCCTTTTGTAGTTCCCACATTTTTTCACGCCATTTAAGAGAATTTTGTTTTTCATTTGGCAGAATTTTCCTTTTCTTGCATTGGCGATACAAAGAGGAACTTACTTTCTGATAGTTCTTAGGTTCACCTCTGTAAATATATTTGCCATTCATAGCTTGCTGTCGCAGGTGATCCAATAACCGATTCATGTCATTCTCAACTTTGGTACCAAATCGGCACTTGAAATCTGTCATGGAATGTCTCAATCTTTACAACTTGGTCGTAGTGTCGACACAGTATAGTACACTCCACATCTACTTGGCCTTCTGTAGGGCGTTGCCGTGTCCGCCGTTGCGGAGTACCCGATGTCTGCCGCCGCCCTGCCTACGCCCTGAGGCCGACCAGCAGCTCGGGCACTACTTGCTACGGCCAGAGGCCCAGTAATTGGCTGCGGCCTACCTGTTCGTTCCCTGCCACAAGGACGGCTGGTAGCTGGTTGAGATGGGCTTCACCAAGCAGGGGCCACACTTGGTTCATGTTGCCGTCCAGTTGGCGTAGTGCCATTAGTTCAATCGACATGTGTCACTCCCCAGACTGCAATCCCACGGGATATGCAAGGAAGAAGGTTCCCTGATTGCAGCGCGGACACAAAGACCGAAAGCCCGCTAGGTATGCCGGCTGGGAGAGATGTGACTGGAACAGGCTGCACACGTCACCTATGGGTCCGGTAATGCGGAAGCGGTCATGGCAGAACTCCGGGGTCTGAGCAGACACCTGCAATCCACCCACATGACCTTTGCAGTGAAAGTTACCCAATAGTCAGTAACACAATGCTGCCGCAATCGGCTTACCCTTGTTTCCTTTGGCAGCAATATGGCTTTCCAAGTTCCTTGCTAGGTTGCTGACAGTAGACTCCGCGACAAGGTTCTCCACCTCACCCAGGATCGGCTGCAGTTCACCAACTGAACCCTCGAACACCCTGATGCGTTCCCGCAAAGCGTCATACACCTGTTCCTCCACGGTATCCAACATCACGTAGTTGCGGATGGAGAGAGTTCGGGCTGCTTGGTTGATGCGATCGATGCGTCCAATGCGCTGCTCAACGCGCATTGGATTCCAAGGAAGATCGTAATTGACCAAGGTGCTTGCAGTCTGAAGGTTGAGACCTTCACTGGCTGCATCGGTGCAGAGCAGGATGGAGATCTCGCCGTTGGAAAGCGCCAAGGTCAGTTGCTCCTTGGACACCGAAGTCCACGTACCATCCTTGAACAGCCTTGCCCCCTGCCCGGAGTATGTACCAACTTGGGAGCCGTAGGTCGACTGTAGGGTATCCCGTATGTATTCCAACGTATCAATAAACTGGGTGAACACCAGCATTGACCTGCCTTGAAGACGGCAAGTGTGGAGATCCTGCACCAGGCTGGAAATCTTGGGATCGCCGCCCCCCCGAATGGTACCTCCGATCCTGGCAGCAAAACGCCGAAGGACTTCCATCTCTTCAGTACTGAATCCCTCCTCATTGTCACTAGAGCCAATCTCATCGGACATGCTTGCGTCCAGCCCTGATTCCAGCAGTTCCATTTCATCATCGGGCAGGCCGGTGGCAGCCAGCGCACGCTGAATCGTGCGTTCAATGGCTTGCCAACTGGAAGTCAAGCGCCGCCGATACATTGACAAGAGGAAACCAAACCCCTTGTCTCTGCCGTGCCTCATGGCCCATAGGCCAGCCAAGAAGGCATCCAGTTCCTGATACAGACTTCGCTCCTCCGCAGAGGCGAATTCGATGGCCTCTTTGGATGGCCGCCGAATCGCAAACGCTCCCTGCATATCCGCGTCTCTACGGGTGCGTCGCAGCATTAGCCGGCTGCCAGGTGAACGCTGTCGGATGGATTCCAGCAGTTCCTCCCTCAGTTCATGCTTAACAAGGGTGTCTGCGTCCTGTACGGCATCGCGTCCTGGTCTGCCGAACCTTGTCAGTTGACGCCGCAAGAATGGTTTCAGTTCACTGTATTTGTGGGGGTCCAGTTGGACTGGTACTGTCTCACCTACTCCCATACCCAAGGTTGCCCAGCTCCGGTCGCCTTCGGGAACAGCTAGCGCCGTGTAGAAACGTTCAAATTTGAACCAAGAACCCAGCGGAGAGGATTGCGGTTCTGAATCGGGTTTGATGACATTCAGGAGGTCAAACAATTCGACCAGGTGAAGCTGGACTGGTGTCGCAGTCAGGAGCCACAGCGTGTCAGCGACCTTGGAAAGTACCCCTTCAAGCAACTCCAGAAACTGATTCGGCCGCCGAATTCCTGATTTGAGGTCGGAACCTGGACTGCGACGGCGTGCATGGTGCGCTTCATCCACTATTACCAGATCCCAATCCGGTCCTTGCAGTAGACGGCTACGCCAAGTCGGCTGCCGCATCAGATGCCACGAGGCAATGAGCATGGTTTCATTGAGAGGATTGACTGCCGCATGTTCGCTCCCATCAACATTGTGGAGATGGTTCTTTACCAAGCGGGGAACCTTCAGGCTGAACTTCTCCGCAAGTTCCTCTTGCCACTGGATACAGACGTTGGCAGGTGCCAAGATCAATACTCTCTGGCACTTCCCCTCTGCCTGCAGAGCCTGCATGGCTGCAGAGGCTGTGATCGTCTTGCCCAAGCCAACCTCATCGGCCAGTAAACGGGACTCCGGCCACGCTGCAAGGAGCCGGTCACAGCCTTCCTGTTGATGTGAGTAGAGTTGCAGGGGCTTGCCAACTGGTTTCGGAATTGGATGCGGCCTGTGTTGGACGTATTTCAGCAACTCCTGCCTCACAGCCTCAGGCAGCGAGTATGACCTGCTGTGGGGACCGCCTTGCCACAACCGGTCGAGTTCCGCAATGGTTGCGGGGAACCAAGCTTCCTGATCCAGCCAAGACCGGCGAACCGAAAGCGATTCGATGTTCGAGTCCCAACCGGCCAGTGTTTCATTGTTGGACCCTTCAATGCCAACGGCATCGTCCCTGGAATCCCAAAACATGCCCACTTTCTGATGGAAGAGCTGGCCTTTCGGACCGATGATGATGCGAGTTTCCAGTCGGCCTTCCCTCATCAGCCAGGCCAACACCGACAAATGGTCCCGCTCGATGTCGCTCTTGGTAATCAAGGACCTAGCAAGCCGGGCGGCAAGTTCCCGAGGGATTTCCCGACGGCCGCTCAATGCCTCCACATCTTGCGGACTCCATCCAACTGGACTTGCCATCAAGCGCATGGAACCGTTGTTGCGAATGAAGGATTCCAATCCTGAACCAACCGACGCGAGGCCACTTGAACTGAAGTATCCGACGGCCCGGGTGTATCGGATCGCTCTCCCCAGGAGCGGAACGTACACATCATTCAGGAAGTCATCACCAAGCCCGTACTTGGGTTTCAGCGTCAGATCTCGCAATCCAGACATTCCCGACCCAGTCCGTTGCTAACCGTAGAGATCCATCTGGGCAATGCCGGGAGCTGGCGGCTCCAGATCATGGAACAGGTCCAGGGTTTGGCGCATCGACTCCAGTGTTCGCGCTTCGGGCAGGGCCAGTTCGCCGTTACTGTTCATGTGTCTTGGGACTACCTTCAGGGCCGCGTCCACCAACTCCTTGAGATGCTGGCTTTGATCAAGCTCCCGGTCACCGAGCCACTGGCGTGATGCAACCGCTCCGTCTTGTTCATGTATCACCATCAAGGCATGAAGCCGATCAATCCATGTGTCCAATAGGTAGAGGGAATCCACTTGGAAGGCCCGTGCCTCAAAGCGTCTGGCCGGGGTCAGGATCTCAGCAGTTCCACTCTTGGTCTCCACCAAGCGCCAACTCTTGCGCAATTCGGTCTCCAAATCCAGGTGTGTCGCATGGGAAAGCTTGATTGCCTCACTGGCGGGGAACTTGGGGGCACTGAAGTCATGCCAAGCAAGTAGCCACCACTGGGTAGGGGGATCAAACTGGTACTCCTGTCGGCCCTGGAGCAGCCGGGCAATCTTGGTGCGGCCGACTTCCTCCCGCGCAAGGTCCAAGACCACCTCAGGCGAGATGACCTGACGATTGCCGTCAGGGTCAAGGTTGCCGGTGTAGACGGGCCAGTGGCGGGACAGGACCGAAAGCACCGAACCGAAGGACGCAAGGGTTACGTCCACACCTGCCAAGCCATCCTCTGCGTGCCGAATTGCCGCGTCGTGTGCCGACTCCCGAACTTCGGCCTGGATGTCGTCCCACCACGCAGGCTCAGAATTCCCTCGCTTGGTGCAGGTGAGGAGGATCGTGGCATTCGCCGCATTCTTGCCTTTCTGGTGGAGCGAATGCTCCGACTCGGTGGACACTGGCCACGAAGACTCGATGCGGAAACCTGCGTTGAGGAGTCCGGTGGCCAATGCATTCCAAGCATCAGCTCTCTTGTGGGTGAACATCACTGTCATAGCACCGCTATCTCGCAACACCCTGTATGCCTCGGAGAAGGCACGAGCAATCATGGACTGGTAGTGGTCATCAGCAAGTTCCTGCGCAGTTACGGCACCAGGTGGCTTCTTGCCGCGCCCGGAGTGGGTAGCCATGTCGGCGAAACGGGCTCGGTTGGACACAGCCTCGTTGTCCTTGTCGGAGAGGGGCTGTCGACACAGTTCCGGCCAGTAGGGCTTGAGAGAGCGCTTGAGCCAGACATAGAAGTAGTCCGACAGCTCCCCATACATGACGTTGTCGTAGTACGGAGGGTCTGTCACAATGGCATCAACTGACCGGTCCTCGTAGGGCAGTGCCGTGGCTGACGCCAAGGTGGGTTCCGCCGGAAGAATCAGTGCAGACTGCTGATCCTGAAGTAGTGTTCCATCACTAGGGGTATGTACCGTACCCACAAGGTTGGCTATGTCTCGGTAACAGTCAACAACCTGTTCAAGCCCCCAGCGGCAGGCATCGACCCCCTCCATTTCCGCAAATGCCCACTTAATACTGAAGTTGTGTTGATCAAATGTTCCTCTTATCACACTTCTTGTAGCATGCCAACTTGCCAAGCAGCTGTTGTAGTTCACTACCTTGTCAATCGCGAAAGCGAGGTACAGATTGAGTGCCTTAAGCATGTCCAAATCCAGTTCTTTGGCAGCTACCTCGAGGACTTCGTGCAGACACTCAACTGCGGTAACCAGAGTCACCAGCTGGCGGGAAGTGAACAGGTTGCACCATCGGAGTATCCCGTATCGTTGCGGTTCAGAGGTTTTGTTCCCGTCCGGGATGAGCTCTGTAGGTATCAGCCCCTTGGCATCCCATTCATCCCACTTGGCCTTAAGAAACTGCTCAGCTTCCTCCAAGGCGGCGAAGTCTTTGTCAACTGGCACCCTGAACAGAGTCCCGCGGCCATTGGCGGGACGATAGGCAATGGCTTGCAGGAACACTCCCGTACGTCCGGCACGGGCTTCGGCTGCAATGTACTTGCCGTCGAAGGTATCTCCGGTGAAGACACTGGTGCCTGCACCGTTTTTGTAGGTGAATCGGTTCCCCTCTGATGCAGTTGCGTTGTCAATCAACTCGATTGAGATTTTCCCGGTTTTGCTGTCCGGATGCAGTTTGATCGCCACTTTCTCTTGGGCGGTACGGGCCAACCAGTGATTGGGGAGCAGAGGGGTGGAGTGACCAGTGGTGGGACAAGGTACGGTTAGTGCCCACACGTACCCGCGGATGGTTTCCCCATTTACATGGTGGAAGAAGCCCGACAGTTTGCTCTGAATCCGGCGAACCCACTTCTCGCCATGCTCGGTCAGCAACACTTTGAGTTCCATCCTGTGGATGAACGGGAGGTTGGTAGTTGCAGTAAGAATGGCGGTGGCCACCGGGTTGAGTTCAGTTGTCAGCCCATGGCAGCCGTATCTCGCTGCTTCAAAGGGAATGGAGCCTCCACCCCCAAAGGGATCCAACACTACTGGGGGTCTGATGCCTTCAGACAAATTAGAGTGATTGAACAGCTTGTGGATCAGATTCCTTGTAGCTTCATCGGGTATTGATGTGAATGCTCTTCGGTACCCGTAGGGGTTGGCACCTAGATTTACTCCTTGGGCTTTTGCCTGTACGATCGCGCTCCTCACAGCCACCGGGTCCCCCTTGATGCCTAATGCTGTGAGGAACCACTGTCGATACTCATCTTCAGATTGGAACTGGGTGTTCAGCAATTCCTGAATTTCAGATGGGGGGGGGCAACGATTGGTTTCTGTCCATGCTGGCAGCAGTGCTGCCAGCACCGCTGCCCTGGCCAGAATCAGAGGGCGACGTGCCCACCAAACGTGTAGGAAGTACAGAGGCGGAAGGGAGCTTGAGGCTGCTCTCTCTCTGAGGGACTCCGCTCCCAACTGAGGGGTTGGCATCCATTGGGTAGCGAGTCGGGGCGTGTTCATGAGGCTGTATCTCTTCAGGGTCTTGCCAAGCCGGTAAAAGAGTTGCGACAACAGCCGCGCGTGCGGTGGTCAACGGCCGGCGAGCCCACCACACATGGAGTCGATTGGGCGGCGGCTGCTGTCCGGCGGATACGTCACGGAGCGACTCCGCACCGATGGTCGCCGCAGGAAACCATCGCGTGATCAGTGGGCGGTGTTCGGTCATGGAGTAAGCAACTTCCTCAATGCTGGGAGGCCGCCCTTATGGGCGGCATGGGCATGCCAATAGGTAGCCTCTTCTTCGGACATACGGGCTATGCCCGTCGCCACCTTCTTGACGCGTTGATAGCCAGCAAGCGGTTTGACTGCTCGTAGGATCAACAGAACCTGAACCCCCAAGTGTTCATCCAACTGCAATGGCTTGTCTAGTGCCAATGAAAGGCGCTGGGATACGCGCGTCAGGGTGACCTGGACCGGATCCGCAACAGCTTCCGCGCGCCAGCCATGGAGAATGACCGATCGCCCTTCAACATCCGAGACCTCAAACCGGTTGATGCAACCCTCGGAATCACGGCTCGCAACCAGCCGGTACGATAGGGTCATGCCGTTTTCAGGACGGTGAGGGACCTTGAGACCATGGTTCCTCGCACGGCGTCCTGAATGGTTCGCTTTTCATTCCCCTCGACCGATGTCGAGGCCGGGAAGGCGAATACGATCCTGGTTGTGCATGCAGTTCCTTCGCCTTGCCTGAGGATGGCCTTGAGACTTTCCTCCATCATCTGGGCTTGCGGCGCGGAGCATGTCATCTTGAGGGTGAATACCTTACCAGCGGTTTCCGTTTCCAGATCAACGCTCAGTGATGGATCAATGTTGGGGTGGATTCGGACCTGTGCAAGCGTCTGCAAGACTTTGGCCACACACCTAAGCGCGGCATCCTGCTCTGCATCCCACTCCAGAATCAACTCCTCCATACGAGTGGCCGACGCGTCCTGGGCCTGAGCAAATACATCTTCAATCGCTTCCGCAGGCACACGCGTGGATTGGAATTCACGAGTAGGTGGAGGTTTGCTGCAAGCGCAGGGATGTTCTCCACATTCGGGACAGGCTACGGGCTCGTCGCAAACACAGGGTTGTCTGCCGCATTGGGGGCACGGTTCCGGTTTGGTTCCAGGTAAATGGAGGCTGTCTCCTTCGCCAAGACTGAAGGAATCCAGGTCCAGCTTGTCTACCCAGTCACCGTTCGACCGCTGGCAGTCCCAAACCTCCATGCGAATGCCGTTCTGGATAACCGCCCGCAACTGCCCGGAATCCAGAAGCATATGACTGCTGCCGGAGCTGGCCATGAACTCCTGCATGCCGCGAATGGTGATGCTGCGGCTAAGGCGCTGGCCCAGCATCTGCTTCAGTCGCGCCGGGTCCATGGGGGGACTGTCCGCAGTTAGGAGCTTCCCCCGCTCGCGCAATTGCTCGAAGATGACCTCTGTCTGGTTCCGTTCGGCACGTGCTTTGCTGTCCACTGTAAGTTCCACCAGCTCCAGCTTGTCATTGGCGACCGGATACCAGCAGAGATTCATGACATTCGCGACGGCGACGCGGGCTTCCAGCTGCTGCTTATTGCATCGATCCCTGAGATCACCTAGAACATCCGGGCTCAGACGTTCTGTGATCGAACCATCCTGGACCAACGTGTCCAGGGCAATGCGGCGTTGTAGGGCCCTGAGCATGCGATCGTAGTACCGGGCATTCGGCGCGATGAACACCATGTGGTTTAAGTACCGCCGTTGTCCACCACTGTCCAGCTGGTTCCAGTGGTCCAAAATGACCTGAGGCGGAGAGTTGTAGTCGACCACCCCGCGCTCGCCCTCGAACTGTGCCCAGCCAAAGACGCAAATGTTGATTTGGGCAAGGTTGTCGGGTGCCTTTTCGTTGAGGTACATGCGACGAACGTTACCGGTGCTACTGCTGGAAGCGAAGAGGTTCTCAAGCAGTTCCTGTGCCGCACTGCGCGCTTGTGATGACCGCACTTCGTTCGTCCGGTCAACCACCATCTTGGTCAAAGACGGCTCCGTCTTGAAGCGGAAGCCCTCGCTGTCCTGGTGCAGGTACCAGGCCTCTCGAACCAGCCGAGTCCATCCATCCAGCAGGATGTCTGGGTCCGTACTGGGTTCCAGCGTTGTGGCCAGCGTATGCCCCTGGGTCATGGCCGCGCCCAAGTGCAGGGAATGGACAAAACAGGTGGTCGCGGCGTGGCGGATGCAGGACGCGTCGTATCGCTTGTCGATCAGATCTGCTCTCGACGGTTCATGCTCATTCTCATTGGCCACATCGGCCCGTGCCACGGCTTCCATCTGTGGCTGCTGCAGGGCTTGGGTCAACTGCGGTCGAATGATGACCCCGTCAGCCAGATCCAGGTGATGTGGGTGGATTGCACTGGCGGACGCTGCCCCGTTTTGCCAGAGCAGTTGAATTGTCCGGGCCAACAACCGCAGGGCTCCGCGGGTGCGCTGAAAGTAGGGATTGGTCGAAAGCCGCTTGTCCAGCAACACGATGAGTTCCGGATGGAACGGCCAGGTCTCGTGCATGCGGGATGCCAGACGCACGGGAGCCAGTTCGGAAGGCAAACCGCTCTCCCAGCGCTGTTCGGCTGCTGTCAGGGCCTCCGCGTAGGAGGTGGCAATGTCTGCAATGTTGGAGCGATCCACATGCTCGAACAGCCGGCGGCTCAGGATGGAAGGTAGGTCTTCCTCTGCCGAAGGCTGGATAAGGTAAGCTTGCCGTCCAGTGATTTCTTGCACTCGGATCATCAAGGCAACGACCTTCTCGGTGCTGCTGCTGAATACGCTCGAGTCTTGTGTGGTTGTCAGGACTAGAACCGTACGTTGAACCTGGGCTGCGGCCTCACACAAAGCCATCAGGAAAGTCAAGGTCTGATCTGCAAGTGTGCCGTTTCCTACTTCCACTCCATCGGCTTTTTGGAGGTACTGGGCAATCTCGTCCACCACGATCAGATTGGGTTCGTTGCCCAACAGTTCTGCCAGCGTGGCGGTGCCCGGAGCGGTTCGGCCCACATCGTCCGGACGCACCACGGCATATCCCGATGCTCCGCCCAGTTGATTGGCCAGCAGACCCCACATGGTGCTTTCGCTTGCGGACACGCCGTGGTCGGTGCCTACAAAGGCGGCCAAGCGCACACCCGGCATTGAGCCCAGAGTCTGTCTGACAGGTGGCGACAGGAGTCTTTCCGCGGAGCCTGCGTCCAGACCGCCCTGAACCGCGTGGCTGAGCGCTATCAGGTTGTGGGTCTTGCCGCCACCCAGGTTGGTGTCGATGCGGATGATCGGCGGCGCGTCCGGCTGTGCGCCTGCAAGGCGCCCGAGGCAGAGGTTGAGCAGGGCCTTCAGCCCGGACGATGGATGGGTGCGGGAAAAGAACTCGGCCGGATCTCCGTAGACGGGTGGCGCGGTACCTTGCAGCATCGTACCCAGATTCGCAGCGAAAATCGATTCGTCAAGAGTGGATTCCAATACCTCCTTGCGAGGGCGGACCAGGCTGCTCAGACTTAACATGCGCATTCCAGGAACTGTGTTGACCGGACGAATACTGAGGATTGGTGGCACTGGGCAGATCACTGGGTCTAAGCCATGCAGGGAAGACTCTGCCAACTGCCGGCATCGACAAGTTGAGTTGAGGGGAGGTGGACTAAGTCCCAAGACGCTTCAAACTCAAATCCGGACTATGAGGATTGTAAGTTGATCCAGACTTGGACGTGGAATCGAGAATCCTCCAATGCAGACACTGGCACGCAGCCGAGCCTGCCGGCCACGCCCGCCACACCGACACCCGCACCCACGACTACGTCCGCGGCGACACCCTGTCCCTGTTGGCGGCCCTAAACCTCGACACGGACAAGACCTACTACGCCTGTGCCAAGCGCCACCGGCACCAGGAGTTGCTGGCCTTCCTGTGGCAGCTGGCCCGGCACTTCCCCACTCGTCCTGCGTTGTCGCCGGCCGCGTAGGCTTGGTACCCATCGTCCACCCAGAGTACACCACGGTAGCCACATCCTCGAATGCTATACTGCGTTCCATAGGGAATCCCTTGGAATGTGGCTGTTGCATGGCTTGTATTCTGCGCACGTTCCCCTTTTTGAGTCAATCTCCTCAATTCCACATTCAAAACGGAATCGAACAACAATGATGGGTACATTGAATACGCGGCTACAGGAAACCGTGCGCTCCCGCAAAGCATAATACTGCACACAACGGACATTAACAATGCCTACAAATGACTATGTGCAATTCCGGGAAGCGGTGCGTTCATGCAGGGTGTGCCATATAGGCGGGTCCTTTGTCGGCAAGACCGCCATGGCTGTCATCCTAGCGCTGGATTTTCAAAAGGAAGGTTATCGATTATCCGCCAATTTCAATTTGGCGGGTGCTGACCAATTGAACAAAATCTTCGCGCTTGACAAAAACAAACAACACTGCGTTATATTAGAAATTGGCGGAGTCGATTTGGTTGACGAGAATAGGGCCTATGCATTATTGGACCATATAGCGTCCCGGGATATGGTCGTCCTGATCCCCTGCGCCACGCCTCCACACGATCGACTTCGAGTCCTGACATGCGATGTGTGGAAACCGCATAAACCTAAGTGGTTACCGCGATCATCCAAACCACTGGAGTGTGCATGGAAAGTGACGGGAGCTACCTATCCGGGATCATGCGGCAGATTCCGATGGCGAATACCAGATGAAATATATCACATGTACAACAGTCGTGACCCAGGCCACCGCTCGTACATGGACGGGTACAGCGCCTTTGTGTGGCAACAGACACTGCGGCAGGCGATACACGACCTGGACAGCCCCATCGCTGTAGACGACTTCGACATTCTTGTACGGCCTGGCCAAATATTCATGCTGTGCCTGTGGCTTCACAGCCAACTGGTGTACCTGCTTGCACTGAAACAATCATCCGAGAAAGAGCGAGAGAAATTCCGGAATAACCCCCACTGTACCGGAAGCATCACTGACCGGCGAGTAGACCTGCAAAGAATGAGCTTGGGCCCTGCGATCTCAAAATTCAAAACTACATTCAAGGAAGAACTAACAGGTAAGGATCATGAACATCTAACAGGTTTGAATGACCTGCGAAATTCTTTCGCCCACGGATTCTTTTCACTCGACCACCTTGAGAATAAACGGGGATTTGTATCCTATGCGTCCAACCGCGAGGGGGAGCAAGACCCTGTCCGGCAATTGTTCACCAGCGAAGAAGACACCCAGCAACACATCAGCGCATTCCTTGAACTTGGAAAGTGTTTTAATCGACTGTGCCGAAACATGGACATTGACTACGACCGGATACTCTGACACTGCTTGAATATGATTGCTGTCGCACAGATCCAAGCCATCGGGCGGATGGGCAGATTACTTAGAATTCCTGCCACCATGGAGGCAGGAACCCGGCAAATCCAATCAGGGTCTCGCGCACACAAATCCGGCACATCGGATCCTGATAGCAAACCCCGCCTCTCCGAACCCAAACCAAAAACTCCGCATTGTTCCTTCCACACCCGTCGCACGCCGATCCGGCGGGGAGGTCTTCAACATGTTGTAGGCGCTCCCTGATTGCTTCCAACCACCTGTCGATTTCCCCACTACCGACAAGTGTTCTCGCAGGTTGGCGGCTGCAATCCTCATTCTGTTCACTCATGTTCAGTGCCGAAAAACCGATTGACCATGGATCATAAACATAGTTTAGCGCAAAGGGCATGTCCGACACACCCGCAGGCAACTCCGCGAAGCAGCCTGTGCCGCCGAATCGACCCGTTTCACCGTTGTCGGCAACTACGGCACCCACAAGCACCCCCGCGTCAAGCGCTGGCTCACCGACCGACCCCGCTACCATCTCCACTTCACTCCCACCTACGCCTCCTGGCTCAACCAGGTCGAGATCTGGTTCCACCTCATCACGCAGAAGGCCATCCGCCGCGGCTCCTTCTCTTCCGTCGCCCAGCTCAAGGAGAGGATCCTGCGCTTCACCGACCACCGCAACGGAGACAGGCAGTGGGGACATCGGACAAGCCCCATTGACGAGTGGTCTCTTGGGGTTGATTGAAGTTATCAAGGCCCTCTCGCCCCTTTCCGAGCCTTGAATCTCAATCAACGAAATTGAATCGGTGCCGCCATGGTGGACGCCTGCGAGTCCTGCACGAATGCCTGTATACTGCAAACCTGACTGGCCCTAGGCATCCTGGGTCCGGGACCGGCCCCAACACTGACACAGGTTTCCGATGCGCAAGCTGCTCTTCCTGGTACTGATCCTGCCGGTGGCACTGACCGCGTGTGTGGTGCCTCCCATGCCAGCCACGACCGACACTGTTCCTCCAGGCAACCAAGACCGGTCCACTAACATGTCCGACCTGCCGGACCTGGGCCCGGCTCCCGAAATCGCCAACACGGTCTGGATCAACAGCGACCGGCCGCTGCGTCTGGCTGAATTGGAGGGCAAGGTGGTCCTGATCGACATGTGGACCTTCGGCTGAATCAACTGCAAGCGCACGATTCCCTCGTTGAGGGAATGGAACTCCAAGTACGCGGACCAGGGTCTGGTCATCATCGGCAACCACTATCCGGAATTCAATTACGAGCGGGATCTGACCAATGTGGAGCAGGCGGTGAAGGATCTGGAAATCGAGTACCCGGTCTGCCTTGACAACGACGGTGCCACCTGGCGCGCCTTTGGCAACCGGTACTGGCCCACCAAGATTCTGATCGACAAGCAGGGCCACATTCGCTACCGGCACATCGGCGAAGGAAGGTATGCGGAGACCGAGGCCGCCATCCAAAGTCTGCTTGCCGAGGAATACCCCTCGTCCTAAAGACCGGGCCTCCCCCGACGAGAGGCTATCTCCTGCATTAACCCATCCGTTTCGGTGATGCCATGACGTGGAAAGTTGTGTATATCGATCCTTGGCGCAAGTCCGACGAGCAGTTGGCGATCGAGCGTACGTACTGGGACGGGCTGGATGTGGACCTGGTGATCGTGGATCCGCCGGCCCGCACCGAGCAGGAAATCCTGGAGGTGGCGCACGATGCCGACGTGGTCCTGTTCGCCGGCCAGTACACACCCTTCAACGAGACGGTGTTTGCCGGCCTTGAGAAGTGCTTGTTGGTGCAGCGCTACGGCATCGGCATGGATAGCGTGGACCCCGAAGCGGCGACGCGCCACAATATCATCGTCTCCAATCTCGCCGTCTTCTGTGTGCACGAGGTCGCGGACCAGACAGCCGCCCTCATTTACGGCGCAGCCCGGCAGATTGCCTTGTGCGATCGCGCGCTGCACCAAGGCCAATGGGCTGAAATCCGTCCCCGCATGAAACCCGTGCACCGGATGAACCAGCAGACCCTGGGACTCATTGGATTCGGCCGCATCGGCAAGGAGGTGGCAAGGCGCATGCGGCCTGCCATGCGCCGGATCGTGGCCCACGATCCTTGGGCCAATGCCGAAGACGCGGCAGCGCTGGATGTCGAACTCTGGGATCTGCCGTCGGTTCTGCAGGTCTGTGACTATGTATCCGTGCACGTGCCGTTGTCGCCGGCCACGCGGGGCCTGATTGGCTGGGAAGAGCTCAAGCAGATGAAGCGGTCCGCCTTGTTCATCAATACCAGTCGCGGAGGGGTCATCAACGAACCGGACCTGATCAGGGTGCTGCAGGAGGATCGCATCGCAGGCGCCGCGCTGGATGTCTTCGAAGAGGAACCGATGCCGGCGGATCATCCGTTCCGCACCATGGAGCAGGTCACCCTAACCCCCCATACGTCAGGCGGGTCCGTGCACTCCCACATCGAAGCCCAACACACGGTAGGCCAAGCCGTTTCGAACGTGCTACGGGGCTTTCTCCCACCGCATGTCTTCAATCCGGGTGTCACCCCGAAGGCCGACCTGAAACCGGCTCCGGACTGGACGCCACCGTTCAGCGTCGACTGAACAACACCTGGCAAGGGCACACGTTTGCAACACGCACCGCCCCGACAGAAGCGGTGCGCGGGTTCACAAACCGCAGTTGGCCGGCGAAACCCGCTGCCGACCTGTGGACCGTCAAGCAACTAGGAAATGGGCTTCTTCTTCCAGGCACCACGACCGGTGCCGAAACGAAGCCCAAAACTACGGCTACCCCTTCAAGGCCCCGAACGTCAGGCCACTGGTGATGTACTTCTCCAAGGCCATGCCGGCCGTGACCACGGGAATCACGCTCACCAGCGAAATGGCACTCATGTTCCACCACTCTGTGTAACCGGTCTGACTCACCTGCATCCCCATGAACAGCGGAATGGTTATGGAGTCCCGGAAGGTCAGGGTCAGTGCCACGATGTACTCGTTCCAGGCCCCAATCAGCGACAGTACAAACACAGCCACGAGTCCCGGCGCCGCCAGCGGCATGGCGATGCGAAAGATCACCACCAGACGATTGGCACCATCGATCAGGGCGCTCTCCTCGATTTCGACCGGCAAGCCTTCGAAGAAGTCCCGCATCACCCACACGATGAACGGGATGGCGCCGGCGGCATAGACGATCACCAAAGCCGTCTTGGTGTCCAGCAGCCTCAATTCCCGGAACATTACCAGGAAGGCCAGCATGAACAGGGCGCCGGGAAACATCCGTTGCGCCATGAACCCGAGCACGATGGAATTGTTCTTGCCGTTGAAGTCGAAACGAGCCAGTGCATAGCCCGCCATTGAGCCGACCACCAAGGCGATTGACGATGAGACGAACGCAACGATCATGCTGTTGGAAAAGGGCTGCATGAACCAGCCCAGGCGTTCGACAAACAGATAGCGCCAGGCGTGCAGTCCCGGTTCGAAGTCCAGAAAAGGCAGGTAGGTCGCCTTGATGGACATGTCCACCGGATTCTTGAACGACGTGATCACGACCCAGTACATCGGGAAGACCAGCGTCAGCGACCACAGAATCAAGATCCCGTAGGACACACCGCGGATGAACCGCCGCTGTGTGGAAACCTTCACCTTGCCACCCCGCTGCCTCGACCAGCCCCGGTTCAGTCCTTGGTCTGGGACATGGTGCGGCGCGTCAGGGCCAGGAACGCGCCGCCAAACACTACCATTACCAACAGCAGGAAATAGGCCTGGCTGCTTCCAAACGCCAAGTCGCCGCCCTTCACACCGGCCCGGTAAATGGCCAGCGTCACGGACTCGGTTGCCTGACCGGGTCCGCCGCCGGTCAGGACCATGATGATGTCCACCACCTTAAAGGCATCGATGATTCGAATCAGCAGCGCCGTGGCCGCAATGGGAAGCACCAGGGGCAGCGTAATGCGGAAGAAGGTCTGCCAGAAGGAGGCGCCGTCAATCGAAGCCGCCTCGCGCAAGTCGTAGGGCACCCCCTGCAAGCCCGCCATCAGCATCAGGATCATGAAGGAGCTCCACTGCCAGACATCGATCACCATGATGGTGAACATCGCCCAGTTGGGATGGGTCAGCCACGGAATCCCCTCGAACCCCAGCCACCGAATTAATGAATTGA
The DNA here is from genome assembly GCA_012271135.1 of Caldilineales bacterium. Taxonomy (GTDB): domain Bacteria; phylum Chloroflexota; class Anaerolineae; order Caldilineales; family Caldilineaceae; genus Bin34. Next base: position 26,017 of record JAAXGZ010000072.1, on the reverse strand, counting down.
TCGGTCCGATGTCCTCCTGGAACAGCATGCGCCCGATTACGAACGCGACCACCACCGGACTCACCATCAACGGCATCAGGAACCAGGTGCGGAACAGTTTCAGGCCCCGCGTGACGTTGTCCAGACAGACTGCCAGCACCATGCCGATCAGGAACTGCATCGGGACCACGCCCAGCATGAACACCACAGTGTTCCTGGCGGTGCGCCAAAACGAAGAGTTGCCCAGCAGCTTCTGGAAGTTGTACAGACCGACCCATTCGGTCTCCACCCCGACCCGGAACAGGTGCAGGTCGGTGAACGCCGCGTACAGCGTCCAGACCACGGGTGCAATGAACAGTACCGTGGTCATCAGAAGGGACGGCAGCAGCAGCAGCCACTTCCACAACCGATCGTGGATGGAGAACTGCAGCACGCCGCGTGCCGGAGGCACGGAGCGTTGGGCGGTGGCCATCAGTCAGGCACCTTGACGGGTTGCAGGAAGGGCGCATGTGCGCCCTTCCGTGCCTTTCATGCTTGAGGCGGGGAAGCGAACCGCAGCCCGCCCCCGCCTTCAATCGATACCAAACAGCGACTAAAGGCCCAGCGTGAGTCGATACAGTTCCGCCTGGCGCTCCTTGCCGCCCATGCGGTCGCTGATCTCATCGAAGGCCGCCGCCACTTCGTCCATCGCACCCTGCGGGTCGATTTCGTTGGCCATGGCCTTGGAGACGCCCAGTTCAAGGGCGTCGCGGTACTGGACCCAGCCGCCAAAGGCCTGGTCGGTGACCGCGTTGGGATGATCCAGCGTCGCCTTGGCCGCGTTCAGGTAGTCGACCGCGACCTCCTCGCCCAGCTGCAGGGGACCGGTGGCGAACTCGTCCACGGCCTCCAACTGGCTGAAGCGGTAGGGGCTGCATCCCGTCAGGTTGGTGACGAACCACATGCCCGACTCGGGCTTGGTCAACTCGATCGCCATATTCCAGACCTGCTCGATGACGCTGTCGTCAGTCAGGGCCGAAACCGCGATCACCCAGCCGCCAAAGGCCAGGAAAGGCGCCGCACTCGGTTCCTCGAAGGCCTCCCAACCACCTTCCTTGTGGTTGTAGACCTCGTACGAACCCGGCAGGTGGTTGTAGCCCTGCTTGCCCTGAATGATGGAAAACTCGCCGGCGGCAGCAGTGGTGACCGCGTCCCAGTTGTAGGTCTGGACCACGCGTCCGCCGTTCATGGCGTTGAGCGAGTCGCCGTAGGTGAAGCCGGTGCCGCCGGGCGGCGACCAGTTCTGGTTCTCCTCCACCCACTCGGTCAAGGCACGCACGAAGCCGGGATTGTTGACCCGAGCCTCGCCCGTATCAACGTCGATGAAGTAGGAGGGATCGGCCGGATGCTTGGCATAGGCGGTGGCGCGGGAATGGAAGCCCCACCACAGGGTGTCGCCGCGCTTGTTCATCGTGGCGATGCCGTAGTCGTCCTCCTCACCGTTGCCGTTCCAGTCCCAGCCCGTGAAGTGCTCCGCGATGGCGCGCCACTCATCCCAGGTCTTGGCCCCCGATTCGGGATCAAGCTGGTAACCGGTCTTCGACTCGAAATCGGCAGCGATCGCCGAGTCCGCAAAGAGATCCTTGCGGAAGGACGAGTAGTGGATGTCCCCGTCGTAGGGCAGGGCGTAGACCTGGCCGCCCCAGGAGAGCGTGCCCACGATGCTTGGCAGGACATCGTCGAAGTCGATGGCGTCCAGCACAAAGTCCGGAATGGGATAGAGTGCACCGGCGTTGATCACGTCGGAGCGGGCATTGGACGGGAACTGGAAGACATCGGCCAAGTACGTGTCCGTGGCCACCGACTGCATGATCTTGTCCGTCAGTTCCTGCTGTCCGAAGGAGCCGCGCTCCCATCCGTAGCCAACCTCTTCCAGCCAAGGAAGAATGAAGCGTTCCACCGTCGCGCCCATGCCTTCCAGGCCGGCGTAGCGGATGACCGCCTGTTCGGCCTGGGCAACGCCGGTGCCATCACCGGGAGCACCCGGAGCACAAGCCGCCAGTGCCGTAATGCCGGCCGCGGCGCCGGACAGGCGCAGAAAATCGCGTCTTGTTAGATCACGACCCATGTTGAGATTCCTCCTGTGAAGAAAGCGCGCCCAACCCACCTCACCATTGATGGCAGGCACGAAGGCTGGAGCGTCGAGGCGGCTTAAGTATATGGCACAGGGCGACTAAAGGCCGTTCCCGTCGGCTTGCCGCCGAACCCAGGAGCCACCGCGCACAGGCCCGACTGCCCCCTCTGAACCGGCTTCGATGCGGATTGGCCAGCATGCACAAAAAGCGGTCTTGCCTGCGGTCCCGTCCGCATCGGCACGTTCCGTTTGCTGGCCGCACGCAGTTGAGGGATCCCGCTTCCGCCGGGAATCCCCGCGCCCAGCGCGCTCTGGACTTGAACGGGTCGCACCAGCCCTCCATGGCGGGGATGTCCAACTCTCGTTGGCTGCACCCCCGGTCGTGCCCGCGTTCCAGCCGATGTGAGAGTCGTGCCTGCACCGGCGGCAAAAGCCGAAGGTCCCGCGTCACCTGTTGAGCCGCCGCTCGAGATCGGCGAAGCAGCGGTCCATCTCGATGCGCAGTTCGGCCCGTAGCGGCTTGAGGTCGAGGTTGGCGGTGGCCAGCACGGTGGCCTGCTTGACATTGAAGCTCGCCACCTGCAGAGCTTTGAAGGTGTCGGGGTTCCGAGGTTGGAGACTGCCGGCAATCTCGAAGGCCTGTCAACACCTCCTAAAGCTCATCCTCCAGTGTGGCCAGCTGCTCCTCAATGGAGGCCAGGTGGATTTCCAAGGTATGGACCCCTTCAAGGATCTGGTCCCGCGTCTCCCGGAACAGCACCTCGGTATCCGCGATCTGCTGACGGAGCGCGCCCATCTCCACCGCCAAGCCGTCCACTGCCCCGGCCATATCGCCCAGTACCCCCAGGGCTGTGCAGGTGGAGTGCACCACGTCCGGTACCAAGGCCACGACTTGTTCCAGGCGGGCCAGCCGCGTATTCACATCAGACGAGGACGGACTGGGGTGGGATTCGGACATGGCTCTGCCAAGGCCGCAACGTCGTAGTTGGGATACGTGTAGCCGAATGCTTCGCGTGCAGCATGGAACAGCTTCTGGCCATCCACGAGGACGACTGCACGCTTGACCGGAGGCTCGCCGTTCATTTGGGTCAATAACAAAAATAACCCCGCCTGAGGCCTTTCGGCGTGTCGAGCGGGGAGCAAGTAACCCGGGGTATACACCATCATGGGGTCGGCTGTCGATTCGGCACTGTTTCAGTTTTGTTGATTTGGGTCGGACCCGGAAAGGACAAGGGAGCCCTCGTCGCGCACTGCCTCCCGGCTCCTGTCCGTTCCATAGGCCCGCGCACGATTTCCCGGAATGCCCAAGGTTGGCGGCCACACCATCCCGCCGCCAAGCGCGTCCACGCAGCGGCACCTGCACCTCACGTTGGAGACCGCTGCCCGCGGTGCACCCCTGCGTCCGTATCGGGGGACCGGCCCCGTACCAAGCCGTTCCTGCCGGCATGGGTACCGTGCGGACCGTCAGGCAGGGGCGACACCCGCGCCCGCGGCGGTGTTCCATTGCAACTTTGATCTGTTTTTTGCCTGTTGAAGACTACTGCACATAGAATCGTGCCTTCGGAACCGTGGCAGTCCGGTGGTCGCTCCAGCCATGGCAGTGCACGACAGGCGCTACAAGCGCATCCTCACCAGCCCCGTCTTCGCCTACGACGTGGCCCGTCTGTTGGCCGACGAGTTCAACCTCGGCACCGTCGTACGGCCCTCCCTGCGGGCCGGTCCCACCAGTTCGGTCCGGGAGTCCGAGCGCGAACGCATTGCCGACTGCGCCTGGACCTTCGACACCGAGCGCCAGCGCACGGTCATGATGATCGTCGAGGCCCAGTCCGCGCGCCAGCGGCATCTGGCGGTCCGCCTACTGCGCTATATCGTCGACCGGCTCCTCGAGTTGTGCGAGGACCGGGAGCGGCACGACCCGGCCGGGGGCCTGCCGCCGGTGGTTGTGGCCGTCCTCTACACCGGTCCGGAGCGGTGGCGGATGCCCTCGCTGCCGGACCTGTTCAGCCCCGTAGCGCAGGCCCTCATGCGGTTCGAGTTCCCGCTGCGGTACTACGACATCCACCACATGGACCGCCGCGAGGATCCCGACCAGCCCCTGCTGTGCCTGGCCTTCGACATCGAGCGCGCCGGGGACCCGGGCGAGACCGTAGCGGTGGCGGAGGCCGTCCGGGCCTTGGCGGATGAGGAGGCCCACGCGCTCATGACGCGGTTCCTGTCGGATAAAATGCGGCAGTGGATCAATCTCAGGGATGCCCGGGGGCGGCGTTTGGTGGATGTCGACCGCCTGGACGATCGCCGTCCGCTCAAGGAGGTGGAGAGGGAAATGGAGACCATTCAGGAACGCTTCAATCGCCTGATGGACGAACGGCACACCGCAGGCCTAGCCGAGGGAGAGATTGTGGGAGTACTGGTCAGCTTCCGGCGGGCCCTGGCCGGCAGTGGCCTGGACCCCCGGCTTGCGGCGGAGGTGGAGGCCCACGCCGACCGCATCGTCGAAGCAGCCCGGCGCGGCGTCCGCTTCGACCTGGACGACATCCCGGATGCCGCACGGCTCATGGCCGCGATCCGGGACGGCGGCGGTCCGACACGGGTGTCCGCCGAGCGGATTTGGGCCCTGCTGCCGCACATCCCGGAAGAGGATGTGGAGCCGGAGTAGCCCAAGTCCGACACCGTCCTCGGACCGCCGCACCCAACGCAGGTCCGTCCTTGCAGGCCGCGCCTACCTTGATCGATCCGCGACTTACCATTGCGCCCGGGGAGGATCAACGAAACTGAAACAGTACCCTCAGCCGACCCTCCTTTATCGTCTGTGGCCCCTGTGCCATAATTTCCTTTATTCACATTACATCCGACAGGTCCAGACGCGTGTCGGATACCGAGCACACCCGAGGGGTTTACGGACATGGCCGGTCTGACCGCCGAACAGTTGAGGCATTTTGACGAGTTCGGTTATGTAAAGGTTGAAAAACTGATGCCCCAACGGGTACTGGACGACCTGATTGCGGAGTACGGGACGGTACTGGACACCCTGGCGGAAGACCTCCACGCCGAGGGCGAGATCGAGTCCACCTACGAGGAGTTGCCGTTCGGGGAGCGCTTGACCCGGATCTACATGGACACCGGCAAGGGGTTTGCCCAGTACTTCGACTTCCATCTTCCGGGTTCGGCCACCGAAGAGGACACGCCGTTCTGGACCGGGCCGGCGGTGTTCCGGGCCCTGACCGAACCCAGGCTGATTGATGTCGTGGAGAGTCTGATCGGACCCGAGGTCTATTCGAATCCGGTGCAGCACGTGCGCATCAAGCCACCCGAGGACCAAATTCCAATCGACGGCGACTACAACCCGATTATCAAGGCCACACCCTGGCACCAGGACCACGGCGTGGTCATGCCGGAAGCGGACGAAACCAACATGCTGACGGTCTGGTTTCCACTGTTGGACGCCCCCGTGGAAAGTGGTTGCCTCCAACTCATTCCCAAGAGCCATCGGCGCGAACTGCTGACGCACTGCATGGGCAACATGGGCATTCATGTTCCGGACCAGTCCCTTGAGCTGAACAGCGCCATCCCGGTGCCGATGGAAGCCGGCGACGTCCTGTTCATGCACCGGCACACCTGCCACGGTTCCCTGTCCAATGTCTCGGACCGCATCCGCTGGAGTTTCGACGTGCGCTACAACCCGACCGACCAGCCCACGGGAAGGGGTTTCCTGCCCGGTTTCGTAGTCCGCAGCCGTCGGGACCCCTCCAGTGAACTCAGGGACCCGGCCGAGTGGGATCGCCTTTGGCACGACACCCATGCACGCCTGGCCTCCCTGCCATCCGACGCCACCACGACATATCGGTGGGACGGCGAGGCCGCGGTCTGCGCCTGAGTGGTACTTTCCTTCCCCGGATCCTCCCGGACCGAGCCGAACACCCGGCGGGAACCCGGTTCCGCCCCAATTCGACGAACAGCGGCACGCCTGACGGCGTGCCGTTCGTCTACCGGCCCCACCAACCTTCCAGGAATCCTCCGATGAACATCATCGTCGTGATCGCCGACACTTTCCGCTACGACAACATCTATCCCCTCGGCAGTGGAGCCGTGGGCGGACCGCACCTGGAAACCTTTGCCCAACAAGGCGTCAGCCTGAACAACTTCTATACGGGCAGCTTCCCCACCATTCCCCAGCGCACGGACTTCACTACCGGCCGCGTAGGTTGGCCCTGGTATCCGTGGCAGAGCCTGCTGCGCAGTGGACGCAACCACCTGCCGAAGCTGCTGGCGCCGCACGGGTACGTGTCCCAGTTGATCGGGGACTGTCCCCACCTAATCAAGGCGCAGTTCGATCTTGGCTTCACCGGGTTCCACCAGGTACGCGGACAGGAAGGGGACACGCACTTCCTGCGTCTCAACCACGAAATTCGGGAAGTCATTCCGCCGGACAAGACCCGGCCCGGATCCCACTTCCGGGACCACAACCTGGCCGACTTGCACCGCTGGATCAACCAGTACTACCAGCGCGAATCACAGACGTTCGCCTACCGGACCGCAAGTCTGGCCGAGGAATGGCTGGAGGAGAACTACCTCCAGGATCCCTTCTTCCTGTGGGTGGACTTCTTCGACCCGCACGAACCGTGGGACCCGCCGGAGTATCTCGTCCGCAAGTACGACGACAGCGGCTACGACGGCCCGCCGCTAATCCATCCGAACTACGGCCGGGCAGACGTCTATACGGACGCGGAACTGTCCAACCTGCGTGCCCACTACCTGGCCGAGGCCTTCCTGGTCGACCGTAGCGTGGGTCGCATCTTGCAGAAAATCGAAGACCTCGACCTCTTCAACAAGTCCATCGTGATCTTCATGTCGGACCACGGCATGAGCACCGGCGAGCACAACCGCACGGGCAAGAGCAACATCGGGACCGGGGACAGCCGATACTGGCCGATCTTCCCGGAGGTGGCCCACTGCCCATTCATAATCCGTGCGCCGCAGCTGCCGCAGGACACTGCGGTGTCCTCCTACATCCAGCCCTGCGACATTCTGCCGACCTTGGCGGAACTGGTCGACCTGAACCTGAACTACGAAGACCCGATCCATGGACGGTCGTTCGCCGGCCCGCTGCGAGGCGAGGCGGATCCGAACCCCCGAACCTTTGCCGTGACTGCCAGCTTCTCGGTACCGGCGGATGGCTCGGTCGCAGACAGGTCCACCACACCGGTGGTGTATAGCGACGAGTGGATTTATGTTCCCATTGGCATGGAAGGGGAAACAGCACTCTTCGACCGCCGGGCCGATCCCATGGCGGAGACCAATGTGGTTGGGGATCATCCAGCCAAGGCCGAGGCCATGCAGGACCTTTTGAACCGGTACCTGGCCGACCTGGATGCCCCGGAGCGCGCGGTCAAGGCCGTGCAACCTCTGGCCCAAGGCTGACCTGCGCACCGAGGGCCGGTGCCAATCCACCTACCAGTCGATGGCGGCGCCGTCGTCGGGATGAAAGGCCTGCGGGTTGGTCCAGTCGTGGCCAATCTTGTCAGCCAGGGCGTCCTCATCCAGTTCAATGCCGAGACCCGGCCCTTCGGGCAAAGCCACGAATCCATCCCCATCCAGTTCGAAGGGATTCTTCAGGTAGCCTTCGCCCAGGGATACGTGTTCCTGTATCAGGAAGTTTGGGATGCAGGCGTCCAACTGGACGGAGGCCGCGAAGGCAATCGGTCCCAAGGGACAATGCGGTGCAATCGCCGCGTAGTTCGCCTCCGCCATACCAGCGATCAGACGCACTTCGAAGATTCCACCGGCATGACTGATGTCCGGCTGCAGGATGGAAGCGGCGCGCTGCTCCAGGATCTCGCGGAAGCCCCACTTGGTAAAGATGCGCTCGCCCGTGGCGATGGGCAAATGAGTGCCCCGCGCCAAATCGGCCAGGACCGGCACGTTCTGGCACTGTACCGGTTCCTCAACAAAGAACGGTTGCATGGGTTCGAGTTCGCGAATCAACAGGGCAGCCGTCTGCGGGCTGACCGCACCATGGAAGTCGATCGCTACATCCACATGCGGACCAACCGCGTCACGCAGGACTCCGAAGCGGCGGACCACTTCCTCCACGAACGCCGGCGTCTCCACGATCCGTGCCGGACGTCCTCCGGCGGGGCCGGTCTTCATGGCCGTGAAGCCTTGGGCAACCAGAGTCTTGGCAGTGGCTGCCACTTCGTCCAGATCCCCGGAACTGCCCACACCCCGGTAAACCCGGATGCGGTCGCGCAACGGTCCGCCCAACAGGCGGTAGACGGGCAAACCGACCGCCTTGCCGGCCAGGTCCCACAAGGCATGTTCCACACCCGACAGCGCGCTGGTCAGGATGGGACCGCCACGGTAGAAAGCGTGCTTGTACATGGCTTGCCAGTGGTGGACCACGCGCGTGGGATCCTGTCCAATCAGATAGGGCTCCAACTCCGCCACCGCCTGGGCCACGGTCAGTGCCCGACCCTCCAGAATGGGCTCGCCCAGCCCAACCAGTCCCGAGTCGGTATGAATCTTCAGAAACAGCCAGCGCGGCCGAACCGGAAAGGTTTCGAGGCGCGTGATTTTCATGGCAGGCGCACCTCCTCCGCCAGCAGGCGAGTGCACGCCCCGGGTCACTTGGTCAAGAAGGTCGCGCATGGCCGTCGGGAGGCACTGTTTCAATCTCGTTGATTTTGGTCTGGGGCCACAGGTACCGACGAATGCGCTGTGCTGAGTGTTGTCAAAGCAGTCGGTGCTGGACACCGTGGGACACAGGGAGCCGGCTCGTCTACAGTGGGTGAATGTTCGTATCAACGAGATTGAAACAGTGCCCCGTCGGGATGGGTTGAGTAATTGCGCCTCGTCAGCGTGCTATTATGCCGGTTGTCGGGTGAGCCGCGGACCATGTTAGATTGCGGCATTGTCTGCCCGATGCCTACCGGCGTGTTTGAGTTCGACTGGTTGTCGCATGTCGTCCCAACCCCAACCAATCATCTGAATCGCCATACCCACCCGACGATAGGCTTGCACGCCGCGGAGTCCAACAGCCCCGGCCGGATCCGAACCCGGCCCCGCGGGCTGCGCCAATGCTCCATAGGCCCTACCACCCGAATGCAGGTGGTGTCTGGTGTTCCAGATGCCGCCATCCCCGACATGTCTGCCACCAGCCGCGCGCGGAGAAAACATGCGCATCCTTTACATTGACATTGATTCGCTGCGCCCGGATCACCTGTCCTGCTACGGCTATCATCGAAACACGTCGCCCAACATCGACGCGATCGCGTCCGAAGGTGTTCGCTTCACCAACTACTACGCCTCCGACACGCCCTGCCTGCCCAGTCGCACCGCCCTGTTCACGGGCCAGTTCGGCATCCGCACCGGTGTGGTGAATCACGGGGGCCTGTACGCCGACATGGCGCCCCAGGGAGCGGGACGCGCATTTCGGTCCCGGCTGGCACAAGGGACTCTTGCCAGCGCCCTGCGGCAGGCCGGTCACCACACCGCCAGCATCAGCCCGTTCCCGAATCGGCACACGGCGTACCAGATCTGGTACGGGTTCAGCGAAACCTACGACACGGGCGGTAACGGCCTGGAGAACGCGGACGAGATGTATCCCCCGGCCAAGCGCTGGCTGGAAGCCAACGGCCGCAACGACAACTGGTTCCTCCACGTCAACTTCTGGGATCCCCACACTCCCTACGACCACCCTGAAGCCTTCGGCAACCCGTTCGCCGACGATCCGATGGCTCCCTGGATTACCCAGGATCTGATCGACCGCCAGAATGCCTCCTACGGGCCGCACAGCGCCACCGAGGTGCCCGGGCTGAACGACCGCCTGCCCCCGGTTTCAACCATGGGCGCGGGCAGCATCAGGACGCTGGCGGATGCCAAGGCCCACATGGATGGCTATGACACGGGCATCCGGTACGCGGACCACTACGTCGGCAAGCTGATCCAGGATCTGAAGGACCTCGGTATCTACGAGGAGACGGCCATAGTCATTTCGGCCGATCACGGGGAGAACCACGGCGAACTAAACGTGTGGGGCGACCACCAGCTCGCCGACCATATCACCAACCGAGTGCCTCTCATCGTGCGCTGGCCCGGGATTACCAGCAGGCAGGAGGGGACGATCCGCGACCAGTTCAACTACAACGTAGATCTGCCGACCACGCTCATGGACCTGGTGGACGGCGAGTCTCCCGACTTCTGGCAAGGCCAAAGCTTCGCCGGGGCACTAGGTTCGGACGGCAGCGGGGGCCGTCCCTATCTCGTGCTCAGCAACGGAGCCTGGAGCTGCCAGCGCAGTGTGCGCTGGGACGACTGGCTCCTGATCCGAACCTATCACACCGGACTCAAGGATCTGCCGGCCTACATGCTGTTCAACCTGGCCAACGACCCCCATGAACAGCACAATCTGGCCGCAACCCGCCCCGACATTCTGGGGGCCGGGCTCCTGCGCCTGGACCAGTGGATGGGGGATCAGATGGGAACCTCGGAGCGCGGCGATCCCTTCTGGGGGGTGATGGCCGAAGGTGGTCCCCACCATGCCAACACCAACCATCCCTACTGGCCCGAGTACCTGGAGCGCCTGCGCACCACCGGGCGGGAAGGCCATGCCGACAATCTCGCTCAATACGGCGGACGCCCCATCCACTCCGGATTGGAAATGTAGGCGCCGTTCCTCGGTTCGACCATCAGCACCTTGAAGGGGGACGCCAGCCCCAATGCCCAAATCCCGGTTGACCGCCGTCTGGTGCGAAATCCAGCAGTTGTCCGACGCGCTGCAGGCGTTTGGCCCGGACGTGGAGATTCTGGTTCCCGACAAGGGGCACCCGGACCCCGTTGCCACGGCTGTCGAAGCCCAGGCCATCCTGGCCAGTTCGAGCCTCCGCTACGACACGGAAGTATTCCGACGCCTCCCTAACCTCGAGATTCTTGTTCGCACCGGCATTGGCACGGACAACGTTGTAACCGAGGATGCCACTGCGGCCGGAGTCCTGTTCTGCAACACCCCGGCCGGTCCGACCGAATCGACCGCAGAACACACCGTGGCCCTGATGCTGGCCTGCGCCAAGCGGGTTCCGGAGGGCGCCGCCCAGCTGACCGAGGGCCGGTTCGCGCCAAGGGCCGTGCCGATGGGCCGCGAATTGATGGGCAAGACCCTGGGATTGATGGGCTTTGGGCGCATCGGCCAGCGCGTAGCCCACATCTGCCAATGTGGATTCGGCATGCGGGTCGTAGCCCACGATCCCATCATGACCGAGGAGGCCGTGGCCGCGACCGGCCTGCAAGTGGAACTGGCCTCCATGGATGAGGTCCTGGCCCAGGCCGATTTCCTGTCCCTGCATGCGCCATCCATTCCGTCCACGCGCCACATGATCAACCGGGAGACCATCGCGCAGATGAAGGACGGTGCGTTCCTGTTCAACCTGGCTCGCGGTCCCCTGGTCGACGGCGACGCCCTGTTGGAGGCCTTGGACTCCGGCAAGCTGGCGGGAGCAGGGATCGATGTTTTCGATCCCGAACCGCCCCCTGCGGATTCGCGACTGAGGAACCATCCGAAGCTGGTGGCCACGCCCCATTCCGCCACCACCACGGTGGAGGCGCGCGAACGCATTGAGGCAATGGCCGTGGAGGAAATTCTGCGGTTCTTTGCCGGCAAGGATCCCCACAACCCGCTCAACCCGGAAGTTCTGGACCGGACGGCGCCGTAGGCCCAAACCTTCCGGGAGATTCAATTCCTGCAGGTGCAAACAACATGGCCCTGGAAAAGCGCCGAATTCACCTGTTGGGCAGGGACCACAACCTATCATCCAAGTAAACAACCAGTAACAAGGTGTCGAAGTGAACCTGTTCCGCTCCGGAAAGGAGACACATGAAATCCTGCAGAATCTGACCTTGGCCCTGGAGGCGCTCACGGCCGAGGTGCGGAGTCTGCGTGGTGACATCCGCAGGCTGCAGCAAGAGCGTACGAACGCCGCTCAACCAGCTCAGGCTCGGACCGAGCAGCCGCGGGCAAGCCAAGCGCGTCCAAGAACCCAGGCCAGACAGCCAGCGAAGAGAGCGGCCAAGGATGCCTCCAAGGCCCAAGCTGGCACCACACGAACACGCGCCCGCACCGGCCAACGTCGGTCGCGCAAGGCACCGGTGCCTGTTGCCGTCACCGGTGTGTCCAAGCCTGCCGCCGACTATCTGACTGATCGTGGCTATGTCATCGAGGCCTACCAGGACACGATCGACGAGCAGGTCACCGAAACCTGCCGCTTCCTGGGTCGGCGGCACGCGACGTCGCTGGCACCCCTGTTCAATCAGTTGAGCCGGAGCAAGGCGGAAGAGCCGCTGGTGGTGGACCTCGGCGACAGAACAGCCAAGGAGTACAGCCACTCCGTCAATCTCTGCCAGATGCTGAAACGCACCAAGTATTTGGACAAGTTCGAACAACGCGATGACACGCAGCGTCTGCGGGTCACGCTCACCAAGGACGGAGTCCGGTTCCTGAAAGGCTATTGGCTCGAACAGTTCGTCGGCAGCCGGTTGGACGAGTTCCTGCACGACAGCAATGCCCGTTACTCGATTCTGATGAATGCCAAGATCGCGAATGAAGGCAACAAGCACGAGCTGGACCTGTTCGTGCTGGAGGAAGACGAGCCGCTGTGGATCGAATGCACAACCGCCAAAAACACGTTGGACCGACGCAAGAAGATGCACCAGATCCGGCGCAGGTTGAACGTGGTTCCCGAACGGACGATCCTGGTAGCCTCGGCGGCCTCGGACAGCCAAGTCCGGAACATCGCCAAGACGAGCCCCTTTCAGTTCACGAACCTGGCCAACTTCATCCCGACTCTGGAGAAGGCGACGCGGTACGACCCCAAGTAGCCGGCCGTCCTGTCCCGAAATCGAGGTTCCGCATCGGCATGATGTGATGCCATGCCAGTTCGGTGCGCCAACCCTTGTGGCGGCCGATCCACCTTTTCCGGCCCCGTCGGTTCCAGGCAACAGACACAATCCCAAGGCCGAACCGCCACTTAAATCCGAACGATGTACGATCAGTCCACAGTCGGCAGCAAGCCTCTGTGCGGCGGTTCCCGGGCCAGACCGGCCTTGCCATGCGCACCATCGTCACTTGATCTTGCAGCCACTGCCAGCCCACCCTTACGGAGGCCACCAACATGAGCCTTGACACCGTTCAGCAATACCTGTTCGATCTTCAGGGGTACCTGGTCATCGAGAACGCTCTCAGCACCGATGAAGTGGCGACCATCAACGCCATCCTGGATGAGCACCAGCTGCCGGAAGAAGGATCCAGGGAACGATTCGGAAGCGCGCCGGACGGCCCGGGGTTCCTGGATTGGGGCGAGCCTTTCTGCAACCTCCTCGACCACGAGAGGGTGATGCCCATTCTCCGACAGCAACTCGGCGACTGCTTCCGGCTGGATCGGATTTACGGCATTTGCATGGAGGAAGGGATGCACCGTGGCGCGCTGCATGCCGACTACGGTGCCACTTCACCGTTCTCGGGTGTGGAGGAGGGCGAGTACTATGCCTTCAAGCCCAACCAGATCTACAACGGCTTCATGGTGGTGACCTGGAACCTGACCGATTCCGGGCCCGACATGGGGGGCTTCTGCTGCATCCCCGGCAGCCACAAGAGCAACTACAAGATACCCCGCGCCATCTTCGACTCGCCCGAAACGTCACCGGCGGTGGTCATGCCCCAAGCACCGGCCGGCTCCGTCACGCTGTTCACGGAGTCGCTGACCCATGGCACCGCAGCCTGGCGCAGCAAGGCAGGCCGACGCTCGCTCCTGTACAAGTACTGTGTTTCCCACATGGCCTGGAAGTCGTCCCGCGTCCAGATACCGGACAACGTCGAACTTACGGATCGGCAGGAGATCCTGTTCGGCGAGCCGGGAGACCCGTACCGGTATTTCCCATCCCTGTTTGCATAAAACCGGCAGTACCGCGCCTTCAAGGCTGTCGGTACTCAAGAAACATGGCCAATGTGATGGCCGGGATCAGTTCCTGCAGGCACCGTTGCTGAAGCCGGTAGGTGAACGGTTCGCTGGAGAGGGCCTGCCAGGTCATCCGGCTCCGTTCAATGTCCAGGTATTGGGCCACCTGGGAATGGGGAGAACATCTGCCCAGCAGATCCTCAACAGCGGGAGTGTCGGACAGCAGCCGCTGCACGATGTCGGCTGACTGCCTTCCCCTTGACAACGATCCGATCACGGAGTTCGGCAACCGGCCCTGCATGGCCTGACGAACAAGCCAGCGTTGCGATCCCGCCGGCCCGGACCATTCCCGATCGGGAATGGACAGCGACAGTTCCACCAGGGCCTTGGTGGCAGTCGGGTCCCGGACGCGCAGGCCGAGGGCATCCGCGCCTTCGGCCCAACGTCCGCCCACGCGGGACTGTCCGGCTTCAATGACCTGCCACCGATCGATCCGCGGGTCCATCTCGAACGAGTGAAACCAAAACCCGTAGGCCTCTTCGGCGATGAATTCCCGGAGGTGAACCTTCCTGGCGAACTCCGGGCGAATCAAGGTACCCGCGAGCCAGGGTTCGGAGCCGATCCGCCACCGGTTGACTCCGTCGCGCCCCATCCGCGACAGCCACGGCCTTAGCAGCTTGTGCTGTACAGCACCGGCCGGTGAACGGTGCCGCCACAACTCTCCGAAGGAACGCGACCAGGGTCTGCCATACCAGGAAATGGTCCCGTTCCCTTGCTGCCCGGTCAGGATCAGGTCGTGGCCCCGTGCCTTGGCCTCCTGGAGCAGTGCGGAAATCCAGTACATGTTCCCGGCGCCGATGCTAGGTTCCAGGCGCGCGTCAAGCATCCAGCGAATGCCGTCCAGCACCGACACTCCGGCGGCGGGAACCGCCCGCACAGGGTCCACGCCGGTCATCCGACCGATTTCCTCGGCCAGCGGGAGCTCGTTGGTAACCGCCTCGGCGGGCCACGCTGCTTGTGTGTCATGTACAGGCACCGAACAGTATCCGGCCACGGCCCTTAACGGAAGATGTGCTTGGCTGGTGCCCCAGGCCACCGCGCCCGAGTCGAGACCACCGCTCAGTTGCATGGCCGGGGATCCGGCCCGGACGACCATGCGCCCTACTGAATCCGCAATGCCAATGCGCAGGGCTTCCTGGTAGGCCGAACTGCCCTGTCCCTCCCACAGCGGTGTGTCTTCGGGGAACCAATACCGTTGCAGTCGACTGTCGCGACCGTCCAGCGTGGCCATCCATCCCGGTGGAAGCCGACACAGGTCAGCATAGACGGTCCTCCGGCCGACCGGCTCCATGTTGGCGACGATACAGGCCAGGGACAGTTCATCCAGCCGATTCGAAATCCAGGGCAATGCCAACAGGGCGCGGCCCGAAGTGCCAAACGCCATCATGCCGGCCTTGCAAGCGAAATAGAGGATGCTGTTGCCGTTGTGATCCCGCAGCAAAGTCAACCGGCGGCGTTCACCATCCCACTCGATGCAGACCCAGTCTCCGATCAGGCGATCGCGGCAAGCGTCCCCCCAACGGCGCCAGGCCAGCGACGCGAGTTCCGGGTCGGACAACCGGAGTGCCTCGGCCGCCGACAACTCCAGGTCGCCAATCAGCTCCTTTCTGTTGTCCAAACAGGCTGCAACAGCCAGCAATGACGATGACCCGCACCGCTGCACCCGGATCCCTGCCAGCGACAGTTCCCGCTGGTGATTCAGGCCCGCACAGGCGAAACCCGGGGCATCAAACTCCTGGCGCGACAGTTCCCCGGCCGGATTCGCAGCCTCGCACACAGCAGTCAGCTGCCGTTGCAGTTGCTCGCCGGGAACTGCACCGGCGACGCCAAAGAGGTAGCCCATGGGACCGCGCCCAATGCCTCAACGCGGGTGGTCTGCCGATCCCGGAACAGGCATCCGATTGGAACTCCGGCCTTTGTGCCGCCGGCAAATCGGAGGCACAACAGTCAACCACCCTAATCCGCTCTACTCCAGAATGCGCTGGTCGGACAGGTCCTTCGAACCCACCGTATGCGTGGTGGTGGCTCCCAGAAACTCCAGCGGTTCCAAGTTCGCCAGACCGTTGACCACCTGGTACTGGGTGGGCATGTCTTCCCATCGGGGACGCCGGAACTCCAGGCGCCCATTGCCCTTCCACATGGCCTTAACCTTGCTGTTGGGCGTCGCGGCGGGAGTGAGGACTGCGTACTCGCAGTCCGCCGTGCCCCATTCGCCGGTGCGCGGCATGTACTTGTAGTGCAGTTGCCCGTCGTTGCGGTGCGCCGGCGGCGGCACGGAAGCGGGATCAACTTCTTCCATGTCGGTCAGGCTCATCTCCAGGAAGCGATAGCCCAGCCAAGCAGCCTCGCAGGTCGTGTCCTTGCCGATCGTGCGCGGCGGCGGAAGTTCGCAATAGATCTTGGCGAAACCAAGCTCTTCCCGTCCGGTGATGATGGGATCGGTCAGGTTCTCCCAGAGTACGGTCAGGAAGGATCCGTGCACCGAGTCCCTGTTCCCGTGGAATTCGGCCGGGAAGGTGGCGCCCAGGACCGCATACCCGCGGCCGGCCAGCCATTCGATGTTCGACATGTAGGTTGCGGTGACTGTGACCACGGGGGAGTGCCCCAGACTGAGCCCAGACCCGGGCGGGCACAATGCCTGCAGCAGTTCCGGATGCGTGCGGAAGGCAACGGAATGGGAAACCGAAGAAGGGGAGTCCTCGTTAAGAAAACGCCGCCCGTCCGGTCCCCGCCGTGGTCCCGTGGCAAGGCCAAAACAGATCGGCATGCGCTGCATGTCCGGTGCAAACAACGATTCGCTCATCCAAGTCCTCCTGTCCGAAACATCGCCATGCCCCCGGCGCGGCCATCCTGCAAACCCAACTCGGACCAACCGCGACTGTCGGAAACAGCCCGTTTGAGTTTAGTCTACAGACCGTCCGTTCCATACCCGGGACCGCAGGCTACCGGTCGGCTCACCGTCCTGCCACGCAGACACCAAGCTCCATGCAGACCCACTCCACCACCCGCGCCCACGGATGGCAAATCGCAGTGTTTGTCGGCGCCGTCTTCTGCTACTGGGTAGGTCTGTACCTCTACGCACCCACCCTCCCCATTTACGTAAAACAATACAGCAGCCATCTGGGTTTAATTGGCCTTGTTCTGTCCATGTACGGCCTCTGGCAGGCCCTCCTGCGCTTTCCCGTGGGTGTGACAAGTGATCTCCTGGGACGAGCCAAACCTTTCATCCTCTTTGGCTACCTACTTACTGCCTTGGGGGCTTGGCTGATCGGATTCGCCGACGACATCTTTTGGATTGGGGTTGGCCGGAGCGTCACCGGCTTGGCCGCGGCCACATGGGTACCCATCGTGGTGGTGTTCAGCCGGTTCTTTCCACCGGCACAAGCCATCCGGGCCACTGCGTTAATGGCCATGGTCGGCGGTGCAGCACGGATCCTGGCTACCGGTGCCACCGGATTCGTCAACAGCGCCGGCGGCTATTCCCTAGCCTTCAACCTGGCGGCTGTTGCGGCCGTTCTGGCCTTGGTGTTGATGCTGTTGGTCAGGGAAACGCCCCGTGCTCCGACCAAGCCTTCGCTCGGTCCCATCGCGGCACTTGCCTCGCGGCCCCACGTGCTGTTTCCGGCGCTGCTGAATGCCACCTCCCAGTTCGTGAACTGGGCTGTTACGTTCAGCTTCATCCCCATCCTGGCGGTCAACATGGGCGCCTCGGACGTGGAAGTCAGCCTTCTCATGACTGTCTTCATGGCAGTCAACCTGGTGGGCTTGTCGACCACGGCCGCCTTCGTCAACCGGCTCGGCGCGCGCAACCTGGTTCGCACGGGGTTTCTGTTGTTGGGCATGGCCACCTTGCTGGCCGCCTGGGCACCCACCGTCTGGTGGCTGTTCCTGGCGCAGGGATTGGTTGGATTGGCCACCGGCATTGGTTATCCGACGCTCATGGGCCTGAGCATCAGAGAGGTGTCCGACCACGAGAGGACCGCCGCCATGGGCCTGCATCAGGGTATCTACGGTGTCGGCATGTTCACGGGACCGTTCGTCGCCGGATTCCTGTCGGAACAGTTCGGAATCCAAACCACGTTCCTGTTGCTGGCGGTGCCATGTCTGCTGCTGCTGGTACCGCAGATCGGAGGACGGTTGTTGCTACCCGCCACTGCTGATCCGACGGGAGCCGGACACTGACCCCGTCTTCGGAACCGGGTCCCAATTCGAGTTCACACCAGATTGCGGCTTCTTCTTGTGTTTGATGTGCATGAACACCCGCCTCAGCACAAGTAAAACAGTCCCGTCTTGCCCGTCCTGTATCAGGACGGCGGTCGTGGAGGCAGACTACAGACGTTGAAGGGGCCGTCCCTTATCCCGTAAGGTAGTGGAAGGTTCCCTTGGCCAAACAGCGGACACGCTACAGTAACCTGCCCACAATCCATTGGCGGAAGCAGGTTCAAAGCCAGTGCCAAGCGGGGCTGCATTTGGCCACAACCACCAGCGAAACCAAACATGCAGGTCCAAGTTGCCTACGGACACACCGGGTTGGCAATCAAGGTGCCTTCCGATACCGACGTGATCCAATCAACCCAACTGCCCGGGGTCACGTCGGAGAAAGCGGCTCTGGAACAGGCACTGCGCTCGCCAATCGAAAGCGCTCCTCTTGCCGACCGCGTCGATCCCTCCAGCCACATCGTGATTGTCCACACCGACATCACCAGAGCGACACCCAATGACCGTATCCTGCCTGTGGTCCTGGATGAACTGCTCGATGCCGGAGTTCCTCGAACCCACATCACCCTGGTTAACGCTCTCGGTACCCACAGGCCGCAGACCGAAAGCGAGCACCGCGCACTCGTTGGGGATGCCGTCTACGAGAACTTTCGGTGTCTCCAGCACGATGCCTTTGACGACGACCTGCTGGTCGACATGGGCCGAACCTCGAACGGCCATACCGTCCGGCTGCACCATCTTCTGGTGGACTCCGACCTGTGCATTCTGACCGGATTCATCGAACCCCACTTCTTTGCAGGTTTTTCAGGCGGTCCCAAGGGTGTACTGCCGTCCCTGGCGGGTTTCGAAAGTGTTCTGTCCAATCACGGACGCCGAATGGTGGGCAGTCCCAAGGCCACATGGGGCTCGCTTGACGGCAATCCCATCTGGGAGGAGATGAAGGAAGTTGCCTTGCTGCTGGACGAGGTGTTCCTCCTGAACGTCACCCTGAACCAGCAACACGAGATCACCGGGGTGTTTGCCGGAGACCTGTTGGCCGCCCACCGGAAGGGCGCGGACTTCGTGCGCCGACACTCCATGGTGCCGGTGGGCGAACCCTATGACATTGTGGTCTCCTGCAACAGCGGCTACCCGCTTGATCAGAACCTGTACCAGTGTGTCAAGGGCATGAGCGCTGCCAGCCAGATCACCAGGCCCAACGGCCACATTGTGATGGCAGTCGAGTGTGCCGATGGCATTCCCGACCACGGCAAGTATGCGGAACTGCTTCGCCGTGGCGGATCACCCGACGGCATCCTGGCCATGCTGAATGAGGACGGATTTGAAGAGCATGATCAGTGGCAGGTTCAGATTCAGGCGCGCATCCAACAACAAGCCGACGTGCATGTCTTCAGCAACGGCTTGACCGAGAAGCAGATCCGGGAGGCTTTGTTCATTCCCTGCGCCGACGTGTCCAAGACTGTTGCCAAACTGGCTGTCCCGACTAATGGAGTTGCACCGCGCATCTGCGTGATGCCGGATGGTCCCATGACCATTGCCTACGTTGACCGCGATCCCCGTTGAATTCCGACACGGACAACCCGGATTGTCCGAGAATGGATTTGTCAATCCCGAGCGGTTCCTGACCAAACCCTGTCCGGTCCCAAGCGGGCCGCAATAATCCGGCGGCAGGGAACATCCGCTCCTGCGGGACCGTGTGTTGCATGGCTCCATACAGCAGCCGACGCAGGCGCGACGCGTCGGCTGCCTTACTGTGGGACCAGCGGTGGCCGAAGGATGCCGGAGGCCACCATTCCTGCTCGGCAAACGGGTTGAAAATCAAACCTTGGCCATGGGACCGGGGACCTGTTGCCAAGGTCCCTCGCCTCGGATCACCCTATCGGAAACAACATGCCCATGGCTGTGACCATCGTCACGCTCCTGCAAGCCGCCCTGGAGAAGAGGTCCATTGGCGGGTGGGACAAGGTTCCGGTGCCGTACGGAAAACCCAAATTGGCTTCATGCTGCACAGACGGCATCTTTCGGCCCGCTGGTGGCTGAAAGTCCGGTTGGTATTCCGACAAATGCCAAACAAAGAACACTTTGACGTTTTTTGCACACTCAAACAACCGGAATATAGTATTCCCATATTGATCCCACGGAGTCCAGCGGTCGATTCGTCAATGGCCATTCATGATCGGCGTTACAAGCGCATTCTGACCAGCGCCGTCTTCGCCTACGAGATGGCACAGGTGCTGGCCGACGCGTTCGGCCTCGGCACCGTTGACCGCCAATCCCTGCAGCCGGGACCAACCAGTTCGGTCAAGGAGACCGGCCACGAGCGTATTGCCGACAGCATCTGGGCCTTCGACACCGACCGGCAGCGCACCGTCATGATGATCGTGGAGGCCCAAAGCTCGCGCGAGCGCGCGCTCGAACTTCGCCTCGCACGCTATGTCATGGATCGCCTTCTGGAACTGTACGAGAGCATGACGCGACACGCCCGGCGACAGGGGTTGCCGCCAGTGGTGGTGGCCGTCCTTTACACCGGACCGGACCGCTGGCGGCCGCCCTCCCTGCACGACCTTTTCAGCCCTCTGGCTCAGGTGCTCATGCGCTTCGAATTCCCCGTGCAGTACTATGACGTACTGCACATGAAGCGGGAGGAGGAGCCCGCGTCGCGCCTGGTGCGGATGGTCTTCGAGGTCGAACGCTGCGGGGACCCGGGCGAGACCATCCCGGTCCTGCAAGCCATTCGCGGCCTGGGGGACCGGGATGCCTACGAACTTCTGATGCGGTTTCTGTCCGATAAGATGAGACAGTGGGACAGACTCCGGGACGAGCAGGGAAGGCTCCTGCTGGATGCCGGCCAACTGGACGACAGCCGTCCACTCAGTGAGGTGGTGAAGGAAATGGAAACGGTACAGGAACGTTTTTTCAGACAGATGGCCGAACGACGGGCCGAGGGGCGGGCCGAGGGGCGGGCCGAAGGGCAAGCCGAGGGACAGGTTGTGGGAATGCTGTTAAGCTTCCGGCGCACCTTGGCCATCAGCGGTCTGGACACACGGCTGGCGCGGGATGTCGAAGCCCATGTCGACCGAGTTGTCGAGGTGGCCCGGCGCGGCGTGCGTTTCGACCTTGACGAAGTTCCCGACGGCGCACGACTCCTGCTCGCGATCCGGGACGGCGGTGGCCCGGCACAGGTCCCCGCCGAAAGAATCTGGGGCCTGCTGCCACACATCCCCGAGGAAGACACCTCCAAGTAGCAACACGCGCGGCATGTCGGCAGGACGTCACCAACCAAAGAACCGCCGAACACAACACCGGCCCCGTTCGTCGGGCACAGGGGTGTCGGGCTTCGTGCCCGGAATGCGGGCTGCTTCGCCGATCGTGACCAACATGCAATCCGCTCTGCCGGGAGCCACGGTAGACAAGCCAAGAGTTTGAGGCTCGCCCACCGATCCTCGTACCGTGCGCCGTCACGACGGTCCAGGTGTTGTTGTCTCCGCGCCCTACCGACATGAATCAGGCGGTTGTCGAAGTGCCTGCCACTGGCGGTCCAGTTGTGCAACACGAGCGTATTCCCGATCCCAAAAGGTCCGGTCCTGCATCGAGTCGATGAAGTTCGCGCTGTAGCCGTACGGGATCCATGTATCCCGCTTCATGCCATGCAAGCGCTCCCGGTGCTCGCCCTCACGAATGTCCAGGACCTGCCGGACAGCCTCAAGCTTCCGGACCTGGGACCACCACCCGGACAGATCGCGTCGATGCGGCTGCCTGCCGAGGTTGTTCGACAACCTGTCTAGAACGGACCGGTATCGATCGTTCGAATCCGTTGCAACCGTGACGACAGTACGCCTCTGGTCCAGACCCAGATAGGAGGCAGCCTGCATCGCACCGACGACGTTGCAGATCCCGCTCGGCCCAAAACGGCCCTGTAAACGGGCTGCACAGCCCTCATCGACTCCAAACATGGCCATGATGTCGTCTGTTGAGCCGCTGAACACGGCCGTGCCCCTGATTGTGTGGACATCCGGAACCCGCACCACGAGATCGGTGGCATGCACGTTGTGGATGAGCGTCACCATCTGGTCACCGATCCCTTCAATGGCATGCGAGCCCCGACCGCCATCCGTGAGCGTGGCGCACTCCTCGGGCTCCACGGCGGCAATGCACAGATCGGGAAAGGACTCCCGCAGTCCTTCTCCGGCAGCCAGCGTGCCCGCGCTGCCGGGCGCGGACACGAACAGATCAACGCCGTCCAATCCAAGCCCCTGAACCGCACGTCGCACGCCTTCCGCCGTGACGTGGCGGTGAAAACGGTAGTTCGCCAAGTCCGAGAATTGCCCCAACACCGTGCAATCCGACTGCCCGGCATACCGGTCCTGCGTCCGCTGCAGGGTCAGGTTGACATCGGCCTCGGAGCCGGGGGTCAGATCCGTGGTCGCGCCGTAACGCTCGATCAACGCGTACCGTTCCCGGCTCATCCCCGAGGGCATCACGATGCGCGCCTCATAGCCCTTGACTCTGGCCACCCAGGCCGAGCCGATGCCGAAGTTGCCGGTAGAGGGGGCAATGACCGTGGTATTTCCGGGCCGTATACCCTCGTTGAGCTCCCGCTCCATCAACATGGCGTAGGCAGGTCCGACCTTCATGCTTCCGGACGGGAACGTACCGCCGTCCATGACAACCAGGTTTGCCGCCAACCCGGATACTGCCTGCGGCACCAGGAATGCCGGCACGCCGGTATGCCCATCCTGCCAGTGGATGTTGTACAGATTGTCCCGGTGCAACGGCAAGTGATTTTGTAATTCCGCTGCACGAGCCCGAAACACCGGGTCCAAGAGGCCTGGATCCCGCATTTCCGCATAGGTGGGACCATATACCGGATGTTTCGGATCAGACATCTGCGGCAAGCCTCCGGCAAAGCGCATCTTGGATTTGCGGCCCTATAATCCTAGGTCGCGTGCGGCCCTTACCCTACTACGATTCAGTGTGAACCAAGCGCACGGGTCATTGCCTCGCTCAGTCTCCGGCGATACGGTCCTTGATGGGGCACGCTGCGGATTGCCAACCCTCGAACTCCGAATTCAACACTGCCGACATCCATGCCACAGTCAACACTCACCCACCTTGAATGCAGCCTGACCGGCCAAACCTACGAAGCGGATCAGGTCATGAACCTGGCTCCGAACAGCCAGCGCCCCCTCCTGGCACGCTACGACTTGGCCGAAGCCGCCAAAACCCTTACACCAGAGAACCTGGTGCGCCGCAAACCCGGCATGTGGCGCTATCGGGAAGTCCTCCCGGTCAGGGACGATGCAAACGTGCTTGACCTTGGGGAGGGTTCGACTCCCCTGCTGAAGGCGTCGCGCCTGGGCGAGGCCATTGGTTGTCCGAACACCTACATCAAGGATGAAGCACTGAACCCCACCGGCAGTTTCAAGGCGCGCGGCCTAGGCATGGCGGTTTCCCGCGCCAAGGAACTGGGCGAGACCGCCCTCGCCATCCCCAGCGCCGGCAACGCCGCCGGGGCCATGTGCGCCTACGCCGCGGCCGGTAGCCTGGAGGCCCACGTCTATATGCCCCGGGACGTCCCCCACACCTTCAAGGCCGAATGCCAAGCCTACGGCGGAAGCGTGACACTGGTGGATGGATTGATCACCGATTGCGGCGCCAAAGTTGCGGAAGGCGTACAGGCACACGGCTGGTTCGACCTGAGCACGCTCAAGGAACCGTACCGCCTTGAAGGCAAAAAGACCATGGGCTATGAGATCGCGGAGCAGTGCGACTGGACGCTGCCGGATGTCATTGTCTACCCCACGGGCGGCGGAACCGGTCTGGTGGGCATGTGGAAGGCATTTGCGGAAATGGAGGAGATGGGGCTGATTGGCTCCAAACGGCCCCGGATGGTGTCTGTACAGACGACAGGCTGCGCACCCATCGTCAGGGCCTATGACCGCGGCGAGCGGTTCGCCGAGGAATGGGAGAATGCGGCCACGATCGCCGACGGTCTGCGCGTGCCCAAGGCCGTGGGAGACTTCCTGATCCTCGACGCGGTCAGAGCCAGCGAAGGCACCGCCATCACCGTGACCGACGAAGCCATCATGGAATCGATCGGATTAATGGCGTCCCTGACCGGGGTGTTTCCGGCTCCCGAAGCCGCCGCCTGCCTGGAGGCACACAGGGTCCTGCTCAGCCAACACATGATTGGCCGGAACGAAACCGTGGTCCTATTCAACACCGGCACCTCGCTCAAGTACACCCATCTGTTCGACTGAGACACCACGTCGGTGGTACCACCAGCATAGGACGCACAATTTCACTTTCCGCGCATCCGGCACCAAGCAATGGCCAGCGACCGCTCCCGCGTCCTCATTACCGGCATTACGGGCCGCGTGGGCTCCCATTTGGCAGCGGAGCTTCTGGCTCGGGAGGTTGCGGTCCGGGGCCTGGTGATGCCGGACGATCCGCTCCGAGCGAAGGTCGACTCCGCCGTGGAGGTGGTGGAAGGCTCCCTCGACGACTCCGCGGCTCTGATGTCAGCCGTGTCCGATGTGTCACACATCGTCCATTTGGCAGCGGTGATCCTCTATCAACTCCACCAGGACAATCTGATTTGGCAGGTCAACGTGGAGGGCACGCGCAACCTTATGCAGGCAATCCAGCAGCGGCCGCCGTCACCGCTCCGGCTGTTGTTCGCTTCCAGCGACCAGGTATACCCGGGGCCATTTCCCCAATACACGCCCACCGACGAGAACCATCCGCTGGAGCCCACCACCGCCTATGGAGTCAGCAAGCTCATCGGTGAGGAACTGACGCGCCACACAGCCCGTGTGGTGCCGAACTGCCGGTTCACGATCGTCCGCTTCTGCCACAACCAGACCTGGCAGGAAATCCTGGACCCGCACGGCTTCTTTGCCGAGAGGCAGTTTTATGTCAAGGGCAGGTTGTCCTGGCTGCTGGACAGCGGACGCACCGATTTCGTGACCACGGAGTCCATACGCCGTCTGCAGGCTGTGGACTCGGATGACAATCCGCTCCTGTTGGGTCTGACGGATGCAGGACAACCATTGACGATGGACATCATGGACACCCGCGACATCGCAGTTGGACTGGTACCTGCGTTGTTCAAGCCGGAGGCCAGCAACAATGCATACAACTTCGCGCCGGAGCAACCGGTTTCCCAAGCCGAAGTCATCCCGTACATGGGCAAGGCTTTGAGCAAACGTTGGGTTGAGGTCAGACTGCCGGGCGCGCCAGCGAGATCCAACTTGAGTGGTGCAAAGGCTCTGCGCGAGCTCGGCGTGGGTGCCCGGTACTCGGTTTTCGACATGATCGACGAGGCAAGTCGGGTGTGCCGCGTCCCGAGGTAATATCCGCCCGGGAGCCATCGCCACGGAGGCCAAAGGTGAACCGCAGGATTGCCTGTCTACTGCTTGGTTGCATGTTGGTGCTGACAAGTGCCGCCGCTTGTGTCAGCGACGAATTGTGTGCTGGTCGGTTGGCAGAAGTCGATCTGCAATCCATGGACCCGTACAGGAAACCACCTCTCTACATTGTGGTGTGGAATGATGACCTCGCCACGATTCAGTGCACACTGGCCACTGGTGCGGATGCCAACGCGCAGGCCTCCGACGGCTGGACCCCCTTGCACAGGGCAGCTGCGGAAGGCCATGTCACCGTCGCGGAAGTGCTGTTGGCTGCCGGGGCCCAGGTCGATGCA
>JAAXGZ010000010.1 GCA_012271135.1 Caldilineales bacterium | reverse complement strand
ACCGACCCGGCACCGGCCACCACGTTTGCGCATCTGGATGCAACCATCACACTGGAGCGGTCCCTGGCGGATCAGGCCCTGTTCCCGGCCGTGGATCCGCTGGGCTCGACCAGCCGCATTCTCGACCCGGTCATCCTGGGCGAGCGTCACTACACCGTGGCCCGGGGCATCCAGCAAATCCTGCAGCGCTACCGCGACCTGCAGGACATCATCGCCATTCTGGGCGTGGAGGAACTGAGCGAGGACGACAAGCTGGCCGTCTCGCGGGCCCGCAAAATCCAGCGCTTCCTGACCCAGCCCATGTTTGTGGCGGAGGTGTTCACCGGGGTCAGCGGCAAGTTCGTCAAGATCGAGGACACCATCAACGGATTTGACGAGATCCTCCAAGGCAAGCACGACGACCTGCCGGAACAGGCCTTCTACATGGTGGGCGGCATCGACGAGGCCGTTGAAAAGGCCTCCCAGATGCGGAGCCAGGGCTAGCCGGATCCCCCACATCCCTTGCGGAAGCGAGCAGCCACGTGCCGATCAAGGTAGAAATCGTAACGCCGGAACGGCTTCTGATGTCCCGGGACATCGACATGGTGGTCCTGCCCGGCGAGTCGGGGCAAATGGGCGTCATGGGCGGCCATGCGCCACTCATGACCACCCTGGTCACCGGTGAAATCCTTCTCTACGAGAATGATGAGGAACAGGAGGCTCTGTTCGTCAACGGCGGCATTGCCGAAGTCCGGCCGGATGTGGTGACGATACTGGCGGATGTCGCCGAACGGGTAGACGACATTGACATCCAACGGGCCGAAGCAGCGCGGGAGCGCGCGGAGGCCAGCGTAGCGGAAGCCGGCGGGACCGCGTCCGCACCGCCGGTGCATGTGGCGGCGCTTCGGCGCAGTCAGGTTCGCCTCAGGGTTGCCAGGCGTCGCCGGGCGCGGCCCGGCATGCACACCCCGGACAACTGAGCCCATCGGTTGCGAGACGGCGTTCTCGCCAATGGAGACCAACCGCGCATCCCCAATGCCGGCTTCCCACTCCCCGGGAACGGACCTGCCTGAATGGACTGTGCAGGTGGACAAACACCGAGGGACGGTCTTTGTCCTGCCCGCCCCCTCCGCACGTTCTGTTGGTCGTCTCGCTCAACCAACGGCCGACAAATAAATCGAACTTCCCTGAGGTCTGGTCAAGCGACTACGTGGTTGTTTGGCGCGCCGCCTCGACGAAGTCCGCGATGGCATCGAGGCCCAAGCCGGTCTTAAGGTTTGAGAAGACCACGGGCCGCGAATCCCGCATGCGCTTGGCATCGGCAGCCATCACCTCCAAGTCGGCACCCACAAGGGGAGCCAGATCGACCTTGTTGATCACAAGCAGATCGGACTGCGTGATGCCGGGTCCTCCCTTGCGCGGAATCTTGTCCCCGGCAGCCACGTCGATCACGTAGATGGCCTTGTCGACCAGCTCGGGACTGAAGCTCGCCGACAGGTTGTCTCCGCCGGACTCCACAAAGACCACTTCGACTTCGGGGACACGTGCCACCATATCGGCAATCGCCTCCAGGTTCATCGACGAGTCCTCGCGAATGGCCGTGTGCGGGCACCCGCCCGTCTCAACCCCTGCGATCCGCTCCACCGGCAACGCACCGCTGCGGACCAGAAACTCGGCATCCTCGCGGGTATAGATATCGTTTGTAATCACCGCGAGCTCGTGGTCGTCCCGCAGGCGCCGACAGAGCGCGTCGATAAGGGCGGTCTTGCCGGATCCAACCGGACCGCCGATGCCGACCCGCAGCGGTCCGTTGCGCAGCTCGGTCACGATCGGAACAACCGGGTGTGCTGCGTCTCGTGCCGCATGGATGCCCAGTCCACCATGGGAGCAGCGGCCCCGAGCTCGGCAAAGGGCGTGCGCCGCGCCCGGGAGGCAGATCCAACTACAACTTCTTCCAGAGCCGCAAGAACCCGTTGCCCGTCGGTGTGTCCCAGCGGCACCAGCCGCAGACCCGCGGAGACCAGCCCCGCCACAGTCGCTTGGAGATAGGCGGGAAGCGCTTCCGCCAGCGGTATGCCGTGGCACCGGCAGACCCGCGCCACGGCGATCGGGTGTGCCAACAGCGTGTCGTCCGACCCGCGCTCCGCGCCGGCCGGCTCCCAGGCATTCGCGACGGCCGCGCTGAATGCCTTGCCCTGCAGCAGGCTCTCGGCCCGCAGTTCTCGGGTGCCTTTCATGACTTCTGCGAGTTCGGCCAAGTTATCCATCTCGATTGGCAGGGACCGGTAAGCGGCACAGAAGAAAAGCGCATCCGTCCATCCCGACCCGAACTCCAGGATACCCTCGATCCACTCGCGAAGCGTGCCGCGGTCATGCACCAAGCCGGCTTCCACCGCGTATTCCAAACCGTGGGAATAGGTGTAGCTGCCCGTCGGAAAGGCGGGCGACAACCATGCCGTCAGTCGATACCGGGCTCGAGGGTCCATCGCACTAAAACAGGAAGTACCGCTGGGCCATGGGCAACTCCAAGGCCGGCTCGCAGGTGAGCAGCTCGCCGTCCGCACGCACCTCGTAGGTCTCCGGATCCACTTCGATGCGGGGCAGGGCGTCGTTGTGCACCATGGATCTCTTGTCAATGGTACGGGTCTGCGCCACGGGCACGGGCACGGACTGCAACTCCAGCGCGGCCGGAAGGTCCGCCTCCAGGGCGGCCTGCGAAAGGAAGGTGAGGGACCCGGCCGGGCGGGCACCGCCGAAGGCCCCGAACATGGGCCGGTAGTGGACGGGCTGCGGTGTGGGGATCGAGGCGTTCGGATCGCCCATCTGGGCAGCCGCGATTGCCCCGCCCTTGAGCACCATTTCGGGCTTGACTCCGAAGAAGGCGGGGTGCCACAGACAGAGGTCCGCAAGCTTGCCGACCTCCACCGAACCGACGTGCTCGGCGATGCCACAGGCCACAGCAGGATTGATCGTGTACTTGGCGACATAGCGACAGGCCCGCACATTGTCGTTGTCGCCGCGCTCTTCGGGCAGCGGACCGCGCTGGCGTTTCATCTTGTCCGCCGTCTGCCAAGTGCGCAATACCACTTCGCCGACGCGGCCCATCGCCTGGCTGTCGGAGGAGATCATGCTTAGGGCGCCCAGGTCGTGCAGGATGTCCTCCGCGGCAATCGTCTCGGCGCGGATCCTGCTCTCGGCAAACGCAATGTCCTCCGGTACCCGGGGATCCAGGTGGTGGCACACCATCAACATGTCGAGGTGCTCCTCGATCGTGTTGACCGTGAATGGCCGGGTGGGGTTTGTTGACGACGGCAACACATTGGCCTCGCCGCAGACCTTGATGATGTCCGGGGCATGACCGCCACCCGCGCCCTCCGTGTGGTAGGCATGGATCGTCCGGCCCCCGATCGCCTCCAGCGTCCGCTCGACGAAACCCGACTCGTTGAGCGTGTCGGTGTGGATCATGACCTGCACGTCCTGCTCGTCGCCAACCCGCAGACAGGTATCGATCGCGGCTGGGGTCGTACCCCAGTCCTCATGCAATTTGAGACCGCAGGCACCGCCGTGAACCTGTTCAACCAGGGGTTCGGGTCGGCTAGCATTGCCCTTGCCCCAGAAGCCCAGGTTCATGGGGAAGGCATCAGCAGCCTGCAGCATGCGGCCCAGGTGCCAGGCACCGGGCGTACAGGTGGTGGCATTGGACCCCGCGGCCGGACCCGTGCCGCCGCCCAGCATGCTGGTGATCCCACTGTACAGGGCCTCCTCGATCTGCTGGGGCGCAATGAAATGGATGTGGGCATCAATGCCACCCGCCGTCACAATCCGCCCCTCTCCCGCGATGACTTCGGTGGACGGGCCAATCGGTGTGTCTACACCTGGCTGGATATCGGGATTGCCGGACTTGCCAATCGACGCGATGCGTCCGTCGCGAATGCCGATGTCGGCCTTGACGACGCCCCAGTGGTCGAGAATCAAGGCATTCGTGATCACCGTATCGACGGCACCCTCGGCACGCGTCAGCTGGGACTGCCCCATACCGTCGCGGATGACCTTGCCGCCGCCGAACCGGGCCTCCTCGCCATGGACGCAGCGATCCTCCTCGACCTCGATGAAAAGTTCCGTGTCCGCCAGTCGCACCTTATCGCCCACCGTCGGCCCAAACATGCCAACGTAGGCGCGGCGATCCATCTCACGGGCCATGGGTCACGCGTCCAACGGGCCGTCCACCAGCCCTTGAAATCCCGTCACAACGCGGTTCCCGCCGAACGCCACGAGCCGCACCGTGCGGGTCTGGCCCGGTTCGAAGCGGACCGCCGTGCCGGCCGGGATGTCGAGCCTGAAGCCGCGGGCGGCCTCCCGGTCGAAGACCAGTGCCGCGTTGGTTTCACCGAAGTGGTAGTGGGACCCCACCTGGACAGGGCGATCGCCGGTATTGGCCACCGCGAGCTCCACGACGGGCCGTCCGGCGTTGATGACAATCGGATCCTTTCCGACGATGGTCTCTCCCGGCACCATGGCTGGCTCTCCGATCAGCGAATGGGATCGTGAATGGTGACAAGCTTGGTGCCGTCCGGGAAGGTCGCCTCAACCTGAATCTCGGGGATCATTTCCGGCACTCCCTGCATCACGTCCGCCCGGGTCAGAACGCCGGCGCCCGCCTGCATCAGGTCCGCCACGGATCGGCCGTCGCGTGCGCCCTCCACCACGAAGTCGGTAATCAGGGCCGCGGCCTCCGGATGATTGAGCAAAATGCCTCGTTCCCGGCGCCGGCGCGCCACGACGGCCGCCATGGCGACCAGCAGCTTGTCCTTTTCGCGCGGGGTCAGGTTCATCCTTGCTTCCGTCTGGGACATCGATCCGGACGGGCCACCCAGCTTTCAGACATGCCAGACCACCGGCAGGCTGGACCGTGCCGGATCGGCCTGTTGCATCAACGCGGCCGCGCATTCGCCGTAACCCACCCGGACCTCCGCCGGGTCGAGCCCCAGCCAACGCGCCACAAGGACCTCGCCAATCACAGTCGCTCCGGCCCGGCAAGGGGCCCGGTCGATTATACGTCGGACCGGCTCCAGCAGCCCCGCGGCATCCGGTCCCGCGAGCACGAGTACGGCCGCCGCACGAGCGCCCGCGAAGCCGGCTATCGCATCGAGCGGGCGTCGGATATCCCCGTCCAGACGCAGGCTGTCGGCCCAGACCAGACGGCCGTTCCGCCGGATGCGCCAGACATCGTGGAGCAGGCCCTGTACAAAGACCTCGCCACGGGCAATCCGGCCAAAAACCCACATCTCCCCTGCCAGCAGGCATGCGGTCCCGTCGAGATTGAATTCAAGCCGGCGGTGTAGGCGAGCGCCGTCGAAGAGAATGGTTTCCTGGGGGACCCATGCCAGCCGGGCCCGCGGGCCAACGGTCACCCGGGTCTCCAGGTCGGCCGCGGGGCCGCGCGACCGGTACGCTTTTTCCGCGGCCTGGGAGGTGACCACGACGGCGGCGTCCGCTCCCACCGCCACCCGAACCGTCAGGTGGTCTCCACCCGCGATCCCGCCAGCGCTGTTGGCCAACACCACCTCTGCGGCGGCTCCGGGGTCGATCCGGGGCAGAAAGATTTTCAATGGCGCCTGCTGCCGGTAGTCAATCCGGAAGCGGTCCTCCGAGATTCGCTCCAAGGAGATCTCGGCCCGGCCCTCCATCGCCTGGTGACCGCCAACGGCACCTGCGCCGCCGGATTTCCTATAATAGTGTGTTGCAGGTCCGAGGGATTCGCCCTTCGCCCCGTACATCGACTTCGCGCGACCTCCTGACCATCTCCCATGCTGCAGAAGCACATTGGCATCGACCTGGGCACGGTCAACGTGCTGGTCCATGTCCAAGGCAAGGGCATTGTGATGCAGGAGCCGTCCGTGGTCGCAATCGCCGGCCAGCACATGGTGGCGGTTGGCCACGAAGCCTTCGACATGCTCGGCCGCAATCCGGACAGCATCCAAGTCGAACGGCCCCTGCTGAATGGCGTGATCGCCAAGTTCGACGTGACGGAGGCGATGCTCCGCTACTTCATTCAGCAGGTGACCGGCAAGCGCCCCCTGTTCAAGCCGCGTGTGATGATCTCCACTCCCAAGGGGGTGACCAGTGTCGAGGAGCATGCCGTCCACGACGCCGCCATGCAGGCCGGGGCCGGGGCCGCCTACCTGATTCCCGAACCCCTGGCCGCGGCCTACGGCGCCGGCCTGCCGATCGGAACCCCGACCGGGAACATGGTCGTGGACTTCGGCGGAGGCACCACGGAGTCCGCAGTGGTGTCAATGTACGACATTGTGGTCTGGAGCAGCGTCCGCACGGGGGGCAACCGCATCGACGAGGCAATCGCCAACTACGTGCGCAAGAAATACAACCTCCTCATCGGGGAACAGACCGCCGAGGAGATCAAGATCAGCATCGGCAGCGCGTTGCCCCAGGAATACGACACCAGCATCGAGATCAGGGGCCGGGACCAGGTCAACGGCCTGCCCCGCAGCGCCACCCTGGCCAGCAGCGAGGTGACGGAAGCCATCGAGGACCCCATGCAGGCCATCATCGGCACCATTCGGTCCACCCTCGAAAAGACACCGCCGGAACTGGCCTCGGACATCATCGACCGGGGCGTCGTCCTGACCGGAGGAGGTTCCCAACTGCGCTACCTGCCGGAACGGCTGACCCGCCATCTGGGAGTGCCCTGCTACGTTGCCGAAAACCCCATGGCCTGCGTTGCCCTGGGAGCCGGCCAGGCCTTGGAGAACTATCAGATCATGCGGCGCAGCCTCCCCGAAATCGAGGTTTGACGATGGATCCGCATCTGGCTCGCCTGGGACCGCACAGCCGCTGCGTGCACGGCGGCGAACACCATCTGACCAGGGACCGCGGCGGCACATCCGGCGCCGCCACGCCCACGGTCAACGCCATCGACACGAGCGTCACCCACCTCTATCCAAGAATTGACGAGCTGGATGCGGCCCTGGGCGGATCACCGGACCGCTTCGTCTATCAGCGGTACGGCAACCCGACCGCCCGGGCCTTGACGGACGCCCTGTCGGCACTCTGCACGCACGATCCATCACTGCCGTTGGATGCCGTGGCCACCGCCACCGGCATGGCCGCGGTGCATGTGGCCCTGTTGGCGGCCCTGGCGGACAGCGACAACCGGCGGGTGGCCGCCTCGCGGGACTGCTACGGTGCCTCCGTTGCCATTGTCGACCAGTTGCTGCCGTCCCTAGGGGTGGACGGTCACTTGGTGGACGCCTCGGACAACGCAGCCGTGGCCGACTTGCTGGACGCGGTCAAACCCGCCGTACTGCTGGTCGAGACCACTTCGAACCCGCTGCTGCGCGTCGTCGACATCGCCGCCGTGGCCCGTTTGTGTCGGACGCACGGCACGCTTCTGGTCGTGGACAACACGTTCCCGACCCCGCTGACCTGCCGCCCGCTGGACCTGGGTGCGGATATGGAACTGCACAGCGCGACCAAGTACATCGGCGGTCACGGGGACGCGATGGGTGGCATCGTGGTCGCGCGCGCCCGCCACGGACCGTCCCTGCGGGAGCACCTCAAGACTACCGGCGGTTCCCTGGGCAGCTTCGAGGCTTGGCTTCTGCACCGAGGCCTCAAGACCCTGCCGCTGCGCTATCGACAGCAGTGCCGCAACGCCGAACAGCTGGCCGCCTGGCTGCGGGAACATCCCCGGGTCGCGCGGGTGGTGTACCCGGGCCTGCCCGATCATCCGGAGCACGAACGGGCCCGGGAGCAGTTCGACGGCCGGTTTGGTGCCATGCTGGCCTTCGAGATCGAAGAGGCCGACCAGACGGCGGTGTTCCGCTTCATGGAGCGCCTGCGACTCGTCCAGCCCGGCACCAGCCTTGGCGACTGCTACACGCTCGTGTTGTATCCAGCCCACGCCAGTCATCGGGCATTGACCCCGGCGCAACGACGCGCGGTCGGCATCTCCGACGGCCTGGTGCGGTTGTCCGCGGGCACGGAGGACGTGGAGGATCTGATTGCGGATCTGTCTCAGGCCCTGGCCGTGCGGCCCGCGCCCAACACCCCCTGAATGTCAACAGAGGAATTCAATCACATGACCATCCACAAGGCCCAACGTCGATTGGGCGCCACCAACCTGGAAGTCACCACGCTGGGTGTGGGGGGAACCGGCTGGGGCAATCTCTACGAACCGATGCAGGATGAGGACTGCGACACGGTCATTCGCCAAGCGGTCGCCTCCGGCCTGAACTACTTCGACACCGCGCCGCTCTACGGCCACGGCCTGAGCGAGGAGCGGCTGGGACGTACATTGCGGCAGCTTGACCGGGCCTCGTACCTCGTCTCGACCAAGGTGGGCTGGCGGCTCGACCCGTTGCCGGAGGATGCCTCGGATGCGTCGCTCTTTCCCGGAGCCCACCGATATCAGCAAGTCATGGACTATTCGCGCCAGGGCATTCTCGACTCGATCGAGGCCAGCATGGAGCGGCTGGACATCGGCCAAATTGACATTCTGCTCATGCACGATCCGGACGAGGGCAGCAGCCAGTGGGACGGATGGCCGGACACGGAAGTGTCCCACTTCGAGGCGGCCATGGAGAACGCCTATCCCATCCTCGACGACCTGCGTTCCAAGGGCCATGTCAAGGCCATTGGCCTGGGCATGAACCAGTGGCAGATGCTGGCCCGGTTCGCCGAGGCCGGGCAGTTTGACTGCTTCCTCCTGGCAGGCCGCTACACACTGCTGGAGCAATCCCCCTTGGACGAATTCCTGCCGATGTGCGCCGAGCGCCAAATCAGTGTGATCATCGGCGGTCCGTTCAACTCCGGAATCCTGGCCACGGGTGCGGTGGACGACGCCCGTTTCGAGTACAAGGCAGCCCCACCGCACCTGATGCAGCGGGTCAAGGGCATCGAGGCCATGTGCATCCGCCACGGAATCACCCTGCAGGCCGCCGCCCTGCAGTTTCCGCTGGGGCACACCGCGGTGGCGTCCGTCATTCCCGGCATACGCGCCACCTCGGAGCTGGAAACCAACCTGGAAGCCATGACAATGGATGTCCCTTCCGACTTCTGGACCGAACTCAAGGACCGGGAGCTGATCCATCCCAACGCCCCCACGCCGTCCTGAGGGAAGGGTCCGGCATCGGCAAAGCCGTCAACGCGGCATTTTTCTGGACTATAATCGCCGATCAGGCCCTCATGCGCCTGTTGCCCCGTTCCCTTGCAGTCCATTGGTGAAACTTCATGCACGACAAAGGCTATGCCCATCCCGAAGTCCTGGTCGATACGGCTTGGGTTGCCGAGCACCTGCGCGACCCCAAGGTCGTCTTGATGGAGAGCAACGAGGATCCGCTGCTCTATGAAGTCGGCCACATTCCCGGCGCCGTGAACCTGGACTGGATGGAGGATCTGAATCACGAATTGAGGCGGGACTACCTCCCGCGCGAGGATCTCGAACGCCTGCTCCAGGAACTGGGTGTGGAGCAGGATTCGAAGATCGTCCTCTACGGCGACAAGAACAACTGGTGGGCAACCTTCGCGTTCTGGGTGCTGTCCCTGTACGGCGTGCAAAACCTGAGCGTGATGGACGGCGGCCGGCAAAAGTGGATCGAGGAGGGCCGGGAGCTCACCAAGGAGATCCCCTACCGCGAACGCACCGGCTACACGTTGCCGGACGGGGAAGGCAACCCGGGCATCCGGGCCTTCCGCGACGACGTGCTGGCCCACTCCCAGGCCGACAAGCCCCTTCTGGACGTGCGAAGTCCGGCGGAATACTGGGGCGAACTGCTGCACATGGCCGACTACCCACAGGAGGGTGCCCTGCGCGGCGGGCACATCAAGGGGGCCAAAAACGTGCCGTGGGCCAGGGGCGCCAACGCCGACGGCACCTTCAAGCCGGCCGACGAACTGCGTGCCATCTACGAAACCGAACAGGGTCTCAAGGCCGACGACGAAGTGGTGGCCTACTGCCGCATCGGCGAGCGCAGCAGCTTCTCATGGTTCGTGCTCACCTATCTGTTGGGATACGAGAAGGTCCGCAACTACGACGGGTCCTGGACCGAGTGGGGCAACGCCATCGGTCTGCCGATCGAGCGCTGAACCGCGTTCCCACGGTCTCCCGCACTCCGAGAGGAGCGCTTCCTCCCGGAACCCGGCCCCATGTCAACCGGCCCAAACTGCCGGATGGTCGTCCGGCCCTGTTTCGGGCACTCCGTCCGTGCCACCCCGTGCGTCAACCGGATACCTCGAGCGCGCCTTGACACCACCGTCCTGGCCTTCCCATGACACAGGCGGAACCTCAGGTCGAGGTCTCCCTTAACCGCAATCTGGGGTTGCTGGCCGTCACCATGATTGGCGTCGGCGCCATGATTGGCGCGGGCATCTTCGTTCTGACGGGAATTGCGGCCGGCAAGGCCGGACCCGGTCTGCTGCTGGCCTTTCTGCTGAACGGCTGCATTGCCCTAATCATCGGCGGCAGCTATGCCGAACTGGGCAGTTGCTTCCCGGCGGCGGGCGGGGGCTACCTGTGGATCAAGCAGGGCATGAACGATCTGTTCGGCTACCTGTCCGGATGGATGAGCTGGTTTGCCCAGTCCCTGGCCTGTGCACTCTATGCCCTGGCCTTCGGTGCCTTCTTCGTGGAATTGCTGGGACTGTGGGGCCTCGATCTGGCCGCCGGCTGCGCGGATATCCACCACGGCTGTCCCCTGCTGCACTGGAGCCGGGTTGGATTGGGCGTGGTGCTGGCCGTAACCTTCACCTGGATCAACTACAAGGGCTCCTCCGAAACCGGCCTGATCGGGAACATTGTCACCAGCATCAAAATCGTGATTTTGGTGGTGATGGCGGCCTTCGGCCTGTCCTTGATGTTCCGGGAAGCCGCCGGCTCCGTGTCCACGATTGTGGAAAACTCCTTCCTGCCGTTCCTGCCGTTCGGCATCGGCGGCGTCCTGCTCGCGATGGGATTGACCTTCATCGCGTTCGAAGGGTTCGAAATCATCGCCACCAGCGGCGAAGAGGTGAAGAATCCGACGCACAACATCCCGCGGGCGATTGCGCTCAGCATCCTGATTGCGGTCTCCATTTACCTAACGACGGCGGCCGTGGTGATCGGCGCTATTGATTCGGGCGATCCGAGCGTGCCGGTGTACCAGTTCCTGTCAACGCTGGGTGAACTGGGCATGGTCGAGGTGGCTGCCCAGATCTTCCCGGCCGGCGGCAGGCTGATGCTGATCCTGGCTGGTCTGGCCAGTGCCACGAGCGCCCTCAACGCCACGCTGTACGGATCCAGCCGCGTGGCATTTGCGATGGGCCGGGACGGCAACCTGTTCCCTGCCTTCGGACAGGTCAATCCGAGTACCATGACCCCCGTGATGGCCATTGCCATGAGCGGTCTGCTGGTGGTTGTCATGGCTGTGGCCCTCCCCCTTGAGGACGTGGCGGCCAGTGCCAACATCATGTTCCTGTTGCTGTTCATGATGGTGTGCTATTCGGTGGTGTCCCTGCGCAAGTCGCGGCCCGATCTGAAGCGCCGCTTCACCCTTCCCCTAACTCCGTTTCTACCGTCGCTGGGCATAGCCATCTGCCTCGTGCTGGCAGTGTGGCTGGCCAGCCTGAGCATCATTGCCTGGGCCATCGCCATTGCCTGGATGGTGGGCGGCCTCATCATCTACTTCGTGTGGATCCTGCCGAACCAGACCAAGTGGGAGGTCAGTCCCAGCCGCACCGTCTCCGAATCCGCCTCGGTCCTGACGGCAACCGGCCTGCCCACGGTACTGGTGCCGGTCAAGGACAAGTTCATGGCCAGCAGCGTGGGCGCCCTGGGTTCCATCTTTGCCCATCAGCGCGGCCACGAACTGATGTGCATGCACGTGGTCCGTACTCCGGACATGAACACCGTCCGCGCCGACATGATCGACACCTCGGTGCCGCGCGTGGCCACGCGCGTCTCGCGTCAGCTGGATATCAACCACCGTGAGTTGACCGTTGTCGGACGCAGCGTCAGCCAAACCATCAGCGCCAAGGCCAACGAGTACAACACCAAGCTGATTGTGTTCGGGTGGCCCGGCGCCACGGTGGGCAGCCAGCATGCCTTCGGTTCCGTTATCGATCTGATCGGAACCAATCCGCCCTGCGATATTCTGGTCACGCACTTCAACACACTGTGGCGCAAGCCCCGCCGGATTGTGATCCCGAGCCGGGGTCGGGGCGCCAACCTGCGCATGAACTACGAAGTCACGCGGGACCTGGTGGCATTCTACCGATCCGAGGACAGTCTCAAGACCAACGGGTCGCACAACGCGATCCAGGAGGATATCCAGGTCAAGACCATTTATGTCGTCACGTCCGACGAGGAGCGGGAGCACACTCCGCTGGTCAAGCAGACATCCATCGATCTGGCCCAATCGGTGGACGTGGACACCCGATTCGAGGTGGTGGAGGCCGTGAATGTCGAGGCCGGCATTTTGCAAGCCAGCCGCAACGCCGATTTATTGCTCCTGGGCGCTTCCGACGAGGGTTACTTCACCCAACAAATCCGAGGCTCCATCCCGGAACGGGTCATGCGCAAGACATCGGCAAACGTGATCATGAGCCGCAAGTTCCAAGGTCCGGTGTCCAGCATGCTCCGCCGCTTTGGCCTAGGTGGCCCGCGCGAAGACCAGGAGATGCCGAACCTCGACGCGGAGTAGGGCAATTCAACTGGCGCCCGCGCCGAAGATGCACATTCTCCGCCAATCTGGCGGGTTGAAGCCAACCGCGGGCAATTGAGCCCAGTGCCAATGACACAGTCTGTTTCAGACAATCTCTGTTGCCGCGGGGACACCAACCCCGATTTAACCTGCAAGTAGAACGCCGAACGTGAGCAGGCCCATCCCCGCCATTTAAAATCGGTGACGTGCACATGTCTGTGCCCGCCCGAGCCCGTTGTCGCGCAGGCTGCGAGAAATCCGGGACAGGCACCCGATGCCATACCCTTGGGGTACCAGCGACCCGTCACAGCATCGCAGCAGGAACTTGAGGACATTGTCGAACCCGTGTCGGTGCTGCGGGTTGCGTTGGTCAACTACTGGCCAAGCTTCCAACTGAGCTTAACCTAAAAGCGGAACTACCAGCCCCTGCAACATGTATATATATTACATATATGTTTTTGAGGGACACACATTATTGGGCAGGACCAACATCCGAAATATTTTGGACACAATCAAGGGAAGGCATTGACACACCGGACGATTGGCCCGATTACCGGGAGTAGCTTTTGTCTCGAAACAAAAGCCGAACACCCGGGGAGCCTGATGATGTACTGCACGAGACAATCAGCTTCATAGGTGGCGATATGGGGGCCAGAGTGCTGGCAAACCGATTGCACTGCACCGAATGGCCCCATCTGCGGCCTCATTCAGGCACTGGTCCGCAGGGCCGGACTTACACTTGAAACAACTCCAAGTCCAGGTGCGGTTCCACCCCACGCACAAACACGGGTATGTGTTCCAGGGGTGCTGCAATGTCCAATCTCCTTCCGCCATAGTGCTGCCGTCCGGTCCATGCACATGACCAGTGTTCACCGTCCGGAAAATACACGGCCCGACTGCGTTGCCGATAGACGGTAACGGGAGCGACCAGCAGATCCGGACCGAAGAGAAACTGGTCTTCGATGGCATGGGTTTGCGGGTCGTGCTCGTAGTCGAAGAACAGCGGACGCATGGGAGGGGTGCCGCGGTCGGAAGCCAACTGCATCTGTGCCATCACATAGGGACGCAACCGCTCGCGCAGCAGCATGGCTGCCCGAATGAACCGATAGCTGTCGCCGCCGATGGTCCAGGCCTCGTTGTTGGGCCGGTGGCCGTGCGTGCGGAATAGCGGCGTGAACAACCCGTACTGGTACCAACGCACCATGAGTTCCCGGAAGTATTCGCTTTTGCTGTCGGGCGTAACGAATCCGCCAATTTCGGCGGCCCCCCATGGGATGCCGCTCATGGCCAAGTTCAGGCCGGCCTTCATGTATTCGTCCAGGTGTTCAAAAGACGACTTTATGTCATGTGCAGCCGGGGAGGCGCCGTAGCGCTGCGAACCGGCCCACGAGCTGCGGCAAATCGTGACCACTTCGTGTTCGCCGGCGGCATGCAGGGCGTCGTGGATGTTCTTCTGGTGGGCCACCGGATAATGGCAATGGGCCTCCAGGGCCGGCCCCACGTGGTACCGCACCCGATCGTAGTCCTGGATCGGGTGCAGGTCGTCGCAGGGATCCAGCCAGAATGTCCGGATCCCCAGATCGAAGTAGTTCTGCTTCCACTTGTCCCACAGGTAGGCGGCCGCCCGGGGGTTCGTGGGATCGACCTGTCGCGTACGGACCGCCTGACCATCGTTTGCCTGCCAGGGAATCCAGGTCTCGCCGCCATCGAGGGCGTCGATGAACAGGCCCCGTTCCAGCATCGGCCCGAAGTTCTCGCTCTCCTCCTCCACCAGCACCCATGGCGAAATCATGATCCTCACACCCATGGCATCCAGTTCCCGCACCATGGCTGCCGGGTCGGGCCAGAAGTCGGGATCGAGTTTCCAGTCACCGGTTTTCCGCCAGTGCCGGAAGTCGATGACAATGACCGAGAGCGGGAGGCCGCGCCGCCGAAATTCCCTGGCGGTCGCCAGCAGCTCCTCCTGGGTCCTGTACCGCAGTTTGCACTGCCAGAAGCCCGAGGCCCAGTACGGCATCTCGGGTGCATGTCCCGTGGCGTCGGCGTAGTTCTCCATGATTGCGCCGTAGGTGTCGCCCACGGTGACGTAGTAGTCGATTTGCCGACAGCCGTCGGCTACCCAGCGCGTCCGGTTCCGACCCAGCTCCACCCGGCCCAGGGACGGGTTGTTCCACAACAGACCATAGCCGGCACTGGACACCAGGAACGGCACCGTGTGCTTCACATGCCGTTGATACAGATCAATCACACATCCCTTGAGATTGACGCCGCCGGTGGCATTGAGTCCCATCCCGTACAGGCGTTCGTCCGGCCGCGGGGCAAAATGAACCTCGGTGCGGTACAACCCCTCGTCCGCAAACCCGGGGACGGGCTTGTAGGTGCGAGTACCCGGGTTGTGGGCGCCTACCACATAGTCGTATTCACTAAGAATGGGTTCTCCGGCCCGAAAGAACTGCAGATGGCCCGCCTGCAGGACATGGCCGGACCCGGGGATGGGGGAGGGATCCGTCAGGCGGGCGGAGATCAGTCCGTTGACAACGGAGGCCTGGTTGTCGGCAATCTCAATGCTTGCGGTGGACGAAGCCTCCCTAAGTGAGCCAGTCACCGTTTCCGTCAGTGCCCAGTTGCGATCGTTGACCTCACGGTTGAGAGTGGCGCGGACACGCAGCCCATCGCGTCCCCACGGTTCGACCACAAGGATTTCGTCACCGTGCCTGTGCACCAGTCGGCAGCCGTTTTGGGTCAACTCGCCTTTCATGGCCACCTCTCCACACGATTTAAAATTGATCCGTTCATCCAAACCTGCCATTGCCATCCGCGTGACATCCACCCTAGGAAGAGCAACCCGTACGCGATGATGGGATCAAAGTGGAAGATGCAATCAGCAAGAGGTTGGTTCGGTTCCGCATTCGGTCTGGAACCAATAACTCAAGACCGGTCAAGGGACGGGGTTCCATCCACAGGCAGATCCAAGCTGTGCCGCGCCTTGATTGGAACGCAATCACAAAGCGCGAACCAACCGGTGTCCACTGACCGGCAACGAACCCGTCAAGGCCAAAGTCCCCAACGACACCTCAGCCCTACACACCGCAGTACACACCGCAGACAATGATGCCCCGAATATATAAACTTCTGGGCAATGAAACTTTGTCGTCCGGTTTGGGCCTCGGTTCGGGACAGCGGTATCCGCCCCCGCTCCCATGTCACTGCATGCCACAGGCCTGGATATCCGCTACACCTGTCTGCGCACCAACTCCATAAACGTCCGGCTGTCAAGGTCGTCTTCGTCGATCGCACCCTCGTCCAGCATCCGCTGCAAAATCTCAAACACTCCGTTGCGACCCAACCGCAGCCGACGCTGCAGGACATTGGCGGAAAGAACCTTCAGCCCCTTGGCCTCATCCAAGGCCCTCAGGTACAAGCCTTCCTTTGACTCGGGTGCAGGCGGTACCGGCGCGGAACCCGGCTCGTTCCGGTCACTGTCTACCGCACCAACGTCCGTATGTTTACCGGCGCGTCCCGAGCCTTGCCGACTGGACACTGTCGACGACGCGGATGCGGACCGGTGCGCCGAAGGTCCCTGTGGAGCCGTGTTGCCGGGTGACGTCTCCCGGTCCGGACTGTCCGACCCGAATTCACCGGATACACCGCCTTTCATGCCGGAGTCGTCTTCGGACAGGCCCGGCCCCGGAGGTTCGACGGGCGCGGCCTGTTCTGCCAATCCACGTTCCGGGGAGTCCCGCCCAGTCGATACGATTTGCCGCAATCGTTCAACCGCGGCCGATTCAGGTGCCCTCCCTGGTCGTCGTTGAATCCCAATCTCCTGGCCCGGGTCGGGTTCGGGCTCAGATTTGCCGGCAGGCGGCGGCAGCGGAGCACGGTCCGGCGGGTAGAGGTCGGCGGAGGTGGAGACCAAAGACTCGTGGTTCTCCACAGTCCGACCAAATTCCGTTCCGGAGGCCGCCGGGAACGCCCCCAGATCCCACAGGTTCGCTTCCGCCTCCCAATGGTCGATTACCCCGGCAATCTCGGGGTCGCTCACCCAGGTGCCCTGCACCCGTCCAACCCGTTGTGCGTCCGGAGCGACAAACAGCATGTCGCCGTTGCCAAGGAGCCGTTCGGCTCCGGCTTCGTCGATGATTACCCGGCTGTCGATTTGGCTCGACACGGCAAAGGCAATGCGCGCCGGGAAATTGGCCTTGATCAGCCCGGTGATAACGTCCACCGACGGCCGCTGCGTCGCAATGATCAGATGGATGCCCACGGCCCTCGCCATCTGGGCCAGACGGCACACCGCCTGCTCCACCTGCTGCGGCGCCGACATCATCAAGTCCGCCATTTCATCGATGATAGCGACGATGAAGGGCATCGGCGGTTCACCCTCCTCAATCCGCCGCTGGTTGTAGCGGTGAATGTCGCGGACCCTCTCGACGTTGAGTAGTTGGTAGCGCGCGGTCATCTCGGCCACGCACCACTCCAGCACGGCCTCGGCCTGTTCCACGTCCGTCACCACCGGCTTGAGCATGTGGGGGATGCGGTTGTAGGCGCTCAGCTCGACCATCTTGGGGTCGACCATGAGAAACCGAAGGGTCTCCGGGGTGTGAGACAGCAACAGGGTCGTGATGATGGCGTTGATGCAGACCGACTTGCCGGTACCGGTGGCGCCGGCAATCAACAGATGGGGCATTCGGGCCAGGTCCGCTACAATTGGCTGTCCCTTGACATCCTCGCCCAGGGCCAACGGCAGACTGGCGTTCATCGAAAGAAAGGCGTCGCTGACAACCAGGTCCCTCAGGTTCACCGAGTTGATGACGGCGTTCGGAATTTCGATTCCGACATAGCTCGTGCCCGGAATGGGCGCCTCGATGCGCACCGAAGCCGCCGCGGCCGCCAAGGCCAAGTCGTCGCGCAGACTGGTGATTTTGCTGACTTTGACCTTCGTGCGCCTGACGTAGCCGCGCGTGTCACTCCGTTCGATAAATCCGGGCTTGATCAGGTACTGCGTGACGGCCGACCCCGTGTAGGCACCCTCGAAACTCGCGGGTACCCCGAACAGTTCGAGCGTGTCCTGGATGAGGGTTCCCATCTTGCGCACACGGTCGTCGTCCTCCTCGATCCGCTCCCGCGAGTAGAGAAGCTGGTCGATGTCGGGCAGGGCCCAGGCCTGCTCGACGCCTTCCTCCGGTGGCCCGGACCTTCCGGCAGACGGC
Source organism: Caldilineales bacterium (assembly GCA_012271135.1). Lineage (GTDB taxonomy): Bacteria > Chloroflexota > Anaerolineae > Caldilineales > Caldilineaceae > Bin34. Next base: position 1,720 of record JAAXGZ010000010.1, on the reverse strand, counting down.
ATTGCCGCACCTTCACGCACCGCGGGAGGCCGGGCCGGAACCGCCACGGCCTCCACCGCCGGCGAACCGTGTTCCAGCGGGGCAATACGGGGAGTCCGCATGCGTTCCAGCCAGTGCACATAGGCAAACCAAACCCGCCCGTACACTCTCCGCAGCGGCTCGAAGTCGACATGGTACCGACTTGCTCGTTGCCACACGCGATACAGGCGGGTTTCAGGCCAAGGGGCGTGTTCCCGTTCGCGGCGGTCAACGCGACCCAGGCGTTCCCAGCATGCACGCATCCGCCAGACGGCCCTCCGCCACAAGCTCTCCAGCCACTCCGGAACCACCATCCAGCCGCCCACCAGGACCAGGCCAACAAGCACGGTCCATGCTCCGGCCAGTCCCAAGGCCTCTGCCAGATGCGTCCCCGACCGGTAGCCAATCCACCCTCCGGCGGATGACAGGGACGGTGACAGTGCCTGCGCCAAGTCCCCCACCAGCGGGTCCGGCGCCAGGGTCAAACCCACCACCAGGCAAAAATACAACAGTACGACACCGGCCGGCTTGTGCCAAGGCGGCATCGGCTGGTACTCCATGGCCCGCACGATGATCCAGAATCCGAGAAACCCGATCACGGCCGGCAAGCCCCAGGCCGCCACACCCACCAGCGATTGCAGGCTGCCGATCCACATGTCGGTCAGCCTGCCGCGGGTCAGGGACATGAAGCTGAGCTGCGTCACCACGGCAACCATGACCAGCACGGTTCCGGCCAGGCGCGGCGAATACAGCGAGGCCAACAAGGACTGCCACGGACTCGCCGCGGATTTCCTCTTGGTCGGGGTTCGCTGGGCCACCGGCGATCGGCTCCAATCCTGACGACAAAGACAACCGGACAGGGTGGACAGGCCTGTCCTTAATGCACCGGCCCGCCTCGGTCGGGCTCCGGTCGGGCCGCCGGACGTTCCAACTCAACTCTATCAGATTAATTCAGGGCCGAAACGCCGTTGTCGGCAGCCAGCTTGACCACCACAAAGGGGTTGCGACCCAGCTCGTCCCGGCAGATCCGCCGCAATACGCGCACCAAATCCCGTTCGATGTCCGAGGCCTTGGTCCCGGAGTTCCCGGCCATGGCTGCGAAGCGCTTGGCCACGGCCTGCCGGGCCAGGTTGTGGAAGTCCCGCTGCTCCTCGCGGTACAGCGCCCCGCGGCTTACCAGCACCGGCGCCCCCCGCATCTCCCAGGTGCGGGAACTGTAGTTGACGACGCACACCAGCATCCCGCCGTCCCGCAGCAGCCGCCTCTCATTGAGAATGCCGTGGTCGTCGCTGACCACGGAGCCGTCCACCACGATGCGTTCAGCCGAAACGGGCTCGCCCTCCCGCACCAGACACCGGCTCAACCGGGCATCCCCATCCCCGGGTTCGAAATCGCGGTTCCAGTGGCCAAACTCCAGACAACCGCCATCCTCCAGGATCAGCACGTCCTGCTCGGGCATGCCGTGGTCCACGGCGGCCCGGCGGTTCAGCTCCAGATGACGGTACTCGCCATGGACAGGCAGGAAGAAACGCGGCCGGAGGAGGTCCAGCATGCGGGCGTTCTCCCGTAGGCTGCCGTGGCCCGACACGTGGATGTCGGCCAGGTCCGCGTAAATGACATTCGCACCCCGGCGGAACAGCCGGTTGACCATGTTGTAATAGTTCTTCTCGTTGCCCGGAATCGGGGTGGCGCTGATGATTAT
>JAAXGZ010000064.1 GCA_012271135.1 Caldilineales bacterium | reverse complement strand
AACGCGCTGGTACGGAGGATGCCCCTGACGGACCGCCACCCATATCAACGAGATTGAAACAGTGCCGCCCACTAGCCAGCTGCGCGGGTCGGCTCCCCGAGGCAGGTCCCCGCGTGTCCTGCCAACCAACGGAATGAGACTTCGCGATCGGTTCCCGCCGTCAGCCCTCCGCAGCCGTCGGCTGCACCACGCGGGACGTACCCAGGAACAGTTCGTTGTGGGCCGCATCCCGATTGATCGGCCCGATGTGATCCGCGTCCACCCAATGGGTTCGTGTCCAGCGGACCGGATGGTACAGGCCGAACACCCAGGCCAGTTCCGCGCCGGGTTCCACATGTGCGGGTACCGAAACGGTAATCCGTTCTTGCCGCTCCTCGCCAATGGGCCACTGCGTGGTCGGCCAAAGGCCGCCTCCGGGAAAGGAGTCGAACTGCGCCACAATGTTGCCGTCCCGGTCGCGCAGGTGCAGGAACAGGGCCCAGTCGGACTGCGGCCGCTCGATTGCCGCCAGCTGCAAGTGGACCCGGACAGATTTCCCGGGAGTCACCGCGGATGGCAGGTCAACGGCGGACAGCTGCATGCTGGGATGGTCGCCTGCCGGACCGGTCCAGTCCCTGTGGACTTCCCAGTCTGCATCCACGTAGCGCAGGGATTCGGGTGGCACAAAGGCCGGATTAATGATCCAGGATGGTGTGGCGGTACTGAGAAGGAACAATCCGGCCGGAACAATCACAAGGATTTTGCGAACTCCGGCGGGCCAGAGGCCTGCACCCAAGCCGACCGCCAGTGCCAGCACCGGGATCGCGGGAAACAAGTACCGTCCCTGCGCCGCCGGTGCCACCAACATGAACCTCAGCCAGGCAACCAGCAGGATTCCCAGCCAGGAGAAGGCCAGCATGCCCTGCATGAATCGGACATTGTGAAAGAGGTACTGTTCGGGGTCAAGGCGGCGTGCCCACCGCAGAACCCACAGCAGAAAGCCGGCCACCGCGACCAGTGTCAGGATGCCAAGGACTGTGTAAACAACCTTTGGATATGGAAGTGTCAGCCCACCGAAGACACCCCAGAAGCTGCGAAACATGAACGGGAGTTCACGGACAAAGCCGGAAAAGGTCAGAGCCTCCCGGCGCAGGTCGATATTGGCTTCCCAAATGTTCCAAGCCAGTGGATCACGGTACATCGACAGGTTGCGCACGTACCACCACCCGGACACCATCGCGGCCGGGACCGCCATCCGCCAACCCGTGTCGAAGACAAACCTGCCGTCGCCGCGCCTCCAGGCAATCCAAGCCAAGGCCAACAGAACCACGGCCGTCAACCCCAGACCACTCAGCTTGGCCCCAAGTGCGATGCCGAGCCAAGCTCCCAGCGACCATCCCTGATGCACCGCGGCCCGTCGATCCTGGGGGCAGTGCGGAGCATCCCCAAAGCGCATCCATTCCGCCAGGCGCCAGATTAGCACTGCTGCCGCGGCGACTATCAGGTTGTCGTTGTTGACGGAGGCCCCGATAAACACAAATTGCGGCACGAATGCGAGTAGGGCTGTGGTTGACAGGGCCACGGCGGGATTCAGGAACAACCGGACGAAACGGTAGGTTGCCCACAGGGTGATGCAACACAGAAGGATGGACCACAGGCGCAGGATGTGTAGGGCCAGGAATGGGCCCGACCATGGCCAACCGTCGTTGCCGTGCGCCAGGAAGTAGTTCCGGTTCTCCGTAGCCGTTTCCTGACCTAGATGGGCATATGGGTTGATGCGGTCGGCCAGAGCCGGGAAGTCCGACAGATCGATCCACCCCGTAAGGATCGCGCCGGCGATGTAATAGAGGGGTGCCTGGGTGCCCTGTTGTTGCCAGAGACCCGGCGTGTTCGGTTCCGAACGCGGCAGGTCGTACCAGGTAACGACATGCTGGACGAACGCCAGGTGCTGAAACTCGTCGGGGGTTTCAAAGGCGGGCACTGCGACGCTAAAGTACGCGGCCAGCAGCGCAAAGAGCAACAGCAGGCCGGCAATCCAGAGTCGTTCACGGCCCTCGGGCCAAGGCTTCGGGCCGGTGGCGTGCATGGCGTGCGACCGGAACTGCGCGCAGCGGGTTTCCCGGACAGGCGTTTCAGGGGCTTCGGCCGTCAGACCGTCGTCGGACTTCGTTTTGCGGGGGACCACCAGAACAGGAAGTAGAGCAGGGTCAGCCCAAAGCGCAGCCAAACGTCGCGAATGCGGAACGTGGAATCGCCGTTGGCCCTCGGGAATTCATGACTGGGCACCTCGCACAGACGGTATCCGCAACGGATCGTCTTGATAATCATCTCCTGTTCGATGGTGTGAATGTCCTCCGTCAGCCCCAGGTCCAGGGCCACCGAGCGCCGAATGGCCCTGAAGCCATTCTGGCAGTCGGTCATGCGGACCCCCTGACTGTAGTTGATGACCAGCGTAATGACCTGGCTGCCAAACAAGCGGATGGACTGCTTGACGGTGGCATGCAGTTCATCACTGCCGCCAATCATGCGGGAGCCCGATACATGGTCAGCCTCATTGCGCACGATGGAGCCGATCAGGCGGGGGATTTCGGTGGGGTCGTGGGAGCCGTCCGCATCCATCAGGACGACGATTTCGTTGCGCGCCGCCAGTAGGCCCTGCCGTACGGCCGCGCCCTTGCCCATGCCGTTGTCGCGCAGGACGGTCGCTCCGGCGGCGGCAGCCACCTGCTCCGTCCCGTCCGTGCTGTTCCCGTCAACCACCAGTACCTCATCGGCCATCCGTCGGACGACATGCAGAATCGGCAGCAAGGACTCCGCTTCGTTGAGCGTAGGAATTACCACGGTGAAGGGGGGCAGGGCCGTGGAACCGTTTTCGGTGTCGCGGTCCGGGCTGTAGTTGTCGAGATACCACTGGGGGATAACGGCCATGTCGAGTAAACCGGATGCAGGAGTACAGTTTGGGCGGTTAAGCCCGGAGGCAGCAGAGGACGGATATCGGGAGCCCGTTCGACCTGCACCACAGTTCGCGATGGGTTGGCTGATAGGGTTGCAACCGGCAGGCCAGGGCCATGTTGGGCGGCTGGAAGTCCGGGGACTGCTCCACGAGCCAACTTGTCCAAGCCATGAATTCCGGCACGTCGCTCCTGACATGCAAAAGGCTTCCCGGTGCCATGTGTTCGGCCAGCATGGACAGGAACGGAGGAGACATCAGCCTTCGATGCTGGTGCCTGCGTTTCCACCAAGGATCGGGGAACAGCATATGTACCGCCGCCAGCGATCGACTTGTGCAGAGCCTTGGCAAGGCGAATCGCACATCGTCATCGCAGAACCAAATGTTGTCTAGTTTCTGCCTGGCGACCCGAACCAGGGCGCGTCGGACGGCTGCGGTCAAGACTTCCACTCCCAGAAAGAGGGTGTCCGGTTCGTGGTGGGCTCGGTTCAGGATGAAGTCGGCTCGGGCTGGCCCGATTTCCAGTTCGATGGCTCGGGCAGCTTCGCGGCTCTCCAGAAATTGAGCGGCAGCTTTCGATGCCGGCGCGTCAAGCATCAGGGAACGGATGAAACGCTGGCCCTCGGCCCATGCGGGTTCCAGTGAATCGGATGGCCGCAGGCGCGGATCGCCACCCAGCAGACCTTTGCCGCGTTGCCAATCCCCCAGGATGCGTCGATGGTCTTCCTCGGTCAGGGGTTCCCACGGGAAGTCCATGCGCCCTTGGCTGAACGGCGTGTTCCTGGTGTTCACCGAGGATTGCCGAACCGAACCGTCAGTGTCCACCGGCGGTGTTCAGAATACGGTGGATTTCCTCCTTCACTACATCCACGCTTGCCGACAGCTCCCGTAAGGGGTTGGCCAGCGTACTTTCCACTTCCTCCAAGTCTGCGAGGTGATAGTTTGTCTTGAACTTGGTGAACTTCAGGCCATGGGCCGTGCTTACGACCACGGCGCGGTCGTGTTCGCGGATTTGTTTCTGTTCCACGAGCTGGACCAAGGCGGCCAGGGCAACCCCGGTGTGGGGACAGGTGTACATTCCGGACCGATCCGCCAAGGCCGCGGCATTGGCCAGTTCGTGCTCGGTCACCGAAACCACGAGGCCATCGGATGCCTGAATCGCCTGCACGGCCTTGTCGTAGCTGACCGGATTGCCAATCTGGATGGCCGAGGCCAGCGTGGACTTGGCGGTCACGGGTTCGTATCCCACAAATCCGTTCAGGAAATTGCGGTACAGCGGATTCGCCTTCTCCGCTTGGGCCGCCACCAGGCGCGGTATCCTGTCGATTACGCCCAATGCCCGCATCAGTCGGAAGCCCTTGTACATGGCACTGATGTTGCCCAGGTTGCCCGAGGGCACGATGACCCAGTTGGGCACCTCCCAGTCAAACTGCTGGACAATCTCCATGGCCACGGTCTGTTGTCCTTCGATCCGGAGGCTGTTCATCGAGTTGGCCAAGTAGATGGACCGGTCGGCGGTGACAGCCTGCACCACCTGCATGCAACCGTCAAAGTCCGTGTCCAGGGCCAGAACATGGGCGCCGTTGGCGATCGGCTGGATGAGCTGGGCGGGGCTGATTTTGCCCATGGGCAGAAAGATGATGGCGGGAATGCCGGCGGCGGCGGCGTAGGCGGCCAGGGCCGCACTCGTGTCTCCGGTACTGGCGCAGGCTACGGCCTGGATGCTGCTGCCACCGCGTTGGACGATGCGGTTGACCACGCTTATCAGGACCGTCATGCCAAGGTCTTTGAAGCTGCCCGTGTGGCTGTTGCCGCACATCTTGACCCACAGATCCGCCAGTCCCAGATGCCGGCCCAGGGCGTGGGCACGAAACAGGTTGGTGTTGCCTTCGTACATGCTGACGATGTGATCGTCGGCCAGGTCCGGCATGACCCACTCGCGGTAGCGCCATACACCGCTGCCTACGGGGTAGGTGCTGGATCCGTTGCGGCCGTCCAACAGGATTCGCCACTCCCGACCGGAACGGCTCGTCAGCAACTGCGGATCGTGTTGAACCTCAAGCAGCCCATTGCAGGCTGGACAGCGGTACACGACCTCGTCGACGGAGTACACAGCCGTGTTCCCGCAGCGGTTGAAACAACGCAGGGAACTGGGTTGGGAATTGTTTGCGGACATCGCCCAGCATTCTGCCAGTTGTCGGTAGCGGATGGCGCAAGCCCCTTGCAATCGGGCCCGAATTGCCCACCGGTCCCCGGAGGGGAATCTTGTCAGGAACGGTGTTGGCGGGACGCGCGCACCGGGCCCCGCACCGCTCAGTGTGCGGCAGGGGCCGGACGAATGCCCAGAAACACCTGTTTGCCGTTGAGGATCCGGAGGATCTCCTTCGGGGTCCAATGGCTGCGGCGGGATGCCCCGGACTGCTCGAAGATGCCGCTTAGCTCGGTGGGCGACAAGGGTCTGTTGTCGTTGGACAGAAAAACCCTGAAGCACGCAGCCGTCAGGGGCAGCGTGTCGTCGATGAAATCCGGTTGATGGGTGCAGTTGACGCGCAGGCACTCCGTTAGGGCGTCCACCCTGCGGACCTCGCCGGTTTCCGCGTCCACCCAGTCGACTTCCTCCGTGTCCACGTGGGTGCGAAACCGCTGTCGGCATTCGTCGCACAACTGCTGGTACAGGTGAAAGCGGTAGTCGAGGTTGCTGTTGGCCCACCAGTCGTGGTCGATGTGAAACTCCGTGTCCACACCCGGACCGAAGCGGCGGGATGCGTGGACGCGCGTTGACTGTTCTAACATCTTGCGGTCGCGTCTCCCTGAGGTTGCGGTTGGTGCCTTTCGTTGTGTGGGGATTAGTTGGTCAGTCCGAACTCACGGGGGTCGGATAGGCTGCGCAGGCGCGAATTGGATGTCAGGGCGTGGATCACCAAACCGGGTGCATAGCGTTGGATTGCATTGACGACGCTGTACACGGTACTGGCATGGATGGTGCTGTCCGGTTTCTTGAGGAGCTCCATCGCGACTTCCTCCACCAAGTTGAATATGGAGTTGCCGCTCTCGCGGTTCCGGAACAGGGTCCTGTACGCGGCCAGTTTCTCCTCGTCCGTACAGGCAACAGCCTGATGCGTATCCAGTTCGCAGCCGATGGTCATAATGGACTTGGCCCGGTCGATTTCAAGCCTGAGTGGCACCGTTTCGCCGGGGCCCCCGTCCAGCAGGGGATCCTCAACCGCGTTCAGGGTCCAGAACCACTCCTGTTTTGGCCGACGCGTGTTGAAGTTGAGGGTAATCGTGCCGTCCGAACGACGCTCGACATACAGGTTGGCGCCGGCCGGGATGTTGTGGTTCAGATAGTACTCCTCCAACCCACAAATGTAGCGGCCCTCGGGAACGTACCAACACTCCATTACCCCTCCATGCACCGGATCGCGCATCTCGATCCGGGTCTTGAAGTCCGGATCGAGATCCAGGAGCTCTTCCATCGGACCGGTGACGGGCAACGTGCCGTGGAGTCTGTGGGGGTACAGAAGTACCAGGTGTACCTGTCCCAGCGTGTCGAGCTGCGGTTGGCGATCCGACCACTCGTCCGCCAGGTTCGCCTCCAGGCTGAGCAGATCGTTGGTGAATGTCGAATAGACGTAGTTGACCCTGACTGGCTGGAGTGCCACGGGTACGGATCGGGCCGCCACCGGGAGGCCGCTGGCTCGGTGCCAACAGGCAACGCCACCGGCCATGACTTCCTCGAACCGGGGATCCTGTGACAGCCCGATGTCCAAACTCAGTTGCAGGAGTTCCGGGCTGAGTGAATCGGCCTTTAAATCAAGGACGCCAAGGATTTCCGAGGACAAGACAGGCCGTTCCTCGTCGTAAATCTTGGCTTCCGCCATATTCAGGCTGAATTCATCCACTTCGACGAGCTGGTCGCGCAGCAGCCATTCGCCATTCCATTCGATGAATTCACCGGACCTCGGGCCCTCTTCCAGGGCATACCGAAGTGCATCCTCAATCTCCTCCTCGTGCTGTTCGAAGATTTCTTCCGAAGTGAGCATGCCGGCGGCACTGAAATCCTCTTCGCCCAGGTCGTTGAGCGGATGCTTGGTTCTAAGCTGAGCGGCAAATTCGCAGATTTCCTCGGGGTCGGACATCAGGACTTCAAGTACGGAAAACTTGCCGTGTTCGGGGTTGTAGCCGTTCCGAATGTCCATGACCGTGCCGGTACGGTAGGCCATGGCCGTGAACACCAAGGTTTGGTCCTTGGCGAATTTCTTGCCGGGTTGGTACATAGTGCCCAGCTTCAGCATTTTTTCGATCTGGCTGTTTTCGCGTGCCTGATAGTGTTCAATCAGGCTGATGGCAAGCTTCTCGAACGGTGCAGGGGTACCCAGTTGGCCGGTGGCCAGTTGCTCGTACAGAAAATCAAGATCCCCGTCGGTGGCCGTAAACTCGGATGTCCAGAAGTGGGGGTCCAACGTTTTGCGCAGCATCAATCAGGAACTCCGAGTCGGCAGGGCGGAATCGCGGGGAAATCACAAGCTCACTTAACACAGGGTCGGCCTGCGGCGGCAGGCCAGCGCAACTGATAATTATACCATTGGCGGGATTCGGTTCCTGCACCTGTTGAAAGGTCTCGCGCCGTTTTCGTTACCCGGGCGGCACCTCTGAACTGCGAGCGACAACGGGAACGTTGTGGTGCCTGCCGCCGGGACAACCGGCCCGGAACGGCCTAAACTCAAGCCACCTGGCACTGCGCTGTTGGGCAACCTTTCGTTCATAATGTCACCCGGTGGGCCACGTCGACTTGCAGGGAGCTGTTGACATCAAGACCTTGGCGATGATCCTGGCCGGCGGTGCCGGGACCCGGTTGATGTCCCTGACGGAGCAACGAGCCAAGCCCGCGGTTCCTTTCGCGGGCAAGTTTCGCATCATCGATTTCACGCTCAGCAACTGCGTACATTCCGGCATCTCCACGGTCGGGGTCCTGACCCAGTATCAACCGCACAGTCTCCAGGACCACTTAGGCATTGGCAAACCGTGGGACTTGGACCGCGCGCAAGGCGGAATCCGCGTACTTCAGCCCTATACCGCACCGGATGCACAGGCCTGGTACTCGGGTACCGCCGACGCCATCCTTCGCAACCTCTTTTTCATCGAGGATCACGATCCGGATGCTGTCCTCATCCTGTCGGGCGATCACATCTACAAGATGGACTACATGCCCATGCTGGAGCAGCATCGGCGCACCGAGGCCGATCTGACGGTTGCCGTCATGCCGGTGCCGCTGGAGGAAACGTCCCGGTTCGGCATCATGGAGACCGATGACGCCAACCGGGTTCTGGAGTTCCACGAAAAGCCGCCCGGCATGGACAAGGGCAACCTTGCCTCGATGGGGATTTACATCTTTTCGACGAACCGGTTGGTGCAACGTTTGCGGGAGGGCAGGGACGGGGATCCCCGCGACGATTTCGGCCAGCATGTCATTCCGGCCATGCTCGAATGCAACGATCGGGTATATGCCTTCAACTTTGATGGCTACTGGGTGGATGTGGGTACGTTGGACTCCTACTGGTCCACGAATCTGGACCTGCTGAAACCGGATCCGCCACTCGACATGTATACGCGGGAATGGCCCGTCCTGACCCGGTCCACCGAACACCCGCCGGCCAAGGTGTCGGCCCAGGCGCAGATTTCACGGTCGCTGGTCTGCAACGGGTCGGTGATCAAGGGCAAGGTTCACGACTCGGTGCTGAGCCCCGGGGTTCAGGTGAGCGTGGGTGCCGAGGTCGTCCGCAGCATTCTCATGAGCGACACATGGATTGGACCCGGAGCGCGTGTTGAGAATGCGATCCTCGACAAGTCGGTCGTGGTTGCCGCCGGCGCCCGCATCGGTGTGTCCGGCGACTGCGATCCCAACCAGGTGCACCCCGACCGGCTTCACACCGGGCTGACCGTGGTGGGCAAGGGAGCTTTCATTCCCGATCACTGCGTCATCGGCGGCAACGTCCACATTGTGGCGGACGCCGACGCGTCGCACTTTCCGCCGGACGGGGTCGTGGCGGACGGCTCCACCATCGGTTGAAGGACGGCAGGTTAATGAAGTCGGTCTTATCGGATCGCATCCTGTCCCTCATCATGGCGGGGGGGGCCAGCGAAACCCTGGGTGCACTCACGGAGGCCAGGGCGGAGCCGGCCCTGCACATCGGCGGCAAGTTCCGGCTGATCGACTTTCCGCTGAGCAATCTCACCAACAGCGAGCTGTACAACATCGGGGTTCTGACCCAGTACATGCCCCGTTCCCTGAACGACCACATTGGCGTGGGCAAACCTTGGGATCTGGATCGCGCCACCGGCGGCGTGCGCCTGCTGCAACCCTACATGGGTGGAATGTGGGGTGGCTGGCAAAGTGGCAATGCCGATGCGGTGCGGCGCAACCTGGACTTCATCCGCAATCAGGGTGCCACGGACGTACTGATCCTGGCGGGGGATCACATGTACCTGATGGACTACCGTCCCATGCTGCGGCAGCACATGGAACGGGGCAGCGAAGTCACCGTCGGAACACGCCACATCACTTCACCGCACGACGCTTTTCGCTACGGGATGCTGGTGTCGGATCAGGAGCAGAGGCTAGTGGCCTTTGAGGAAAAACCGGGGCGCAGCCGCCGCTCCAAGTCAAGCATGGGCATCTATGTCTTCGACGTGAATGCTCTGGCCGATGCCCTGATTTCACATCCGGAACTGAACGACTTCGGCCGCGATGTGATTCCGTGGTTCCTGGAACAGGAGGCCAGGATCCACACCTACGAGTACCCAGGCTACTGGGCGGACGTGGGCACGGTCCAGGCCTACTGGGAAGCCAACATGGGGTTGATCGCCGATGAGCCGGCCCTGAACCTGTACAACCGCCAATGGGTTGTGCGGACCCGCAGTGAAACGCAGGCGGCCGCACGCATCGAACCGGATTCCGACGTGTCCGATAGCCTGGTTTCCAATGGATGCCGGGTGGGTGGAACCCTCAGGCACAGTGTGCTGTCCCCCGGAGTGGTGGTCGAGTCCGGAGCCCGCGTGACCAATTCCGTGGTCCTGCGAAACGTGCACATCGGTGCCGACGCCGTAGTGGATCGGAGCGTAATCGACGACAACACCGTGATAGGTGCCGGTGCCTTGGTCGGACACGGAGAGGACGAGTCTCCAAACAGACAATTGCCCGACGTGCTCAACACGGGTCTGACATTGATTGGTCTCGAATCCCATGTGCCGCCCGGCCATAAAATTGGACGCAACGTCCAAGTGCATTCTCGAACCAGTGCGGATGCGTTTCCATCCGAGGGAGAAGTGGTGTCCGGTGACATCGTCGGGCAGGATCCCCGCCGCAGGGGCGAGCCGAAAGGGGGTTGACCTGCGCCTGTGGCAGGCCCCGTCCGCGAAACAGCGCGTGCCTACGGTCCAATGCATGTGGAGAGGATGACAGCAGCAGCCGTTGGCGGGTACTGCGAAGGGAGCCGGAGCCGGTTTCCCGATTGCGCTTCCTGGAGGATGTCGGCTTTGGACGTGTGTCCACATCCGGTGACCCGGTGCTTGCCTCGCAAAATTTGGAGTGCCGGTCGGTTTCGCCTATCCGGCAACTGCAGCTCAATGTTCCGAATTTTGGTGCGGGTGTGACTGTCGCTTCGCCCGCGCCGTGACTTGAAGGATGCCTATGCCTACAGCTGATATTGGATTGATTGGTCTCGCTGTGATGGGCCAGAACCTGGTCCTGAACATGGCGCGCAACGGGTATCGCGTGGCGGTCTACAACCGAACCACTGCGCGCATGACGGAGTTCGTGAACGCCCATGCGGGTGTTTCCGTTGCGGGATGGGCAACACTTCCCGAGTTCGTGGCCGATCTCAAGCCGCCCCGCAAAGTCATGGTGATGGTGCAGGCCGGCGGTGCCGTGGATGCGGTGATCGGAGAGCTTGTTCCATTGCTGGAGCAAGGGGACTTGATCATTGACGGTGGCAACAGTCATTACACCGACTCCGAACGGCGCAGTCGGGAGGTGGCCGCGGCCGGCCTGGAATTCATGGGCATCGGCGTCAGTGGTGGTGAGGAAGGCGCCTTGTGGGGACCGTCCATCATGCCCGGCGGGTCGAGGAAATCGTGGGCCGGGGTCGCACCCATACTGACCGCGATCAGCGCCAAGGCCGAGCGCGACGGCAAACCCTGTGTCGCCTACGTTGGCCCCAGGGGTGCCGGACACTACGTAAAGATGGTCCACAATGCCATTGAATACGGAGACATGCAGCTGATCGCGGAGGCCTATCAAATCCTGTGCGACCTAGGGGGATTGAACAATCGGGAGCTGGCCGCCACGTTCAGCCAGTGGAACGCCGCGGAGCTGGACAGCTTTCTGATTGACATAACAGCCACCATTTTCAAAACCCGCGACGAGGAAACCGGCAACGATCTGGTGGACATGGTCCTGGACAAGGCTGCCCAGAAGGGCACGGGCAAGTGGGCCAGCCAGGACGCCCTGGACTTGGGGGCTCCGATCCCGACCATCAACGCGGCGGTGGTGGGCCGCATCGTATCGAGTTTCAAGGACCAGCGGGTGGCGGCGTCAGAGGTTTTGCCCGGCCCTGCCGCGTCTCCGAGAGACGTGGACCGGACAACCCTGATTGAAGGCGTGCGCGCCGCTCTCTATGCCGCCAAAATCAGCGCCTATGCACAGGGCATGGCACTGCTGGGCCTGGCCAGCGACGAATACGGTTATGAACTGGACCTGGGGGAAGTGGCCCGCATCTGGCGCGGTGGATGCATCATTCGCGCCCGTTTCCTGGATCGCATCACGGAGGCCTACGAGCGGGATCCTCACCTGCCCAACTTGATGCTGGACGGGGAGTTCCAGGCCGCTTTGGCACAGCGTTTGCCGGCTTGGCGCACCATCGTGGGGGAGGCAGTCAAGGCCGGCATTCCCGTACCGGGGCTGTCGGCCAGTCTCGCCTATTACGACTCCTACCGGAGTGCACGGCTGCCCGCCAATCTCATTCAGGCCCAGCGGGACCTGTTCGGAGCCCATACCTATGAGCGCACCGATCGGCCCGGAACCTTTCATTCAACATGGTCGTGAGCCAATGTCCACCCAGGTCCACCCAACCACCCGTCCCGTGTCGACGGCTTCCCCGGCACGCTTCTGGCTCGCGGCCACGTTTCTGACGCTTGTTCTCGGTTCGGCATGGATCTGGGTGTCGGCACCCGGCCGCACATCCGCGGTGCTGGAAGACTCGACCGGTCCGTTCATCGGTCATGCGGCACCGCCGATCCAGCTGGTGTCACTGGCGGATCCAACCGTGGTGAACGTTGTCGACGGAGTGGGGGTGCCTGTGGTCCTCAATTTCTGGGCGTCCTGGTGCAACCCGTGCCGCCGGGAGATCCCGGAACTGGTGGAGGCCACCAGGCGCTTTGGCCAAGAAGTGCGCGTGGTTGGGATTGTGGAACCGTCCGACGCGGAAGGGGCCAGAACCATGGCGGCCGAGTTCGGCATTAACTACGAACTCGCGATGGACGCGCCGGGAGGTCAGGGGCACGCGGCCTACGACGTGCGCAGCATTCCAACTACCTACTTCATCGACAGGAGCGGTGTCATCAGGGCCAAAGTGACGGGGGAAATGAATGCCGCGGTCCTAACGGAAGGCATCTCGCGCATCCTGAATTGACGCCCTCAGGTTGATTCGGCGCCTTGTCGGTGCACCAATCCCATGGACAGCAACAGGATCCACGCTAACCACAGTTCGGGCAGCGCGTAGCTGGCATCCACCATGCCGTGCGCGATTCCGGCTGCACAGGCACCGAGCGCGGCCACGGCCACCGGCTGGGGCCGCACGGACGACAACTGTCGCAGAAGTCCGCACGCGGCCACCCACGCCAAGGCCAAACCAATCAAGAGGCCCGGCAGGCCCAGGCGTGTCAACAGGTCCAAGACAACATTATGCGGATGATTCAAGCTGGGTTCGTTCCAGACTTCAGGTGTAACGTAGACGCTTCGGTACCAGTACAGGAAGTTGTCGGGCCCCACACCCGACCACCAATGGTCCGTAAACATGGCCAGCGCACTGCGCCAAAGGTGGATACGAACCAGGGTGGGGAAGCTTTCCCGCCAATTCAGGATCCCCGACATCCGCGGTGTGTCGAGAAACGGTACCAACGCAACTATTCCCACTACCGCGGTTCCCGCCAGGATCCAGATCAACCGTTTGGCTTCCGGCCAGCGTTGCCGCGTGGCGATGGCGGCCAGCAGGATCGTCAGGCCCCCCACAGGCAGCCCCAGGAACAGGGCTCCCTTGCTGAAGGTGAGCAGAACAGTTCCTGCGGTCAAGACCGCGGACAAGCCCCAGGCCAATCGCTGTTTCCACGTCTCCGCAAACCCAAGCAGGACTAGGGCAACCAGCAAGCATCGTTCCAGGTACAGCGCAAGGTTGTTGGGAGACCCGAACAGCCCCCGCGTCCGCCTGACGCCTTCCACGTCCGTCACCTGAATGCCCTGGGTCCAGGTGACGATGCTGAACAGGGAAATCGCGACGGCCCCTGCCATCCACAGGCCGATGAGGCTGTACGCTGCGCGCTCGGGGTCCGGGGTGTGTTGAAGGAGAAGGAGCAGCGAGGCTAGGAATACCCCTCCGGCGAGGAAAATCGTGCGCCACTCCCGGATTGCCTGAGGCAGGTAGTTCGCGGCCAAGGCCGAAACCAGGGCGAGACCGATCGCCAGGAACAGAAATCGGACAACCCATCTCATGCACTGCCGAAACGGATACTCCCGGGCCGTCGGCTCGAAGACCAGAACATGGGCCAGTGTTACGGCGAAACCGCCCCAGGTGCCGATTTCGATTAGATTCAGGGCAAGGCCTGGTGCCAGCGGCAAGGGATGGAGGTAAAAGGGGAGACCGGCCAGCGTCAGTCCCAGCCACAGAACCGGCTGCCTCGTCCCCAGTAGGCCCAACAGGCCGAGCCCCGACAACGTTAGCCACCAGGTGTCGCTTACGGTACCGACCGCGACACCTGCCGTAGCCACTGCGGCAATCACTCTTTGAACCGCCGGGGACGAAGGAAGCAACTTCGTCAAGACAGTCTTGATCCCCAAATCCTCCAGTGTCGCCGCGGACTTCCGCCACGCGGGAGCCAAG
This sequence comes from Caldilineales bacterium, assembly GCA_012271135.1. Classification (GTDB taxonomy): domain Bacteria; phylum Chloroflexota; class Anaerolineae; order Caldilineales; family Caldilineaceae; genus Bin34. The sequence continues at coordinate 87,581 of JAAXGZ010000064.1, read as the reverse complement.
GGTCTCCAGGGCGCAAGTGTCCAGCAGGCCAAACCCAACAAGGACAGGGCACCCCCCGGCCATGTCGGCCACTCTTGGGCAGGTCCCGGATCGGAAGCCACACCCAACAGAAAATCCTGCAATTGAAACGTCTCATCCACCCAGGGAGCCTGCCAAACGGTCAGGGATGCGGTGTGAACCCCGGGATGGGCACTCCGGTGTGCCAATATCCATTCTGTTTCGGGCCGCATCCGCGGGTGTTCCCAGGGCGAGAGTAACGGTATGGTGCCCAGAAGGGACTCCGAATCCAGGAACCGGCGCAGTTCGCTGGCAGGCGCTTGGTCAACGATCAGGCGCAGCTGCGCCGGCACATCCGCCCTGTCCAGCACCAGCCACAGTTCCGTTCCTTCCCAGGTGAAATCAACTTCCAGTACGTCACCCGGCCGGCACGGTGGACTTGCCGGAGCGGTACCCGGCTCGGAAGAACTGCAGACCGTGTCGGCCAGCACGGGACCGGCGGCCGACACCGCGGTCCCGGTGCCGAGCGTGCCCGTGATCGAATCCAAACTTTTTGAAGACAGGTCGACCGCGACCGCACGGGAGTCCGCCCATACCAGCCAAATCAGTCCGGCCGACAGACATGCTGCTCCGATGGCCGTCGCAATGCCGCCCCACGGCTTGGGTCGGGTAAACACGTCGGCCGGTCGGCTTCGGGGTCAGGATTGGGGTTGGGAAGACCAAGTCTGCTGACACGGATGCAGGCTTGGCCGAATTCGGCACCGGTCGCAACCGCCGCAAACGACCGAATTGGATGGGCGTCGACGTCAGTCGAGGCTGCGCAGAACCGCGAGAACCTTGCCTTGGATCTCCACCTGCGATGCGTGGCGTCGGACAGGTTGGTGCATGTGGTTGGGACTGGACGGCTGAAGCCGCACGAAGTCCCCTTCCCGGTAAAACTGCTTCAGGGTCATGGCGTTGTCGTCCGTGATCCAGGCAGCCACCAAGTCGCCGTTGCGTACCGATTCCTCCTGGGACATGACGACAATGTCGTTGTCGAGAATCCCGGAGTCGATCATGGAATCGCCCTGGACGCGCAAGGCGTAAACATTGGCGCGGTATCCAATCATTTCTTGGGACACGTGAACGTGTTCGTCTGCGGTCAGCCACGTGCGGGTTTCTCCCACATCCACCGGATTGCTGGCGACGATGTTTCCCAATACGGGCACCATCTGGTGGTTCTGCCGATCCGCTTCCTCGATCTCAAACCCCTTCTCCTCCGCCTTGGAGTAGTTGAGTTTGATGGCACGGCTGGCATGTCGTTCCCTTGAAATGAGACCGTGCTCAACCAATTTGCCAAGGTTGTAATTGACCACAGAGGAACTGGGCACGCCGATTGCGTCGCAAATTTCCCGAATGGAAGGAGGATATTGCCTTTGCGCAATGTATTCGTGAATGAACTGAAACATCTTGCGTTGGCGATCTGTCAGTTCACGCAGTTTGTACTTTCCGCGTTTACCTGTGCGTGGCATTGCTATGCTCCTGATCGGAATCTGTGCGGTTTGCAGCAACTTTGATTATACGACAACAACTGTATATTCCTAACAGAGTTTCAAACTTTCGATCAACCCGGCGGTAGACCGATAACCTGCCAAGGAACAGGCACACAACGGTGCAACGGTCCGGCCGCCGCCGCGAACGACCGTCAGTTCGCCGACCGCAACGGCAGAATCCACATTGGTTCCGTGCCGATGGCAAACCGGTTTCGGAATTCCAGTCGACCCGTACGGGGACAAACTTCGTAGACGGTCATACAGCCTGTGGCCAGGCCGGCACAAAATAGGAACCGGTCATCGGACGAAATGCCAAAGGCGCGGGGGATCGACTCGGTTGACTGCCAGCCCAGCCGCCGGAGGTCGCCGGATTGCCGATCAACCTTAAAACGGGTCAGGCTGTTGTGTCCGCGGTTGCTGACGTACAGGAACCGAGCGTCGTTCGTGAGCCGGATTTGGGCACAGGTGTTGGCCAATCCCCAGGGATGGGGCAGCGTTGAAACGGAACCAAGGCAAGGGCCCAGTCGTCCGTCGGGGTCCAGGCGCCAGTGGCCCACTGTGGAACTGTGTTCGTTGGAGACGAAGAGGCTTGAGCTGTTCGGATGGACCTCGAAGTGGCGCGGCCCTGCCGGCCCGATCCATGGGTCGGACTCCGCTGCGACCTTGCCGTGTGGCCTCAATGCCCCGGTGTGCCGGTCAAGTTCGAACTCGTGGATTGCATTTTCGTCGCCGGTATGCGGGACCAGGAGGCGACTGGTGGTACCGATTTCCCTGATGCAATGGGCTTTCGGACCCGTGGCGGCAGTCCAAACAGGCATCGTGGACAGGCCATTGCCCGCCTGCGTGGAATGGACCGAAACACATCCGGCCCCGTAATGGGCGGCCAGGAGCCATTCGCCTTGGCTGTCCAGGTCCAGATAACAGGGATCGGAGTCCAACTGAACGGTTTGCACCGGATCCGACGTGGACCAGGCGTCTCCCGCCAACTTCCATGTCACCAGATGGCGGGAGCCCCTAAGGCCCCCGTACAGGGTCGTGCCGTCTCGGGACTGGACCAAGGGACCGGGACGGGTGGGGGCGGGTAGGCGGGCCACCCGAAGCAGGCGGCCCTCTTCCGGCACATAGTCCAGGATGTCGACGCAATCCTCACCGGACAATGAGGCCGCGATGCGGATTTCCGGGCCGGTCACGCCGCGCTCCGTGTGGTTGCCCTTGCCGAGCCTGCAGTTCGGATCAGCCGTCCGGATTCAGTGTCAGGGAACCGATTACGGAGTCGTCCGGGGCCCCCATGATGTTGTATCCACCGTCCACGTGCATGACCTCTCCTGTGATGCCGGTGGACAGGTCGGAGACCAGGAACCAGGCCGCATTGCCGATGTCGGTCTGGGTTACCGTACCCCCCGGGGCGACGTGGCCGATGTAGTCCAGGCTCTTGCGGAACCCGGCAATGCCGGAGGCCGAGAGCGTCCGGATGGGACCTGCCGAAATGGCGTTGACCCTGATGTTGTCCTGCCCCAGGTCCCAGGCCAGGTAGCGAACGGACGCTTCCAGGGCGGCCTTGGCCACCCCCATGACGTTGTAGTTGGGGGTTACCTTCTCGGAACCAAAGTAGGTCATGGCGATGATGCTGCCGCCGTTCGGCATCAGGGCGGCCGCGTGCCTCGACATCGCGATCAGGCTGTAGCAACTGACATCGAGCGCAATCTGGAACCCTTCCCTGGACGTGTCCTGGAAGCGTCCGCTCAAATCCTCGCGCGGCGCGTAGGCGATGCAGTGGGCCAAAAAGTCGATTGTTCCGAACGTTGCCTTGGCCCGTTCGAAGGTTCGGGCCAAGGCCTCCTCGTCGGTCACATCGCATTCCTCGATGAACCGGCTGTCGATGCTCTCGGCCAGGGGCCGCACGCGGCGTTCGAGTCTGTCGTTGGCGTAGGTGAAGCCCAGTTCGGCCCCCTGGGCATGCAGGGCCTGTGCGATGCCCCAGGCAATGGAGTTTTTGTTGGCAACGCCGAATATCAGGCCTTGCTTTCCTTCTAGTGACATGTGGACCTACTTCGACTGGGGGTTTTGTCTGTGAGGGGTGTGTGCTCATCCAAGTCCGCGTGCGAGGCTCGGGACCCACAATTCGGACAGCTCCGCTTCAGCTGGCCCTCTGTACTTTCGGCATGGGATGGGTAAGGCGCAGGAATCTTGTCTTGCCCGCCTGCAACACCTGTTCCTGCCCGGGTTGGGGATGTACCTTCAGCATCGGATTCGACACGGTTGCGCCGTTGAGGCGCACGCCGCCCTGGGCCACCAGACGGCGGCCCTCGCCCCTGCTCTTGACCAGGGAGGCATCCGCCAGCAGGTCCAGGACCGACATCGGTTCCGACACGTCAACAACGGGTGCCGAACTTGGTGCGTTGCCACCGTGCATGCGGGCTGCGTCGGCGACGGCCTGCTCGGCCAGGTCGTTCCCGTGGAAGGTACTGACAATTTCCTTCGCCAAGTCCCGCTTGACACCCGCGATGTCGTCCTGCCCCCTGTGTTGGGCCGCGTCCAGGGTGGCCTTGTCCCATCGCGTGGCGAGATCGCAGTAGAGGGGGACCACTTCGTCGGGAAGGTTTAGGACCTTGGTAAACATCAGGCCCGGGTCGTCATCGATGTTGATTGTGTTGCCGGAGGACTTGCTCATGCGGAGGACCCCGTCCGTGCCCGGCAGGATGGGATAGGTCAGCACGGTTTGGGGCTTCATGCCCCGTGCTTCCATCAGCTTGCGTCCTGCCATGAGGTTGAACAACTGGTCGGTGCCGCCGATTTGGACATCGGTTTCGAGGGCGACGGCATCCTGGGCCTGCATCAATGCATAGAAGAATTCGTGTAGCCAGATGGCGTCGCCGCGTTCCTGGCGCTGCCGGAAATTGTGTCTGGCCAGAAACTGCTGGACCGTGAACAGGCTGGCGATGTCAATCACATCGCCAAAGGTCAGCTTCTCAAGCCAGCGGTGGTTGTAGTCGATGATGGTGGCGTCGCGATCCAGAATGCGAAAGGCCTGGGCCGCAAACGTTTCCGCCTTGTCCAGGGCTTCCGCCAGGGTCTGCTGGGCGCGCGCCGAATCCTTGTCGCTGGGGTCTCCGATGGTTCCGGTGAACGATCCGATCAGGAACACGACCTGGTGGCCGAGTTCCTGAAACTGGCGCAGCTTGCGCATTGGGATCGTGTGGCCAAGGTGAAGGTCCGACCGCGATGGATCGAATCCACAGTAGACGCGCAAGGGCTTGCCCGAGTCCCTGGAGCCGGCCAAGCGGTCCCCGAGCTCTTTCTCCATGTTGTCGCGTGTCCGGGGATCACCACAGTCCACGCCGCGCATGAGAATAGCCAGCTGTTCATCAACCGGCCGGAATTTGTTCAAGTCGGGTTCGTTCTGCACGGTTGGATTGTTCGATGGAAGTTGACGTCGGCCCATTATAGACAGGAAACCGCAGGCCGGCCTTCCCCCGCCGGATCTTGCGCCCCGATGCCAATTGTCCGCACCGACAACATTCCAGGTGCCGCATGCCCACGGATACCGATTCCGTGTGGCGTTGGTAGGGAAACCGGTTCGGCTGCAGAACACGATTCTCCCTGCGCGTCTTCCGTTTGCTTCGTTATTGGCTGTTCAGGATGTATTCTGCGCTTCGAGGACGCGAGACAAGGTTCCGTCCCGCGCAACACAGACGGTACAAGGATTACAGGAACTATGGCATTCACGGTCAGGGACTGCTGGACAGGCAATGTGCCCGGTGCGCACGGTACTTCAAGTCATGGCCTGGCCGAGGTGCGGGAAGCCACCGGGGCCATCAAGGCCGTTCTGCTCGACATGGATGGAGTGGTGTACCGCGGTGAGACCATCCTTGACGGAGTTCTGGATTTCCTCGCCTGGTCGGAGGACATGGGGATCCGCCTCCTGTACGTAACCAACAACGCTACCAAGACACCCTCTATGTTCGTTGACAAGTTGGCGGCCATGGGCATTGAGGCGCTTCCGGATCAAATCATCACCAGTGCCGAAGCCACCGCCGGCTGGATGGTGCGCCATGTTCAGCCTGGTAGCAAGGTACAGATTGTGGGGGGACCCGGTGTCTGGAACGCGATGATCACGCGGGGATTCCAGCCAGCCAATTCGCCTCAGGCCGCCGACTTCGTGGTGGTCGGCATGGACTTCAACCTGGATTACCGCAAGTGCGCCGAGGCGACCCTGGCCATCGCGGCCGGAGCCGACTTCATTGCCACGAACGTTGACTCCACGTTTCCGTCCGAAGAGGGCAACATCCCTGGTGCCGGAGCCATCGTGTCGCTCTTGAAGACAGCCTCGGGCGTGGAGCCGACCGTCATTGGCAAACCGAGTCCGGGCATGTTCGAGGAGGCCATGGCCAGGCTGTTGCTGCAGCCTCATGAATGCCTGATGGTGGGTGACCGCTACGAAACGGACATTGAGGGCGCCCAGAAAATCGGCATCTGGACCCTGGGCATCGGGACCGGGGTGACGTCCGTGGAGGAGTTCCTGGGCAAGGACCAACCGCCGAACTTCGTGGTACAGGACATGGCGGAGTTCCTGGACTTGTTCGGTGGATCGAATCTTCTGGGATGCCGCCCGCCAAGCCCGCATTGAACCGGTCCGGCGGGTTGGTTCGGCCTGCAGCGCCGGTGGCAGGCCCACCGGCCGGCGCGCTTCCGCTCTGATATGATCCATCTCCGGCGGCCTTTTGCCGTTGGGGTTGCAGGCTGACCAAACTTTGTGACCAGCCAACCCGTATACCTGCAGGATTTTCTCGGAAACCAACTCCATGCGCAGACTCATCAAAATCCTACTTTTCCTGGCGATTGCCTACCTGGTGGTGAAGTACGCCCGGAAGCTGCTGGAATCGGCGGACATGTCGGCCGCCAACATCCCGGAGCAGGATGTCGAGCCCTACGATGAAGCACCGTTGGGGGGTGAGGTAAGTCCCGATTTGCTGGAAATTCTGGTGTGCCCGGAGGACAAGGGCAGCCTTGAACTGGTGGACGAGGGGCGGTTTCTGTTGAATCCCCGCAACGGCTATCGGTATCCAATCCGATCCGGCGTACCGGTAATGCTGATTGACGAGGGTCGCAAGTACCGGGAAAGTCCCGCGGACACCGCGGAACCCTCCTGAACAAGGCGGCGGGTCGCTCCGCCGGGCAGGCCGGTCCACACTTTGGGCCGCGGACACAGCAGGAAATCAGGCATGTTGTATCCCCAAACCAACCGTTTTCGATGTTCCTTGGCCTTGGACGGCTTTTGGTCGTTCCAGGTCGATCCCGAGGGGGTGGGTGAACGGGAGGCGTGGTGGAACGGACTGCCGGCCGGCCGGCAGATTGCGGTACCCGGCAGCTGGAACGAACTGTTCCCCGAGCACCGCGACTACCTTGGGGATGCCTGGCACGTCACGGAGTTCGATGCCAGTGCTCCCGGTCCCGATTCGGTGTTGAGTCTGCGTTTCGATTCGGTCAACTACAGCGCGCGGGTGTGGCTCAACGGGACTGAAGTCGGATCCCATGAAGGCGGCCATCTGCCGTTCGAGTTCAACATTTCGGCTTTGGTGAGGGACGGACGCAACCGGCTGGCCGTGCTTGTCAACAACGATCTCAGGCCGGACCGCGTGCCCCCGGGCAATGCGTCGGATTCGCCCTTCTCGTCCATGATGTCGTCGTTTCCTCCGACCAGCTTTGATTTCTTTCCCTACGGGGGCATCCACCGTCCGGTGTGGGTTTCGATCCTGGACGCCGTGCACATCGTCTCCGCGCGCGTTGAGACGGGATTCGATCGCAGCGACGGCCTGACCGGATACGTCAATCTGCAGGCCGAAGTAGCCGGTGCGGCTGCCGCGCGGCTGGCATGCCAGGTGCTCGACGCCGACGGCCGGCCAGTGGCCGAGAGCACATGCGACGTGAAGGACGGGACGGCGGAATGCGGGTTTGAGTTGCCTGGGGTCCGCCTGTGGTCCCCTGCCGATCCGCACCTGTACACGGTTGCCATGGAGCTCCGGGACGACGAGGGCAAGGTCCGCGACACCTACAGGCTGGAAACGGGTGTGCGGACCATTGAGGTGCGGAACAGTCGGATTCTGCTCAACGGCGAGCCGATTTACCTGAAGGGTTTCGGCAAGCACGAAGACTTCCCCGTGCACGGCCGGGCCCTGAATCTGCCCCTGATCGTGAAGGACGGGGAACTGTTCAGGTGGATGGGTGCCAACTCCTATCGCACATCCCACTACCCGTACGCGGAGGAGGCGCTTCGGTACGCGGACCGGGCCGGTCTGCTGGTCATAGACGAAATCCCGGCGGTCGGGCTGATGTTCGGGGACAATGGCGACCGGATCGCCGGCTGGCTTGAGGTTTGCAAGGGCCAGTTGCGCGACCTGATTCGACGCGATCTGAACCATCCCAGCGTCATCATGTGGAGCGTGGCCAACGAACCGATGACCGCCGACTTCATGGCTCGGTTCCGGGGCGCCGGCGCCAATCCGGCCTTTGTGGATACCGGGACCGATTTCTTCGCTGCCCTGGTGGACGCGGGCAGGGAACTGGACCGCAGCCGGCCGTTTTCACTGGCCGGCGTGATGGGAGGGCCGGTCGAATGGCTGGAGCTCTGCGATGCCGTGATGATCAACCGGTACTGGGGCTGGTATCGACTGGGCGGCCAAATCGAGCAGGCGCGGGCCGGGATGGAAGAGGAACTGGATGCGCTGCACGAGCGGCTGGCCAAGCCCATCATCATCGCCGAGTTCGGGGCGGACACGATCGCGGGCCATCACAGCGAGCCGGCGGAGATGTTCTCCGAGGAGTACCAGGTTGACGTGCTGAGAATGACGCTCGATCTCGCAGCGGAGCGACCGTGGATTGCGGGTCTGCACGTCTGGAACTTCGCCGACTTCAAGACGGGGCAGGGGGTTATGCGACCGGCATCGCTCAACCACAAGGGCGTGTTCACCCGTGAACGCAGGCCCAAGATGGCCGCCCACTTCCTGCGATCCCGGTGGCGGGAGGACGTTGCTGCGTAGGACGTTGCCGGTTCACCTGGCGACCGGCAACTTGAACACGCTTGACCGGAGGCAGGTCGGCGGGTTCCCGTCATGCCTTCCCGGGAACGGCCTGCCCGTCCACACCGAGCAATTCGGAGGCCGGTTGCGAACCCTCCGGCTGCGGCACTGTTTCACTTTCGTTGATTTTGGTCAAGGAAGCCGCAGGCAGTGATGGGCACGCTGTACCAAGCGTCATCAAATCAGTCGGTATAGGACGCAATGGAACACAGGGGAGCCGCCCCGTTGACAGTGAATGGATACCCGTATCAACGAGATTGAAACAGTGCCCCGGCTGCAAGTGTAAGGGTCGGGCCGGGCGGTATAATCGGAGGTGCAAATACCGCGCACTCCGCGTCTGTAGCTCCAAACCCATCTTGCTGTTCCAACGGGAGGAATCCATGCCCAGGAATGTGACGTTGTTTACCGGCCAGTGGGCCGACTTGCCGCTCTCCGAACTCGCCGCCAAGACCAGTGAGTGGGGTTTCGACGGCCTGGAACTGGCCTGTTGGGGCGATCACTTCGAAGTGGACAAGGCCTTGGCATCCGATGCCTATGTCCGCGAAAAGCGCGACTTGCTGGAGAGCCACAATCTGGGCTGCTGGTCGATCTCGAACCACCTTGTCGGCCAGGCCGTATCCGATCCCATTGATGCCCGGCATGAAGCCATTCTGCCTCCCCATGTTTGGGGGGACGGCGAACCCGAGGGGGTCCGCCAACGGGCCGCCCAGGAGATGAAGGACACGGCGTCCGCGGCCAAGCTGTTTGGCGTGGATGTTGTCAACGGCTTCACCGGCAGTCCAATCTGGCACAAGCTCTACTTCTTCCCGCCGACCTCGTCTGCCGAAATCGATGAGGGCTACGCGGAGTTCGGCCGGCAGTGGACACCCGTCCTCGACCACTTCCAGGCCCAGGGGGTGAAGTTCGGGTTGGAGGTACATCCGACGGAAATCGCCTACGACATCATCACGTTTGGCCGCGCCCTCGAGGCGGTGGACGGGCATCCGGCCTTCGGCATCAACTTCGACCCCAGCCACCTGGTGCACCAGTTCCTGGATCCGGTGGAGTTGATCAATGCCTACCCGGACCGCATCTTCCATGCGCATGTCAAGGACAGCCGGCTGCAGTTGACGGGTCGCAACAGCATCCTTTCGAGCCACCTGGACTTCGGCGACCACCGGCGGGGCTGGGACTTCGTGTCGCCGGGCCACGGCGATGTCGAGTGGGACCCGATCATCCGGGCCCTCAACCGCCTGGGCTACGACGGTCCGCTCTCCATCGAGTGGGAAGACAGCGGCATGGATCGGGAGTTCGGGGCCCGGGAGGCCCTGGCCGAGGTCCGCAAGTTCGACTTCCCGTCGTCGGACATCGTGTTCGACGAAGCCTTTGCGGACTGACACGCAGTCCCACCGCGGATTTGCCCATCCTTACCAACTATTCCAAGGAACCCCATAGCCATGAGTGACGGAAGCGGCTTCACCGCCATGGCCGGTGCGCGAGCCACCGGCGAAGCACCCGAGATTGGAATCGGCATGCTGGGCTACGCCTTCATGGGCAAGGCCCATTCCAATGCCATGCTCAAGATTCCGCACATGATGTATCCGCCGCCGGCCATTCCGGTGTTGGAGGCCATCTGCGGACGCGATCAGGAGGCGACCGCCGAGGCCGCCCGGCGGTTCGGCTACCGCAACACCTACAGTTCGTGGGAGGAAATGCTCGGCAACGACAACGTTCACGTGTTGGACAACGGCGGGCCAAACAACGTGCACGCCGCCCCGTCCATTGCCGCCGCGGAGGCCGGCAAGCACATCATCTGCGAAAAGCCGTTGGCCCGCACGGCGGAGGAAGCCAAGACCATGCTGGATGCCGTCAACAAGGCCGGCGTCAAGGGTTTGGTGGCGTACAACTATCGTTTCGTGCCCGCCATCCGGCAGATCCGGCTCCTCATTGATCAGGGACTGCTGGGACAGGTCTACCACTTCCGCGCGGTCTACCTGCAGGAGTGGATCATGCCCCACTACAACCTGCCGATGATTTGGCGTCTGCAAAAGGACGTGGCCGGCAGCGGAGCTCTGGGGGACCTGGGTGCCCACATCATCGACCTGGGCCGCTACCTGGTTGGTGATGTCAAGAGCGTGTCCGGCATGACCCGAACCTTCATCGAGGAGCGGCCGTGGGACGACGGCACCATGGGCAAGGTGGATGTGGACGATGCCTTCGCCGCGCTGCTGGAGTTCGAGAACGGTGCCTTGGGCACCGTGGAAGCTACGAGGTTCGCGGGGGGCCGCAAAAACGGTCAGCGCATTGAGATCAATGCCGAAAAGGGTTCGGTGGTCTTCGACTTGGAACGCCTCAACGAGCTGCAGATTTTCTGGAACGACGGAGACCCGAATACCAGCGGCTTCACCAACGTTCTTGTGTCCGAACCTACCCATCCCTGGTGGGAAAACTGGTGGCCGCAGGGACACATCATCGGCTGGGAACACACGTTCGTGCACGAAATTACCCATCTGCTGGACTGCATCGTGAACGACCGGGACGTGGCGCCGATTGGGGCGGACTTCGATGACGGCTACCGGAATGCGGTCATTTGCGACGCCATTCTGAAGTCGGCCGAGACCCGGCGGCAGGTGGACTGCGTCTACTAGGCCGCCCGGTGGCGGCCGGTAACAGTCGCAAAACTGTTGCATAGCGAGGACGGCCAGGCGCTTCGGCCTGGCCGGCTTGTTGAAGGAGGGGTACAACGGAACATGAGCAATCAGTACATTCCCCGGGCGGAGGACAAGTTCACCTTTGGATTGTGGACCGTGGGCAACATCGGCCGCGATCCGTTCGGCGATCCGGTCCGCGGGGTGGTGACACCGGTCGAAATCGTCCACATGCTGGCCGAGGTTGGCGCCTGGGGCGTCAATTTCCACGACAACGATCTGGTGCCCATCGATGCCACGGCTGCCGAACGGGATCGCATCGTGCGGGACTTCCGCAAGGCCATGGACGATACCGGGATTGTGGTGCCCATGGCCACCACCAACCTGTTCACGCATCCGGTGTTTCGGGACGGTGCCTTTACCAGCAGTGATCCCGAGGTGCGCGCCTATGCACTGCAAAAGACTATGGCAGCCATCGATCTTGGTGTCGAACTGGGTGCGGAAACCTACGTGTTCTGGGGTGGTCGCGAAGGGACGGAAACCGATGTGGGCAAGTGTGCGGTTGATTCGGGACGGCACTTCCGCTATGCCATCAACTATCTGTGCGACTACGTGATCGACCAGGGATACAACCTGCGCTTTGCGCTGGAACCCAAGCCGAACGAGCCGCGCGGCGACATCTATCTGCCTACGGTGGGATCAATGCTCGGGTTCATCGCAACCCTGGACCATCCGGAAATGGTCGGAGTTAACCCGGAAATGGCCCACGAACAGATGGCGGGGCTCAATTTCATGCATGCCATTGCACAGGCCTGGGAAGCCGACAAGCTGTTCCACATTGATCTCAACGATCAGAACATGGACCGGTATGATCAGGACTTCAGGTTCGGCTCCCACAGCATCAAGCAGGCGTTCAACGTGGTTCACTTCCTTGAATCCGTCGGGTATGACAACCCGCGCCACTTCGATGCCCACGCCTATCGTTCCAGCGATCTCGACGATGTCAAGGAGTTTGCGCGGGGTTGCATGCGTACCTACCTGATCCTGAAGGACAAGAGCCGGCAGTTTGCAGCGGACAGCGAGATCCAGGCATTGATTGCGGAGTGCACGGCGGACGACGGATCCATGTCCATGTGGCTTGAGGGTGGATACGATCCCGGCCGCAACAACGAACTCCGCCGACACCTCTTCGACCGGGATGCGTTGGGGGCCCGCGGTAAGCCGTACGAACGGCTGGACCAGTTGTTGATTGATCTGCTGCTCGGGGTTCGTTGAAAGGCGTCTCAGTCGGGACGGCAATGCCAGGTAACCCCTAAGGATCACTTCCCCCATGAATGTGTCTGCTGCCGCGCACCCGCGTGGCAAATCCGCAGGCTTGGACCAGGCCCGCCGCGATCGGCGGGCCTGTTTTTTGTACGGAAATGTTGCGTTTGAAGGGTGGCTTTGGTATACCTCCCGCTCTGTTGCGCGGCGGGACGCCCGTTCCCCGCAGGTTTGGGAGCTCGGTTTGCAGGCTTGATGATGTCGGTTACTTCAGTCGGAATGGGCGTGGCCGGAACCCAAAGGTTGCTGCGTGCCAACGACTTTGACCTCAAGCAGACGGCGCACTCCCATCGCGTCGTAGCCTTGTGGCGCTTGATCACGGGATATCGACTCGCGTACGGGATCGCGATCCTGAGTTTGGGCTTGGCGGCCCTGGCACGGGCTGGCAGCCAGTTTCTGCTGCGGAACTTCGTGGACCAGGGCCTGATGGGCAATGGCGCCTGGCCGCTTCCTGCCTATGCAGCCGGGTTCGTGTTGTTGGGGGTGGCGACCGGTGCATGCAGCTTCGGTGCAGGTCGCTTGGCGGCGCAGGCTGCCGAAGGTGCCTGTTTCCGCATTCGCAGCTACCTTTACGACCACATGCAGGCCCTTCCGTTCCTGTTCCACGACAACAACGCGACGGGGGATCTGCTCCAACGGGCCACGTCCGATGTGGAAGCCGTACGCAAGCTGTTTGCCAACACCCTGTTGGGCATCGGGCGTTCCGGCCTTCTGATTGGCGTGTTCATGACCGGGATGATCCTGCTGGATATGCGTCTGGCCCTGTGGTCCACCGTCACCGTCCCGTTCATCTTGGCGGCTTCGTTCCGGTTTTTCCCCTTGATCAGGAGCAGGTACGACTTGGCACAACAGCAGGAGGCTCGTCTCTCGACCCGCCTACAGGAAAACCTCAGTGGCATCCGGGTCGTGCGCGCCTTTGTGCGTCAGGCCTACGAAATCCGAATGACCGAACGGGACAATCGCGGGCTCAAGAACCAAGGCCTGAAGCTCACCAACCTGCATGCGGCGTTCTGGTCCGGGACCGACCTGCTGGTGGCCGCCCAGATGGTGTTGTCGGTGTATCTGGGGGCGCGAGCAGTGCTGGCGGGAGAGTTGACGCTTGGCTCCTATCTTGCGATCGTTGCCATGCTGGGCCAATTCATGTGGCCTGTGCGCAACCTGGGGCAGGTGATTACCAGGGTATCCACCGGTTGGGTGTCCTATACCCGTATCATGGCCGTGGTGCGCCAGGAACGCGAGTCGGCTGGTGAACGAACCAGCCTCCCGCCGCAGCGCATGGAGGGCGAGGTCCGTTTCGAGCACGTGGGGTTTGCCTACCAGGCAACAATCACGGTCGACGACTCGGGGTCCGCCGGAAACGCTCAGTCCCCCGCGGTGCTCGAAGACGTATCGTTCATGGCCCGGCCCGGCCAGGTCGTTGCACTGCTGGGACCCACAGGTTCCGGCAAGTCCACGCTCGTATCCCTGATTCCGCGGTTCTATGAATTCACGCAGGGCCGCATCACGATCGACGGACACGACCTGAAAACGCTGCCGCGCGGTTGGCTGCGGAGGTACATCGGCATCGTCCAACAGGATCCCTTTCTCTTCTCTACCACCATTCGTCGCAACATGCTCATGGGCGTTCAGGGTGAAATCGATGATGAAACCCTTTACGCCGCGGCGCGGGTTGCGCACATCCACGATGTGGTCCAGGCGTTTCCGGACGGGTACGAAACCATCGTGGGGGAGAAGGGCGTCACCCTGTCGGGTGGTCAGAAACAGCGTGTGACGATCGCCCGCACCCTGCTCAAGAATCCGCGCATCCTGATTCTGGACGATGCCCTTTCGTCGGTGGATGTTTCGACGGAAGGGCACATCCGGGCAGCCCTGAAGGCGTTGATGAAGGATCGGACCACCTTCATCATCGGCCATCGTATCCAGTCGATCATGCATGCGGATCAGATCCTGGTGCTGGACAAGGGCCGCATTGTCCAACACGGACGCCATCATGATCTCAAGGACCGGGATGGCCTGTACCGGGATGTGTTCCGCATCCAGTCCGATATTGAAAGCGAGTTGCAGGACGAGTTGCGGAAGGCGACAGTGGCTGCCGATCCGCTTCCGCACGTCGGGATGAACGGGGCCGGTGTGCCCGGTTCCGTCGGTATCAATGGTCGAACGACATGACCGAACAGTACTTCGAGGAAGAGGAATTCGAAACCGCGTTCGACGGCCGGACGCTGGTCCAACTACTGCGGCTCCAACTCCGCCATAAGCGTTGGGTAGTGATCTACCTGGCGTCCACTCTGGCGATTGCGGTGCAGGAGGCCTATCTCACCTTCCTCACCAAACGGATTGTGGACGAAGGGTTGGTGGCAGGAGATTGGCCGCATGTCGTGGGGTTGGTCGTCCACTACGGTGCGGTGTTTGCGGCGTTCAGCATCCCGGTTGTGGGATTCATTCTGGGAGCAGGTTACCTCGGGGAGTTGATCCGGTACGATCTGTGTCGCGACATGTTCGACAGACTGCAACAGTTGTCGCTGTCCTACTTCGACAGGACCCCCGTAGGGTGGCTCATGGCTCGCCTGACGTCCGATGCCAAGCGCATCGGCGAAATGATCTCCTGGGGCTTCATGGATCTGTTTTGGGGCCTGTCCAGCATTTTCGTATCCCTGGGCTTCATGGTGGCCATTAGCTGGAAGCTGGGCCTGATCATGGCCGCGATCATTCCGATTCTGTTCTTCGTCGCGCTGCGGTTTCAGACGCGCATCGTACGGGCATACCGGCATGTCCGAAGCACCAACAGCCGCCTGACCGGCGAGTACAACGAGATGCTGACCGGAGTTAGGGTGGTCAAGTCCCTGGCACGCGAACGACTCAATTCGGATCGGTTCAACGAACTCAACCTGGAGATGTTCGGATCCAGTTTCCGGGCCGCGTTCCTGTCCGCGCTGTTCTTGCCTTCCGTCCAGCTTGTGGCAGCCCTGGCCGTTGGCACCATCATTGGGTATGGCGGATGGCAGTTTCAGCTCGGCGACATCACCATCGGAGGGATTCAGGCCTTCGTTGCCTATATCGCGCTCATGCTGATGCCGATCGAGGAGATGTCAAGGGTGTTCGCCGAAATGCAGCAGGCCATGGCTTGCGGTGAACGGGTCTTCAGCCTGCTTGGGGCCAAGCCGGAAATCGTCGACGCGCCGGATGCCGCCAACGCAGCATCAATACAGGGGGACATTGAGTTCAGTCATGTGGATTTCGCCTACGACAGCGATGTGCCGGTGTTCACCGACCTGTGCCTGACCATCGGAAATGGCGAAACGGTTGCCCTGGTGGGTCCGACCGGGGCCGGCAAGTCGACACTGGTCAACCTGATTTGCCGCTTCTATGAGCCGCAGCGCGGCCGAATTTCGATTGGAGGCCGGGATGTGGCCACCCTGACACAGCGATCGGTCCAGTCCCGTGTCGGGATGGTGCTTCAGGTACCGCACTTGTTCTCTGGAACGATTCAGGAGAACATCCGTTACGGCCGACTGGAAGCATCGGACGACGAAGTTCTGGCTGCATCGCATTTGGCCGGTTCCCACGCCTTCATTGCAAACCTCCCAGACGGCTATCAGAGCACTGTGGGAGAGGAAGGGGTCAAGCTCAGTGTCGGCCAACGGCAGCTGGTAAGCATTGCCCGGGCCATCCTGGCACAGCCGGACATCTTCATCATGGATGAAGCAACAAGCTCGGTCGACACCCTTACCGAGGCGCTGATTCAACAAGGCATGAACGAAGTCCTGCGCGACCGCACCAGCCTGGTGATAGCACACCGACTGTCCACGATCCGCCTGGCGGATCGGATTCTGGTGGTACGCGGTGGTGGGATCGAGGAGATGGGCACTCACAGTGAGTTGCTGGCGGCCGGGGGCTACTACCACCATCTGTACACGAGCCAGTTCCGGGAGGAAAAGGGGCGGGCCCTCGATCCCTTCCACAACAGCCGGTCGGCGGTGGCTCCTGCATAAGGGTGTGTCCCGATGTTCAACTGCGCACCGGACCGATAGTTACGTCGGTGGCGAGTCTTCCGTTAGGATTCCCCGTGCAAGTCAGTGAACTGGAGTCAGCGCATGTATCGATCGCTCAATCCCAACATGCTTGGGCACCGCCTTGGTTTCACGGAATCCTGTGCCGCGGCTCGGAAACATGGTTTTAAAGGTGTGGATATCGCAGGCTCCGAACTGAAGGAACTGGGTGCGTCCCAGGTACAGGACATCCTCGAGAGCCACGATCTGGTGCCCGGCATCGTCATGTTGCCGATCCGGTACATCGGCCCCGAGGCGATTCTGGCAGGAGACTTGACCGGGGATTTCGCGAACACGGCCGATGCGGCCTACGCTGCCGGCTACACCCGCACGACGACGGTTGTCATGCCGGGCAGCAACGACAGGGACTTCAAGACCAACTGGGACTTTCACGTGGCGCGGCTCGGTTCGGTCGCCGCAGCCCTGGAGTTCCATGGACTGAGACTGGGCCTGGAATTCATAGGTCCCCGTACCCTGAGGGATACATTCCGCCATCCGTTCCTGCACACCATGGACTCAGTGCTGGGACTGGCGGCAGCCCTCGACTGTGCAAATGTGGGTCTGCTGGTTGACCTGTTTCACCTGTACACGTCGCACACGCAACTGGAGGACGTGGGCGGTCTTACAAACCGGGACATCGTTCTCGTGCACTTGAACGACGGGCAGGCCGGCCTGGGGCCGGATGAACAACTGGACCTGGTCAGGGATTTGCCGGGCGCGAACGGAGTTACCGACTGTGCCGGATTGCTGAGGCAGCTGAAGTCCATCGACTACGACGGCCCCTGCTCGGTGGAGCCGTTCCTGCAACGCCTACGGGACGTGACGGCCGACGAAGCAATTGCCGAGACCAGCACGGCCTTGGGTGCCTGCTGGACGGAAGCGGGGCTTTAAGCTCGGCCCCCCGAGACGGTCCGGAGTGTCGCCGATCCGGTCGGTTCCGGACGCTGGTCCTTATGCAGGCAGTCCGGGAATCAAAAAGGTGGGGATACACCTCCACCTTTTTTCGATGTCCGGACTGGGTTCAGCTTTGATTGTCGAGATAGTTCACGACATCGCCCACTGACTGCAACGCTTGCGCCTCTTCGTCGCTGATCTCGCTTTCGAACTCTTCCTCGAAAGCCATGATTAGTTCGACCAGGTCCAGGCTGTCGGCATTCAGGTCGTCCCTGAAGTTGGAATCCATCTGAATCTCATCGGAATCGACATCCAGATGATCAACGATGATTTCCTTGACCCGGTCAAGTGTAGAGCTCATCGGTCAGTCTCCCAGCTTCAGCGGCGTTGTAGGGCATCCTTGGGCCCGACCAGGTCCAAGGGGAAAGAACAAAGCATGCGGGACGCCTGACTTCAGACCCCTGCACAGTGCCGAATCCTATAGGAGTGCCGGAGCCGGAGTCAACAATAACCGAGGGCTTTGTGTTCGCACGGACGGGGTTGGTCAATGCACGCGGCAACACCGCTGGCCGGGCCCTGCAGCCGTTCGTCCGGCCTGGATTGCCGATGGACAAACCCGATGAGTTCCCAGAACCGGAAAGACGATCACATCCGCATCAACCTCGCCGAGGACGTGGAATCGGAACGGGTGCACACCGGTTTCGAACGGTATCGGATTCGACACTGCCCCTTGCCGGAAGGCGATCTCGAACGCGTGGACACCGGGACCCGGTTCTTGGGACGGCGTTTGACACTGCCATTGTTGATCAGTTCCATGACCGGAGGTACGGACACCGCCAGTCGGGTAAACCGGAACCTGGCCGAGGCGGCGCAGCACCGGCGCGTTGCGATGGGGGTTGGCAGCCAGCGCATCATGGTGGAGGAACGCCAAGCTGCTCGCAACTGGCGGGAATTGCGGCGCGTGGCGCCGGATGTGCCACTGCTGGCCAATCTGGGTTTGGTGCAACTGAACAAAGGGTTCGGACTCGCGGAATGCATTCAGGCGGTGGAGGTGATCGAGGCCGAGGCCCTGATCCTGCACCTCAACGTCCTGCAGGAGTGCGTGCAGCCCGAAGGCGACACCGACTGGACGGGCCTTCTGGCGAAACTCGAGCAGGTATGTCGGGAGTTGTCGGTGCCCGTGATAGTGAAGGAAGTCGGGTGGGGCATCGATGGCCGAACCGCCCAACGCCTGCTTGAGGCGGGTGTCGCCGGCATTGATGTGGCCGGAGCCGGCGGTACGTCCTGGAGCGAGGTTGAAATGCACCGGGCCGGGACGCGGCGGCAACAAAGGATTGCGGCCGCATTCCGGCATTGGGGCACTCCGACTGCCGAATGTCTGCAAGAAGTCGACGCAGTCGTTGGCGACCGTTCCGCAGGCTTGGACAAGCCGATTGTAATTGCGTCCGGCGGGGTGCGTTCGCCGCTGGATATTCTGAAGGCCTTGGCCCTGGGTGCGGATCTGGCGGGAGTGGCCGGACCGCTCCTGCGCAAGGCGGTGAAGTCCGCGGAGGCTGTCGTCGAGGAACTGGAGATATGGGGCTCGGTGCTGCGCATAGCCATGTTCTGCAGTGGATGCTTCGCCGTGTCGGATGTGGACCGCCGGATGGTGGTTCCCGCAGAGCCGCCACTCATTGGATAGCGGAATTCGCCATTGGTGATCTGTCGATCCTGGCTGGCGGAAGGCCCGGTGCCGTCTGGGTTCCAGGTGCGATATTGGCGGGACTCGGTGACCGCGGTCCCGGAAGTACAGGCGACAGTCTCTGTTCAACGTCCGATGCCATTCCCTGTCGGAGCCTTGGATGCGACAAGAAACTGCTCCCCATCGGCTCGCAGCCACCGAGGGGAGAAATCCCGAACATCGACGGCTCTGCCATGAACACCGAAGTACGCCAAGGGACGACAATGGAAGACACCACTCTCGAAGCATTGATTGCGGACTGGCGCAGCATGGTGGAAACCTCGTTGCAGGAGCACCTCGCGAGCCCGGAACCCATCCTGGACCCGTACATGGGCATGATGCACTACCACATGGGTTGGGTGAACAGGGAGTTCAGACCGATTGCCCGTTTCGTTGGCAAGCGTTCACGGCCCTTGCTCCTTCTGCTGGCGTGCAGAACCCTGGGACTTGACGCGGAGAAGGCTCTGCCGGCAGCGGTCAGTGTCGAACTCCTGCACGCCTATTCCCTGTTGCACGACGACATCGAGGACGGGGACGAATTCAGAAGGCACTCCCCGACCGTCTGGAAGATCTGGGGAATACCTCAGGCCATCAATGTGGGCGATGGCCTGTTTGGTTGTACATTCCGAGCCATGGCCGGGTTGCACGGCACCGGGTTCGGATCGGACACCGTGGCGGTTGCCATGTCCATGCTGATTGACACCAGCATTGCCTTGACGGAGGGCCAGTTCCTGGACATTGACTTCGAACAGCGTACCCGCCTGTCGCTGGATGATTACACCCGCATGGTTCAGGGCAAGACCGCAGCACTGTTCGGAACATGCCTGGCGTGCGGCGCGCACCTAAGCACCAATGATGGGCCCATGCGCGAGCGTTTCAGGCGATTGGGTGAGCAGACCGGCATCGCTTATCAAATGCTTGATGACATCAATGGTATCTGGGCCCATGCGAACGACACCGGCAAGGCACCGCATCAAGATATCCGACGCCGCAAGAAGTCGTTTCCCATCGCGCTTGCGTTCGGCGATCGGAATATCGGCGAACGCATACTTGCGTTGTACAACAGGGACATGAAGCCCGAGAACGTGGAGGCAACCCTGGCACTTCTGGCTGCGGCCGACATCAGGGAACGGTGCCTGCACTTGTACGGTCTCCAACAGGTTGCAATCCGACGGACTCTTGAAGAGATTGGCCGCGTGCTTCACTTGGAAGGCAGATCCGTTGACCTGCTGGCGGAATTCATCGGCAGGCTGTTATCCGTGCCTGACTTGAGGTAAGGGCGTGCCGGTACAGGCCAGGCACCCGCGTTGTTGAGGTCGCCGGGAGGCTCAGGAGTGTCTCGACCTTCGCACGGTTTTGGCGGTTGTTCGCTTGGTTCAATCCCCTGCACCTGTTCAGGATTGGCACGCATCCGGGGCCCCGAACCGTCCGGCCAGTCGTCCAAGCGGGATTTCAGCGCCGGCAATGCGGCCACAAGCCGACTCGGCGGAATGCAAGTTGGCCGAGCAACAAAAAGGGCTGGCATTGCCAGCCCTTTGGGCTTGGCTGACGGGAGTTGGGGTTCAGCGCATGCCGGCCATTTCCTGGAGCATGCGCCAGTTGGCAAGACGGTCGGCCTGGGAATCCATCAATGTTTCCGATGGGTTTCCCTCGCGGTCGAACTGCTTGGCGAATCGACCCTCCGAACGGGCGAAGGTGATGAAGTCAATCGTCTCGCCGGTCTTCGGAATGGTGTACCAGTCCTCTTTGGCCGCGGGGTTGCCCTGCAGGCTCAACCGCTCCTTGATGGTATCCCCCTTGCGTGGGTCGTAGACGAACACGGGGAATGCCCGGCTGTCCACTGCCAACTTGGCTTGGTGGCGAGCCATGTCGTCGGCCACACCGTGTTCCGGCTGACACGTGGTGAAGGTGTTTACGATGGCTGGACCGTCAAAGGATGCCGCGTCCAGGATGCACTTGTAGAAGTGGTTGGGAATGGAGGCTACCGTCTGCGACACGAAGGTGTTGGGATGCATCATGGCGATGCGGCCAATCTCCTTACGCAATTCCGTTTTGCCGGGCTTCTCCTTGCCGTAGGAGTACATCTTGGAGTCCTGGCCCGTGTAGGACCCGGTGCTGGTCTGTCCTCCGGTGTTGGAGTAGACCTGCGTGTCCAGAATCAGGACCTTGATGTTCATGCCGCTGGACAGCATCCGGCTCAGCGATTGGAAGCCGATGTCCAGCATGGCCCCGTCGCCGCCCATGACCCAGAGCTGCTTGTCCTCCCATCCCTGCTGATCCCACTTCATGCGAATGCCCATGGCGAAGGCGGGACCGTTTTCGAAGAGCGAATTGCTCCACGGAACGATATAGGGGTTGTAGGGATAGGTGCTGCCATAGACCGTGTTGCAGCCGGTGCTGGCGGCAATGCCGATGTTGTCGGCGCCGTACACGTATCCCAAGGCCGCCAGCCACATCCGGATGACGGTGGCCTCGCCGCAGCCGGCACAGGATCCCGCACCGCCCACGTAGAGCATGCTCTGCTCCGCCAGCATCATGTCGACGGCAATGCGGTCGTTGATGAATTCGTCCGGCGTCGCGGGCAGCGAGCGGAAGAAGTTGATGCTCTTCTCGTAGATCGGGACCGTCTTGTCTTCCTTCTGGATCATCTTCAGGGCGTTGTAGCCCAGATCCGCGCAGGCTTCGACGCATTCGGCGCAGCCCTTGCACTTGGTGGGATCGATGAAGATGCCAAACTTGCCCGGATCCTTCTTGCGTTTCTGGGGAACCTTGAAGAACTTGTTGGTTTCGGCGAACTGGTTGGCCATGAAGCCGCGTTCGGCCTCGTCGGTCAATTCGGCCAGGGCATTGTCCAGGACGTCCAACTTCACAACCTTGCCGAGGATGGCCGTGTCGGGGCACTGGTTGACGCAACTCATGCAGCCGGTACAGTTGCCTTCGATGTACTCCGGAATCTCGGGGGCAATGTAGCTGAAGTCGCGGGCTGCACCGGTGCCGGCCGGTATCACGGACCGCGCCACGCCCACATCCGCCGGGAGATGGAGTTCCCCGGAGCCGTCGTTGTAACCCTGGACGATACGGTCAAAGAAATCGTTGACGTCCACAATTGTGGCGTCGAGGCCTTCGCCGGAACCGTTCTTGGTCTTGCTAATGGAGGCAACGTCTATTTCGTTAGTGGTTACCATGAAAACTCCCTGACGCCGGGCGCCGGGTGGCAGTGGCGGCGGTCTGTCAACAGCAGCCTAGACGAACAATTCAATTTGGGCGGAGGGATCGAACTTGGGTGCCGTGACCTCAAGGGCCTTGGTCTCCGCAGACAGTTCGATAACCGAGTCATAGCCGCGCTTCACGGCCTTGAGGTTGGCCTGCACGACCGCTTCGCCGCGCTTGCCAAAGTACTTGCGCAAGGCACTTTCTGCCCTTTCCATCACCTCTGGGTACGTCAGGTCAGCTTCCTCGGAAAACGGCGTCACCTTGAGGAAGATGCCCAGCAGCACGATGCCCTGCATGCGCACGGACAGGTCTGGAATGGGCGCTTCTTCGCGGGCAATCAGGGCAGCATCCGCCGCAAACACACGAATGTCCTTGTCGCGTATCTTGGCCTGCGAATCAGGTGGAATGTCCGCCCAAATCTCAACCGGGTCCGTCTTTGAGGTCTGGACAAAGATGGATCCACCCTCCAGGATGCCACTCAGCGGATTGCCGGACACAAAGGCGTTGATGTCGTTCATGGGAACGAAATCGACGTGGTTGAGCTCGCAGTGCGTCAGGATCTGGTCGTTCGCCACCGTCAGGTAATAGGTGGTGGGCAGGCCCTTCTTCTCGGATCCGTACTTCGGATAGGCCTGCACCTTCTTGTTGAAGACATCGCCCGCAATCGTGGCAATCACCTTGTTGGTGGTCACGGAGCCGAAACCGCCGACGGAGTGGCCACGCATCGAGAAGGCGCCCGGAGGCCGCAAGTCAGGATCGTGCTCCGGTGGCAGGGTCAGGTCGTGGTCCACACCCAGGACAAAGAAGCGCTGGTGCCCTTCAAGCATGTTGCGGACGGTGGCCGCAAAGTCGGCCGGCCGCACATCGCGGCTGCCCAGGCCCGCGATCCCGCAGAAGATCTGCGGGATCCGCGTGATTTGCGGGAAGTCGGGATGTCCCATCATGGCGTCGCTGAACGCAGCCTTGATGTCGTTGGCCAGCGGATTGTTGGGGGCCAGCGCGTCGTCCATGCGTTCAATGACGCTGAATGCCTTGAGGCCGGCCAAGACCTCGACCAGTTGACGGCCGGGGAACGGCCGGTAGCAGGTGACGTGCACGATGCCCAGCTTGATGCCGAATGTCTCGCGCAGGTAGTCGATGCTGGCGCGGGCGGTCTCGATGTAGCAGCCGATGCCCACGATGGCGTAGTCGGCGTCTTCCATCCGGTACTGTTCGATCACGTCGTAAGGACGACCGGTGAGTTCGGAGTACTCCGCGAACACGTCGTCGATGATGCCGGGCAGACGGTCGTAGTAGTTGCGCTGGGCCACGATGCCTTTCATGTAGCTGTCCTGGTTCTGGACAACTCCGGTCATGATGGGGTTCATGGGATCGAAAAGGTTGGGCACCTTGTCCCCCGGAGGCCCCACGAACTCCTCCAGAAGTTCGGACTCGGGCAACAGTACGTCTTCCACCGTGTGGGTGGTCAGGAAGCCGTCCTGTACGTTCAGGATGGGGGTAAAGCCGTCTTCGGCGATACGACGGCTCATCACCGCCAGGTCGCCGGCATCCTGTGCGTTTTTGGCAAAGAGGATGCCCCAGCCGCAGTCCGCCACACACATCACATCGTCATGCCCGGCATGCACGTTCAGGCCTTGGCGTGTGATGGCCCGCGAACCGATGTGGAACACCACGGGCAGGCGTTTGCCGCTGATGGTGTAGAGCACCTCCTTCATCAGGACCAGGCCTTGGCCCGAGGTGAAGTTGCTGACGCGCCCTCCCGCCACGGCAAAGCCCTCGCAAGCGGTGGCCGCGCTGTGTTCGGATTCGGGCTCCAAAAACTTGAGCGGCTGGCCCCACAGGTTGCGGGCACCGTTGGCCACGGATGCGCCGTAGCCGCCGCCCATGGTCGTGGTCGGGGTAATCGGATAGGCGCAGGCCCCCTGCGTGATTTGGGTTTCAACCCACGTGATCATTCCGGAACCATCGGTGGTGGTCTGAATGCCGGGGAAACGCGGTTTGGGCACCGCACCGTTCAGGTTTCCGCTGTCATGGGAGCGCCCGTTGGCCGACAGATGGCCGTTGCTGGAAATCTTTCGCATAGCCATTGCTGCGTTTACCCCTTGTTACTACTCCGACGACGAGCGCGCGCCCGCGCGCGTTACGGAACCAATCCGACCCGATTCAACCTATTGAATCCAGGCTGCTCAGCCATGTTTGATGATAACACAACAAATGGTGCCGTCTTGGGCAAAATCCGTGGCCGAATCAGCGATAAAATGTCAGCCTTGGGGAGCGCACGGGGCGTTGGAGACATGCCGATCATCCAGAAACCGCCGAACTGCCTGGACCACTTCCCGTTTTGTCATCGGCGAGGTCTCTATCACAAGGTCCGCGTGCGTCCGGGCATGGGCCAGCCTCTCTAATTCCTCCCGGTGGCCGGCCTCGGTATACCGCCCCCACGGGCGTCTGGACAACTGGGTTCCCAGGTCCGCGTGCAGGAATATCAGAATATCGGGAGGATGAAGCTGTTGCCACATATCCTTGACATAACTGTGTTCCTGGCTGGCGCATCGGACGCGCATGCCCAACTGCTCGAGGGTTGCCGCCAAAGTGGACTTCCCGGCCGCGCTGACACCCACAACCTTGATGAGCGGACGCTGCATTCCAATTCCTGTTGCCCGGTCCCGGCCGGATTGGCTCCTATCCCAAGGGAAAACTGACTGTCATGTGCCGCGCGTCGTCCCGTTTGCTACGGTCCAGGACCTTTACGACCAGCACCGTCAGGTCGTCCCGGGCACGGCCTTCCTCAAGGACCAGCGCGGTGTCGAGCAGCAGTCGGGCGAGACGGTCCGCCGGCAGGCTGCCGTCGGGGTCCGCGTCACAGACCAGGGCCGGCAGATTCATGCGGTCCTGGGGATGGCGGCCGGCTTCCCACACCCCGTCGGAGGCCGCTATCACCATGCTGCCGGCCTCGATTGGCAGCTCGGTGATGTCCGGACGCGTGTTGCGGTGGATGCCGATGGCTTGACTGTGGGCCTGCAGCAGCCCCTGGCTGTTGCAGGTCCGGAACCAGGCCGGGCAATGACAGTTGCGCGAGACGACAAGTGTCCAGGAGTCCATGTCGATGCTGACGATTTGCAATTCGGCGCTCACCTGGCCCCGTCGATACGTGCGAAGGTAGTCGTGTGCCGCCCGCGCCGTGGCTCCGTCGCGCACGCCTTCGGCCAACAGTGAGATGGCCTTGCGCACCACGAGGTTGCTGATGTTCTTGGCGCTGCGTCCGCTGCGCTGACCGTCGGCCAGGACCGCACTCAAACCGCCGTGCGGCCTCTCGACCACCTCGACCGTGTCCCCGCTTTCGCGCGTGGCGTACTTCGGGACTTTGGAGACGGCTAGCTGGACGACGGGAGCCGGGGCCACAGCGGAGAATCGGTTCAGGGAAGGATGTTGGAGTCGCTTTCCACGCCGGGCGGGGATGGCTCCATGGCCACTGGACGATTGCGGAAAATGTCCTGCGACATGAATTGCGCCGGGTTGCAGAACCCGCCCCAGCCGTCGGGCCTGCGATACGGCAGAATCCGTATTCCGAAGTGCAGGTGGGGGCCCGTACTGGCACCCGTGTTGCCCGAAAGCCCCAGGGTGGCTCCGCGCCCGACGGTCTGGCCCACACTGACCGAGAATTCGCTCATGTGCGCGTACACCGATTCCCCCCAGTCGTGCTCCATGAGCACGAACTTGCCGAAACCGCCCACACCGAAATCGGTTCGGGTGACCCTGCCGGTGTCCGTCGCCAGCAACGGTGTGCCTACCGGCAAGGCAAAGTCGAAGCCGTTGTGGCCCCGCATAGGAACCCCGCCGTAGGTGAATCGGCTGTAGAACTGCGGATTGGTGCCCCAGCCCTGGGACATCGGGAAACGGCCCGGAAACGGAGTAGCGATGTCGATGTGGTCGGCCAGGAAGTCGTAGGCCAGCAGGCGCAGTCCGCTCTGCGAACCTTCGGCGACCCAGCCCGATGACTGGGTCGAGGGAGGGATCACCATGTTCGCCTGCCACCAACGGAGATTGTCTCTGATCTCCGGCCCTCCGTTGACGATCAGGGTGCTGCGGGACGGCGCCCGCCCGACAATGTCCGAATCCGGCTTCCCCACGTGTCCGGGAGTCCTGCGTATCCGCAGAACATCGGGTTGGATGTTCATGACGCGGTCGCGGTTGGCAAAGGTCCGACGTTCCCGGGTGCTGGGTGCACGGCGCGGGACGGGGGGACTGACTGCGGGCAGCGGATGGGCTCCCATCTGCGGCGTGCCGTTCGGTGCATTTTGGGCCACCCATCCCCACATCCGGTCATTTTCGTCCGTGGCCACTGCCAGCAGCCACCATGCGATTTCGCTCACCCCCTGTGGATGTCCTAGGACCGTACACAGCGTGTTGCGGGGCACTTCACCAAGGACATCGTAGCCTGCATCCCCGTCCAGACCCGGCGTGCGCCGCATCGGGCTTTTGGCAATCACCCAAATGCTGTCGCCCGGCTGGAGCGCTTGCCTGTCCCGACCCGGTAGGTTTGGTGCCGAGTCCTGAAGGAGGTCGTAGCCGGTCGGCGTCATGTCCGAGACCCATCCCCGCAGCACGGGCTCCACCGCGGAGGGAGTGGCCACCTGCCACCACACCAGCCTGTCTTCCATCCGCGGGCCGTCTTCCACGGTCAATGACATGCCGGGAGCCAGTTGCATGACGATGTCGTCGATCGTCTGGTTGGAGGTTCCGGGCAAACGGCGCAGGAGAGCATTGCGCCATACCCAGACGGTGTCGCCAACCGCAAACCTGGGTTCGGGAATTGCCGGTGTTCCAGGCATGGCGATGACCTGCAGGTTGCGTTTGTTGCGGTGTGTTTCCTCCCGCAACCACCCTGTCGAATCTCGGTCTTCTGGCCAGGCAGTGCGCACGCGCCACCAGATACCGTCCTCGACGTACAACGGCCCTTCCTGCACGATGCCCGGAGTCCCGATGGGGACAGTTCCCAAAAGGTCGTCCACCTCCTTGGCCTGCGTGCCCGGTGTGCGCCGCAGTTCGGTGGGTTGCCGTATCAGGAAGTAGGTGCCTGGTGCCAGGGCGTCCGTGTCCGGGATGGGCACCGGGTCGAAGGGGGCTGCCAGATCCGGGGCACCGGACACCCTGGCGATAAATGGTTGGGCATCCACGCCGGCTTGAGCCAACCAGCCGTCGACCCGGGTATGGTCGGACATCGTGACCGTGACGTGCCACCAGATCAGCCGGTCCACCTGTTCGGGGCCGTCGACAATCAGACACTGCTGGCCCGACGGAAGCTTCGTCACGATGGCGTCCGGGGGCGATCCTACGAAGCCGGGCACGGCCCGTAGGTTGATGTCGCCGATGGTCCTTACTACGCTGCCGGGGGACAGGCTGGCGGAGACATCGGGCTGTTCGGGGTTGAGCAGGGGAGCCTTTTGGGGATCCCAGGCATAGTGTTGGTTGAGGGCCGCGGCGGTGTCCGCCAAGACAGCATCGGATGCGGATAGTTGCCAGCGACCGCCGGGGCTGGCCGCCCACCGGAACAGGGCGGCACATCGGATTTGCTGGTGTCCCGGACCTTCATTCCACCCGTTGATTTCCCGGTAGACCGCCTGCACCCATCCGTTTTGCCGGGCGCTCCAGGATTGGAATTGATCCGCTTCCACGATGTATACAGGCAATTGGCGCATAGGGTACGGAATGCCGCGCATGAAGTCGCGATAGGCCCTGAAACCGCTGCGGCGGCGTGGCGAGCGGTCGGGAATCCAGGCATCGGCGGTAACGTCGACGGGATCGTCCGTGACCGTGAAGGCATGCAGCGCGATGCCGTCGCAACCCTGGGGGCCCAACCGGTTCAGGATGTCGCTGAAATAGGTGATCCAATCCCCGTTCTCGTTGCCCGCATAGCGGGTGTGGGTGTTCCATGGGGTAACCGCCCCAGTAATGACGAGTGCGTCCGGGTCGGCCTGGCGGATAGCCTCCCTGCACTGCCTGAAACAGGCGACATAGCGGTCCGGGTGCACGGCTTCGCCGACGGTGGCCAGGTTGGTCGTGGTCCCGTCGGCATGAAGCGCGTCAAAGCGCTCGGGCAAGGCTCGCAGCACGGCCTGCGTCTGCGCTGGGTCCTTCACGTCCTTGAGCAGGGATATCCGGGCGCGTGCGTCTGCGCCCGGGCGCGCGGCCCAATTGTTGAATTCGTTCCCAATCACCCAGTGACGGCAGCCACGGGAGACCTTGACGAAACGGCCGCATCGCCGGGCAAATTTCCAGTGGTTGCCGACGGCCGGAAGCGTGCCGTCCGGGTTGAAACCCAATTGCAGTTTGACAATGACTCCGTAGCCTCGTTCCGACCAGGCACTGTAGTCCACGCCGGAGCGGTCGGCGGCATCCATGCCGATGAATTCGTTGAACACCACCCAGCCGTGTACATCAGCCTCTTCGAAGAGGTGCTCGCCGCCCGCGTCGTGCAGACCGTAGATGTTCAGTGGTTCGTTGGGTACGGGAGGCATGGTGACAGGGTGCGGCTCGAGTGAGCCGGCTGGACCAAGGCGTGGGCAACCGTTAGCGAATGCTTGGCGTCAGTCAGCGACAACGGGGTCGTTCTGTCGGCGCTCGGCCAGCTCGGCCAGCAGTTCACGATGGCGATCACGCGTGATCGGGTATTTGCGAATGACGAAGATGCCAACCGCTACCAACAATGTCGGCAGTACACCGGAAAGGAGCCGCAGGGCAGTCACCACCGACTGGGGCTGCTCGATGCCGGTGCCGTATGTGGCCTCGATGAAGCCGGCCTGGGCAAGGATGAGATTGGCGACGAATACTGCCACGGCACCGCCCAACTTGCGGAAAAAGACCATGTAGGCTGTGAACAGTCCTTCGCTGCGGTTACCGGTTTGCAATTCGTCGTACTCGAGAACGTCGGGCAGCATGGCCCACGGAATGGTGATGCCCGCTGCGTAGGTGAATCCCAGCCAGACGCAAAAATAGAGAAACGTATCGGCGGCTCCCTGCGGATACAGGGCATATGCCGGCAGTGTTGCAATCCAAAGGAAGCCGCAGATTATGTATGCCTTGAGCTTGCCCAGTTTCCTGACCAGCAGGTTGACCAGGGGCAGGGCCAGCAGGGATGAACCCAGCAGCACCGCCGGCAACAACGACTCTAGGAGTGGCGTCGCCCTCAAAACAATCTGCAAGTACCAGACAAACGTGGCGATGACAACTTCAAGTCCGGTCAATGCGAAGAAATAGGCGGTTGACAGCAGGAGGAAGGGACGATTGCGGTAGGCAGTTCTGAGTCCCTCCATCACGCTGATGGGAACCTCGGACACTACATTGGCCGGCTCCTTTACCGTGATGAAATTGAGGATCGGTGCCACCAGCAGGGATGCACCGAACAGCCATCCGGCCAGCATGTAGCCGCGGAAAACGTTGGATTCCCCGCCCAGCATGCCCAGCCAGTCTTCCGCCAGCATCTTGAACAGGGCCGCGATGACGAGGGCGCCCAGAATAAAGAAGGCGTTGCGCCAAACGCTGAGGTCAATCCTTTCTTCGTAGTCGCTGGACAATTCCGCCACCAGGGCCGTGTGGGGCACTGAGAACACGGTGATGGCGGTGTCGAGCACCACGGAAATCACGACGAACCAGGCGAACAGGCTCCACTGATTGTCGAAGGGTTTCGTCCACAACAGGGCGAACAGCACCATCATGGGTACGGCGGCCGCCAGCATCAGGGGACGCCGCCGGCCCCACCGGGTCTGCAACCGATCGCTGATGAGCCCCACGAGCGGATCGTTGACCGCGTCCCAGATGCGGCCAATCATCAGGATCACGCCCACAAAGCCCGGCCTGAGGCCGACTACGGTCACCAGGAAGTAGTTCAGGATTAGGGAGCGGCTGGTTGAGGTGATGGCCGGAATCCACTCTCCTGAGCCGTAGATCAGTTTGAAGAGCGCCGACATGCGGCGGTTTGGGGCCAATTGTGGATCCTGCATGGGTGTGGAAAGCGTAGGCGGTGCACGGGCTGCCCTGTGCACCGCCACTCGGGTTCTCGTCGGCCGTCAATTGCCCGAGGGCTTGGATGGCGACAATTTCAGAAAGGCCAGCAAGTCCGGCGGATCGCCCTCCACGCGTACGAAGACCTTCCCCAGGTGGGTTTCGTCTCCCCTCGCAGGAACCCTGTCGATCGCGTTCATTATCATCCCGCTGATGGTTTCCGCCTCGCCTTTGGTCTCTCCCAAGGCTTCCGCGAAGTCCTCGGGCAGTTCGTTCACCGGAACGTCGAGCCGGGCCACCACGGTGGTTTTGGATCGGACCTCGAGCCGGGGCGCTTCCCGGGCGCGGTTGGTCTCGAGGTCCGATTCGTCTTCGATTTCGCCGAAGATTTCCTCCATTAGGTCTTCCAGGGTTACCAATCCCGCCGTACCCTGGAATTCGTCCTGCACCACTGCCATGTAGGCTCCGCGCGACTGGAACAGCTTCAGCATTTGGGGCAGCGGCGTGGAACCTGGAACCACCAGTGCTCCCGTCTCCTGTTCCTGATCCCCGTCCGGCACCCTTGTGATGATGTTGACAAGCCGAAACTCCGCGCTGCGGTCCAGCCGCGCCAGTTGTTTGAAGTGGAGTATCCCCTTGATGTCGTCCAGGTTGCTTCCGTAGATGGGATAGCGGGACTGGCCGGCTCCCCGCATCACCTCGATCACCTCCGCGTAGGTTGCATCCTCCTGGATGCCCACAACCCGCGTGCGGGGAGTCATCACTTCGTTGACGGTGCGGTCGTCGAAGTTCCCAATCCGTTCCAGGTAGCCGAACTCGTCATCCTCGATGTGGTCGGCATGGTAGCTCTCCTCAATCAGGATCTGGATTTCCTCCTTGGAATAGGCCAACCCCGAGTCCTGGTCGACGGGGATCGGAGACCTGACGATGAGAAATTCGGCCGCGCGGTTCAACTGGTGTGCCAAGGGCCCCAATATCGTTTCGCAGAGCCGCATGGTGCCGGCCACTGCCAGTACCACCGTTTCCGGCATCTGGACGGCAATGGTCTGGGGAACCATCTCGCCTACGACGACATGTAGGAATGACAGACCGCAAACAGCGATGAGCAGCGCGGCTGTGGATGCGGCTTGCTCCGACAACCATGGTATGTGGAGTACCTCGTGCAGCCAGTGTGCCACGCGCTCCTCGGCATACATGCCCAGAGCCAAGCTGGCCAGCGTGATGCCAATCTGGGAGGTGGCGATGAAGTCGTTGCGGCGTACCTTGTCCCGGAGAATGGTCAGGACATAGGGTGCCTGACGGTGTCCGGCCTCCTCCCTGCTTTCGATCCGCGGATAGGGTGCCAGCATCACGGAGAATTCCGCCGCGACGAAGAAGCCGTTGGCGGCCACAAACAAGGCAATCAATGCAATAGGAACCAAGGCTTCCATCATGGGTCACCGTGTTCGGACGGATCCCGGTTGGCGGAAACCGTCCGCAGTTGCAGTGCCAGCCTGACTGTTTTCTCGGTGGCGTTCACAAAAAAGCCGTCCGCCACATTGGGTCCGGCACGGCGGAGACCCTCGTGCGCGATGTCCGTCATGTGGGCCGGGGCTTGCGGGGACGGTTCAAGTGGGAGAGCCTTGGGATCCAGGGCTTGGTGTTCGGGATCGAAGACGGCCGAGAGTACTTTCGGAGTCACCGATCCTTCAATGAACAGCACATCGTTGTTGACGAACCGAAAGGGTGGCGGTGCTTCTTGATCGAACTCGTCCCGTATGTCCCCTACGACGGCTTCCACCAACTGTTCCAGCGTGATGATCCCGGAGGTTGCTCCCGCATCGTCCCGCACCATCGCCAAGTGCACCTTGTTGTGCAGCATGTCCGCCAGCGCGTCGTCCACCTTGATGTCTTCTGCAAACGCCGGGAAAGGGTCCGCTTCAGCGCCGGACCGCGGTGCCGCTTCGCACATCAGATCCCGCAGATGAACGGTGCGGGTCAGATTGTCCAGGGAGCCGTCGAAGACGGGCATGCGGGAGTAGGGGGAGTTGGCCAGAAGGTCTCGCTGCAGGTCCTGGGTCGTCCATTCAGGGGCGGCGAAAATGTGTTCCCGAGCCACCATCTTCGCCGAAACCGGTTCCTTGTCGATGTTGAGGGTGCGGTCGATGGCACCTCCTTCGTCCCAGTCGAACTGGCCCTGTTCCTGACTCTCCCTGGAAATCCGCCGGATCTCCTGGTCGGTCAGCACTAAGCCGTGCTGGTGTGTGACCTCGACCCGGGCAAGGAACAGGATGGCCCGGTTGAACAGATTGAAGATCCACAGGAAAGGTTGGAACAGGAAGTGGTAGGCCCGCAGGTAGGTCACGGTGGACATGGCCAACCGCTCGGGAATGCGGATGCCCAGGTTCTTGGGCACCAGTTCGCCGATGAACACCTGTCCCGTGGAAAGGACCATGAGCGTCGATCCCACCGCCAGCGACGTGGCGGTGGTTGAGTTCAGGCCCAATTTCAGGAGCAGAGGCTCAATGCGGGGCGCGACCCCGGCCTGGCCCACGAATCCAAGGACGATGCTGCAAATCGTGATGCTGATTTGACAGCTTGAAATGTAGGCACTGAGCTGGCTGGGGTCGTGAATGATGCCACCCACCTTGTCGGCGAGGCGGTTGCCATCATCCTGCAGCTGTTGGATTCGGGAACGCCGCGAACCTGCAAGGGAGATTTCGGCAGCGACGTAAAAGGCAGTCAACAGGATAATCGCGACAACCGAACCCAGGATCGCGATTAGTCCCATGAACTAGCTAGTGCCATTGCAGGTCCGACGTTGCGGTCGGGAAGTGTTGGGTCCTTGAAAAGGATCGGTTGCACTTCTATGGTACAGCAAATCATCAAGGAACACCCGCGCTTCGGCGGGCGAGGTGACGCGGCCCATCACCTGGGCCTCGATGAGGAGGGTCAGCAATCGTCCGACTTCCGGGCCGGGGGCCAGGGCATACCAGTTCAGAAGATCCTGTCCGGTTGCCAGCGGCCGCACTGGTCCACCTTGACCAAGCCTCCACAGACGATTGACGGCATGCTGGGTTGCCGTCAGGCGGGTTTGCGCCCCGGTTCCGGTTGCCATTGCCAACGGCGCTGCGATTGCACATGCATCCTGCAACGCAGGCAGGCCAAGGTGCCAGCCGGTCTTCTCCATCAAACGGTGACACTCAATCACCGTCGGTTCCCGGGCACCGCAACGGTGGGCCGGATGCACCCACTGCCGCCACACTTGGTCGAGGGCCGCGCCGACAGCACCCAGCCACTGCTGCTCCGCACTGGCAAAGGCGCATCGTCTGGCCCAGCGCTTCATGCCGGCACTCGGTCTGGCCGCAGGCGTGTCCGGGAGGATCAGCCAAAGGACGGCGGCCATGACCCACCAGTCACCGCGCAGGCGCCCCGGACCCAGGTACCCGCGAGCCATCTGCTGAAGGTCGATCACCGCATCGAGGTCCGGTTCCATGGGATTCGGGTTCCGTTCGCACTGGCTCCGGTCCGGTTTCGTTGACCTTGTCCACGCCTGCAACCGCGAAAGCCAGCGCACATTGTTCTCGGACAGGATGAACGTCCCGCTTTTCCTGTCGGCAACCAGCGGCCAGAGGTTCAGCTCGTTCAGGTCGTGTGCGACATCACGAATGGACGAGGCGGGACTGGTTACCAGTTTCCACACTTCCGGCCCTACCCGTTCTCGCGCAGCCTGTCCGGCGAGGTGGCCATGTTGCCCTATGAACGACCGCAATTCCGCCGACAGCGTCAGCCCGAGGCTGTGGGATAGCCGGACACCTCTGAGCATGCGCAAGGGATCGGACAACAGGTTGTGTTCGGAGACGGGGACTACTGTGCGTTGGGCAAGGTCAACCCGTCCCCCGAAGGGATCGACCAGCGTGCCGGTCACGTGCGTGCCGACGACCGACTTGACCTGGACCGCCATGGCATTCACGCGAAAGTCGCGTTGTCCCAGATCGGTTTCAATGCGGCTGTCTCCCAAGACGACCAAATCGATTGTTCGAACCGGCTCCCGCTCGGATGGCGGGTGTGATGCCAATCGCCAGATCTGCCTGCGGGGGTCCAGGCAAAAGGCGTGCCAGCCGCCGGGGACCCAGCGTTGGTCCTCCAATGGGTTCGATCGCGGTACGGCCAAGTCAAGGTCGTGTCCGGGTGCAATTCCCAGGAGGCGGTCGCGGACCATGCCACCCACAATCCAAACCGGAGGCCCCCATGCCTCCAGGAACCGGTCCAGAACCCGGGACTGCTCGGGGCGGAGCGTCAGATGGATTTCACAGGAATTGAGAGTTGTCATGGCAGGCTCCGCCCGGACATCGATTGCATTTGCCACACTCAATCATGATCTCTGGAAACGGCCTGTTGAGGTGGAAGTGGGGCAGGATGGCTTCCGGTTTGCACTCGAAACTGGCAAACTGCACCGGCCGGTGCAGTCCCGCGATTCCCGGTGGTCCGAGCCATTATGCAGGCAAGTGCGAGTACATTCATCCAAGCCAGCCGAAATCGGGCATGGTCGGTTTTCACGGATACGTCTGCTTGGCCGGCGTGGTACGACGGCATCCGGCACGCGGCGTGGGTGAAGGGGAAGCCGTGGGCGGATGGTTCCATGCTGAGGCTTGACAGCAGATGGGGAGTGCTTGCGGCCTGCGTGCGGCTGGCGGCAGAGCCGAGCATGGCGGTAATTGAGGTGCGGATATGGTCTTCGACCGCCGTGCTTGTTTTTGAGGTCGAGGATTCGGTTGGGGGGTGCCAGGCGAAGGTTAGGGAAACCTGGCATGGCCCTGCCGCCTGGCTCGGACCGATCACCCGTCCGGCCAGAACGGGAAAACTGACCCGGGCCATGGATGCGTTTCGGCACTGTGCGGAGGCCCTGTGAGCACGGCTGCCAATGCGATCCGCGACGGTCAGTGGCCGGAGTACAACCGGGATGCCTTGGCCGTTTGGGAACGGATCGCCGAATGTTGGGATGCCTACATGGGTGACCGCGGCAACGATTTTCACAATGTTCTGGTTCGGCCCGTTGCCATGCAACTGCTGGAGCCGGTGCGCGGCCGCAAGATTCTGGAGTTGGGATGCGGCGCGGGTCTGTACACCCGCGACCTGCTGCGGGCGGGAGCGGACGTTGTTGCCACGGACGGCGCGGAAGCGTTTGTACACATTGCCTCCCGGCGCAATCCCGGTTGCGAGGTCCTGAGTCTGGACGTCACCAGCGAAGAGGACTGGAAATGCTTGCATCGGCGCCACAAACGATTCGACGCGGTGGTCTGCAATATGTTGTTCATGGATGTTGCCGTCGTGGACCTGATGTGCCGGCAAGTGGCCTCATTGTTGCGCTCCGGGGGAATATGGGTGATTTCCCAACAGCATCCCTGTTTTGTCACTCCCGACGCGGAACTCGTGGCTGCGCAAGGCATTGCCGGGCAACGGAATAGCGTAATGGTCCACCGCTACTTGAATGTGGAACCCTACAAGGCCACCGGGATCCGTACGCAACCGGAAACCCACTACTACTTCCATCGGTCCCTACAGTCCATCGTAAGCCACCTCACGGCCGCGGGTCTGGTTGTCAACGGCTTGGTGGAGCCGTCCTTTCCGCCGACCGAAGAGCCGTTCCAACCCCTGTCGTACGGGTCGATGCCGGACATTCCCCCAGTCCTGTTCGTGCGCGCCCTGAAACTGTAGGTCGGCCCGGCGGCCCGGCGCGGGCCGACCGTGCTATTCTGGCCGCAGGCCGAACCGGCAGGCCACGTCGATTCGGTTTCCCAGGACTCATCGTCAGTGCACAACGGGGAACAACCATGGATCTGAACCTCAAGGGCCGGGCCGCGGCTGTTGCGGCGGCCAGTGCCGGATTGGGCTTCGCGTCAGCTCTGACCTTGGCGCAGGAAGGCTGCCGCGTTGCCATCTGCGCACGCAACGAAGACCGCCTGCAGGCGGCTGCGGACCGTATACGGGAGGAGACCGGTTCCGAGGTGTTGGCCTTGGTTGCGGACATGTCCGACGCGGAGGCTCCAGGCGCTTTCATCCAAGCGGCTGCTGATCGGTTCGGCGGCCTTGATATTGTGGTGGCCAACGCCGGGGGGCCGCCCAGCGGAGAGTTCGCGGACAAGACCGACACCGAGTGGGCCTTGGCGTTGCAACTGAACCTCATGAGCGCCGTCAGGCTCCTCCGGTCCGCCTTGCCGCATGTCACCGCCAGTGATCAGGGCCGCTTGGTGGCCATCACCAGCGTCAGTGCCAAGCATCCGATGGAAAGCATGGTGTTGAGCAATGCCACGCGCACCGGGGTTCACGGCGTGCTCAAAACCCTGAGCATGGAACTTGCCGCGACCGGGACGACCGTGAATGCCGTGTGCCCGGGTGTGACCAAGACGGATCGGCTTGATGAACTGGCCCAACAGGCTGCCGACCAGAAGGGCATCACCGTGGAGGAGGCGTTTGCCGAACGAGCAGCCACGGTGCCGCTGGGACGCCTTGGGGATCCCATGGAATTTGGTGCGGCGGTCACGTTCCTGTGCAGCAGGCAGGCAGGCTTCATCACCGGCGTCGGTTTGGCCGTGGATGGAGGTTTTACGGGAGCCCTTCCCTGATTTGGAATTCGGTGCCCTGCGACCCTAAACCTCCGCAGGTCGGCCGCGGGGCACGGTGCAGGAGGATTGACCATTCGATGGCGATGCGGTGCCCGGGCGGACGGCTACGATGAAGGAAAGAGTCCTTTCGTTCAACCAGGTTACGGCGGCCTACTTTGACGAACCCGTCCTGGAGGACGTGACCCTGGCTGTGTACAGCCAGGAGACTGTTGGTGTCGTGGGACGCAATGGTTCGGGCAAGAGCACGTTGCTCAAATGCCTTACGGGGATTCATGGTGTCGATGTCGGCAGCGTGGTCCACGACCGTCCAGTCCGGTTCGGCTATCTGCCTCAGGAGGCCGAGTTGCCTCGGTCCGCGACGGTATTGGAGGCGATGCAGGGTGCCCTCCCGGAACTGGACCGGGTTGAGGCGGAACTCCAAGAGGTCGAGGCCAGCATGGGACTGGAGGAGGTATACGGGGAGCCGGCCAGATTGGAGGCGGCCATCGCTCGCCAGGACACACTGGTTGCCCGGTATGCCGAACTGGGCGGTCCCAGTTTCCAACGGACCATCGAAGCGACCCTGAGGCAGGTCGGCTTGGCGGAGGACAGCTTTGGTCTGCGGGTCTCCGACCTGAGCGGAGGTCAAAAGAAGCTGTTGGCCCTGGCGCGCATTCTGGTTGGACGGCCCGATTTCCTGGTGCTGGATGAACCCGACAATCATCTCGACCTGCGCGGCAAGCAGTTGCTGGAACGGATTATCGGTGCCTTTGGCGGTGGAGTGGCGATTGTGTCCCACGACCGCTACTTGCTGGACCTGATCGTCGATTCCATCATTGAACTGGAACGACGCAAGGTATTTGCCTGGCCGGGCAACTATTCGGAGTACGTGATCCAGAAGGAGGCCGCGGTTGCCAGTCAGGCCCGTCACTACCAGGCACAACAAAAGGAAATCAAACGGCTGGAGGAGTCGGCCAAGCGCCTTCTGACCTGGGGAGCCGTCTTTGACAATCCCAAGTTAATCACCCGCGGCAAGAGCATTCTCAAGCGCATTGACCGCATTGAC
Organism: Caldilineales bacterium; assembly: GCA_012271135.1. Taxonomy (GTDB): domain Bacteria; phylum Chloroflexota; class Anaerolineae; order Caldilineales; family Caldilineaceae; genus Bin34. The sequence continues at coordinate 49,499 of JAAXGZ010000064.1, read as the reverse complement.
CGCATTGATGCACCGGTTACCGACTCCGAAACCATGGACCTGGCCCTGCAGTACCGGCGGGGGAGCGAGAAGGTGTTGGAGTTGACCAATGTCTCCTTCACCTTTCCCGATACGGGTGTCCGGCTGTTCGACCGCGCGGATCTGCTGGTTTGGAAGGGTGAACGGGTGGCCATTGTGGGTCCCAACGGTGCGGGCAAGTCCCTGTTGCTCAATTTGATCCGCGGCCAACTGCAGCCCACCGGCGGTACGATTAAGCTGGGGCCCAGCCTGAAGCTGGGTTTCTACGACCAGGAACACCGCAACCTCGACTACCGGCTGAACCTGGTTGCCACGGTGCGCCGCGACCACTCCATGACCGAGGCCACCGCCGTTTCCTTCCTGCGGAAATTCCAGTTCGGCTACCGCCAGTGTCTGGATCCCGTGGGGGCGTTGTCGGGTGGCGAACGGAGCCGGTTGCAGATGGCCCTGATGATGCTTCAGCAACCCAACTTCCTGGTCTTGGACGAACCAACCAACAACCTGGACATCCAGTCGGCCGAAATCCTGGAGGAGGTCCTGTTGGGCTTCGCCGGCGCCATCCTGATGGTGTCGCACGACCGTTACTTCCTGGACCGCCTGGCAGACCGGGTCGTGGTCCTGCAGAACGGTGCCCTGAGGGAATTCCAAGGCACGTTCGGCGACTACCTCACCAATCTGGCAGGAAGCCGGAAACGGAACCCCGGCCCGCGTCGGCAGCCGGTCAGAACATCCTGACCAGGGTGCCCAACGAGTCCGTCAGAACACGGACAGCATCGAGGTATCCTTCGATTTCGATGTGTTCCTCCGGGGTGTGGTCCAGTTCAGAGTCTCCCGGCCCATAGGCGAACACGGGACAGCCCCAGGCGGGGCCGACCACGTTCATGTCGCAGGTGCCGGTCTTAACCAGGAAGCGGGGTGGCCCGCCGGTGACCCGCCGAATGGCGCCCCGCAGGCAGGTGGACAGGTGATTGCGCCGCGGGGTGAGCCAGGCGGGTTCGAACCCGCTCAGGTCGAGCTGGGCTTCGACGATCGGTCCGGCGCAGGCAAACCCGATCGAGGTGTCCGCATCGATGCGCGCCGGCATAGGCTCCCGGACCGGTCCGATCTGCTGCTCGCACCAACGGCGCAGATTCTGCACAAAGTGCAACGCGTCGAAACCCAGCGGCAGGCGAATCCCAATCAGGGTGTTGACATGGTTTCGACCGTTCCGCCAAAGTTCGGTGTTGATTTCGCGCAGGCTAGGGGATGCTGCCTCAAACACTTGGGATCCCGGCTGTCCTCCGGCTTCCACCAACTGTTTTACATAAAACCAAAACGCCACGGCCAGCTCCGCGACTTCCATGCTTGGGCCGGCAGTGTGTGCCGTGGGCTGCCAGGCATGGAACCGCAGCAGGATGCGGCCCTTGTAGCCACGGGCAATGCCCGTGGTGCCAGTTGGTTCCCCGATCAGGCAGTAGTCCGGAATCGGGAGGATGCGGCCGTTGTGGCGATCCCTGACGCAACGGGCGCCTTTGGATGTGGCGGCTTCCTCTTCCACCGCACCCACCACTACCACTTGGCAGTCTTCGGGCAATGTCTGTTTCAGGTTTGCGGCCGCGACGGTGAAGGTGGCCAGCGGTCCCTTGGCGTCCACTGTGCCCCTGCCGTACAGAACCTGTTTCCCGCCGACAACCTTGAGTTCCACCGGAATGTGTCCAGGCACCGTGTCGATGTGGCCCAGTAGCATCACGGTGCGCGGAGCGTCGGCCCTGCCCATGCGCCCTACGGCGTTGTTGGCGGAGTCCACCTCGGCATGGTCATAGCCGAGGTCGCGCATCTGCGCGGCCAGCCATCGGCTGGCGGCCAGTTCGTCGCCGCTGACCGATGGGATTTCGACCAGATTGCGCAGCAGGCGGCAGGCTGCGCGGTTCGAGACCGGCAAAGACACGTTGTTTCAGACGGCCTTCAAGCGCCCGATGAGATGGGAAAACCGACGGTACTGCTCGTCGGTGATGTAGTTGCGTCCGGATTGAATGGCGGAGTCCAGTTCCCTGTGAAAGGGGGAGTGTGTTGCACCCTCCAATAGCTCCACCACCCTGACCAGGGCGAGCCGCACGGCACGAATGTTGGCCTCCATGTGTCCGAGCACCACCTCCACGGTAACCGTGGCCTCCTCGTCGAAGATGTCCTGATCCGTGATGTGGGCCATGACCGCGAAGCTCATCTCGGCCTCGCGGGCGAGTTGCGCTTCGGGTGACGTGGTCATGCCAATGACATCCGTACCCCAACTGGCGAAGGTCCGGCTTTCGAACTTCGTGCTGAAGCGAGGACCCTCGATCGTGATCATGTTGCCGCCCTTGATGGCGTCGGCTCCCGTGTCCACCAGGGCCTGATAGCAGACTTTGCTGAGGGCTGGACAAAACGGATCGGCCAGGCTGATGTGACACACAATATTCTCGGTTCCAACATCCGGGTCGTTGAAGAACGACAGGTTCCGCAGCCGCGTGTGGTCGTACAGTTGATCCGGCACCATGATCTGCTCGGCCTTGTATCGCCGTTGCAAGCTGCCGCAGGCGTTGACGCTGATGAGGTACTCGACCCCCAACTGCTTGAAGCCGTAGATGTTGGCCCTGAAGTTCAGGCGCGAGGGCGAGATGGTGTGTCCGCGGCCGTGCCGGGCCAGAAATGCCACCCTTTGTCCATGGATGTTTCCGACCAAGTAGGGACCGGAAGGAGCACCGAAGGGGGTTTCGAGGGTTAGTTCCCTCACGTCTGTGAGGGCTTCCATGTCATAGACGCCGCTGCCGCCCAGGACGCCGATGCGAATCGGTTCGTTCATCGAATTGCCTTTGTCATTGGTCTGTCTGAATCGGGAATGTCCTGCCAGCGCGGTGCCTGGCTGTCACGCTCGGACAGGATGGGATCGGTGCAGGTCCACGGGACTGCAAGCTCCGGATCGTTCCAGAGTACGCTGAACTCGTCGGTTCCCGTGTAGTACCGGTTGACCAGGTACGTCAGAATTGCCCCGCGGGGACTATGGAAGCCGTGGGCCACGCCGGGCGGAATGAACAATCCCCAGCCCGCCTGCGCGTTCAGGCGCAGGACTTCGGCCCGGAGGAAGGTGTCCGAATCGGCCCTCAAGTCGACCAGGCCAACTTCGATTTCCCCTTGGACCACCTGCCAATAGTCGAACTGGAGAAAGTGATAGTGCAAGCCCCGCAGCACTCCCGGACGGCTGTCCGAGCGATTTCCCTGCAGTTGGGACATGTCGAAACCCGGGCACCATTCCGAACGCCATGTTTCGGCGAAACGACCCCTGGAATCCTCGAACCACCGCGGCACTCTGATTTTGGCGCCGGCAATTCCGGTTGCCGGCGCACGGGAAGGGGCATCCATCACTCAGGCTCCCGGCGGACAGGGACGGACGCAGGCCAGGAAGCGACTGACCTCGTTCTCCCGCAGCCTGGACGCCGAGCGGTTGACGATGACCACCACCCTGCTGTCCAACACGTGCTGCAGTTCCACCAGCCCGTTCGCCTGCAGGGTGCGCCCGGTCTCCACCAAATCGACGATCAGGTCTGAAAGACCCGTCAGGGGTGCCAGTTCCACGGAACCATTGAGCTTGATTACCTCGGCATTGATCCCTTGGGACACAAACCAGTCGGACGCGATGCGCGTGTACTTGGTGGCCACCCGCAGGTGGTCCTTCAGATGCAGGTCCACGTCGCGCCACGTCCGCGGCCCCGCCAAGGAAATCCGGCAGATGCCGATGGGGAGCGTGAAGGGTTCAAGTACGTCCACCCCTTCTTCCCGCAGCGTATCCAAGCCCGAGAACCCGATGTCCGCGCCCCCATGCACCACGAAGGTTGGAACATCGGTCGGTTTGGATTGAATGTACTCCTGGGTGCCGTCCGCGGTGCGCAGGGTCAGTTGCCGGGAGGCGGAGAAGTCCGGAACGTCCAGTCCCCCGTCCCGAAGGTGCCGTGCCACGTCGTCGGCCAAACGTCCTTTGGGCAGGGATATGCGCAGGGGCCGCCGGCAGGTCGCGTCAGACATTTCCCCCTGCCATGATCGCGGTGGATTGATCGGAGGCGGACGGCTCGGTCCGCTGCAGGCTCTCAAGCAGTTGCTCGAACTTCGACACGTCCATCGGCCCGACACACTCCGGAATCGTGCATGCCAGCACATCGAAGGACTGTGTGCGGTCGCACCAGTCCGCCACGACTCGGGCCCCCAGACTGTGCCCCATGGCCAGAATCCCTGATGCGGGCAGCGGATCAGTGTGCACGACGATGTCGAGTCCCTGTTGGCGCAGCCTGCCCAGCGACTCTAGTGCAACCCCGGAATTGGTCTGCCCCACCAGACAGAGCGGAGGCTTGGGGCTCAGGGCCTGCGGTGCTTGGTTTGAATGCACAGCCCGGACCAGGCGGTCGAGATGCAGGATCCCGCCGACCGCCGGACGACTGCGCCCAAATCTGCCTATCAACCCGTCATACCGGCCGCCGCTGCCGGCCACTGCAGCCGAATCGGGCAACAGAAACTCGAATGTCATTCCGGTGTAGTACTCAAGGTTCCGGTATTCGGCAAGATCCAGCGTGACTCGTGCCAGGATGCCGTACGCATCCAGCTGTTCGGTCAGTTCCCTCAGGTTGAGCAGCGCCGATTCCATGCGCTGATTGAGGCAAAACCCCGCGGCTCGTTCCAACAACCCGGCCACATCCGCACCCTGCAGCGTGAGCAGGTTCTCTAGTGTGGCCCGTTGCCTCGGACTCGGGCGGCAGGATTCGACAAACCGGGCCAGAGCGTGTTCGCTTTTGCGGTGCATTGCCCACCGCAACTGTCGGGCGTCGGACGGCTGCGGGTCAAGGGCGTCCAACAATCCGCCGTAGTAGTCCGCGTGGCCGACCACAATCCTGAAATCCGATAGGTTGCATGCGTTGAGGCCGGCTGCCATGCATGCCAGGATTTCGGCATCGGCCATGGCGTCGGCGGATCCCACCAACTCAATTCCGGCCTGCCGAAACTCCTGCTGATACTCCAAACCCGAGGTTTCCTCGTGACGAAACACGCTGCCGGCATAGCAAAACCGGAAGGGGCCTTCCATCCCGGCCAGGCGCGTGCCCACCAAGCGGGCAACGGCGGCTGTCATGTCGGGCCGCAGAATCAGTGTGCGGCCTTCCATGTCCAGGAAGCGGTACAGGCGATCGTGGGTGGCAGCGTGCGTGCGGGTCGTCAGCATGTCGCCGAATTCGAACATCGGCAAGATGACGGTGTTGTAGCCCCAGGTCCGAAACGTCCGGTTGACCGCAGTTTCCAACTGCTGCCGCAGCCGGGCGTCCTGCCACAGGTACTCGCGCACGCCCAGCGGCAGGTGCCGCCGATTTGTGGCTTCCGGCCGCCGACTACCACCGGCCGGAAGCGTGTACTCGGTGTTCATTTACCTCGTACGGCTACGCCCCTTCCGAAGGGGCGCGTCCCGCCCTGAGCTGGTCGATGTGTTCACGGGGGGTGAACGACGCCGCCCGTTCTTCGGCCGCCTTGACCTGATTGACTTCTCCCTGGGTTAGGCCGCCGATGCTGTCCAGTACCGCAAGCTGTGAAACGACCCGCTTGGTGTCGGGATGGCGACACTCCGGGCAGGCCGGACTGTTCCCTGCGGAGGCCGCCGCCATCGTTTTCCAAAGGTGCGCGAACCGAATGGAGCAAGCTGGGCAGGTGTACTCGTAGACAGGCATGGGATTGGGCGGACCCGGGAACCGAACATTGAGGCCGTACCTTCTTCGGGGCGTTATTGTATGGTGCAGGCAACCGATCAGGAAACCGCGGGCACTTGGTCGCGGCACAATTCGAGGACTGTCGCATGTGTGGACGCTTTGGTCTCATCCCCAAGCAGGCCTCCTTCCAACTGCAATTCGCGGTGGATTTGCCCCAGGGCATCGTGCCGCGGTTCAACATTGCACCGACCCAGCCTGTGGCCATCGTCCGCCGCAACCCCGTCGCGGAAGACAGGGAATTGACGGTTGCACACTGGGGTCTGATTCCGGGGTGGTCCAAGGACACCTCCTGGGCTGCGCGCCTCATCAATGCGCGCAGTGAAACTGCGGCCGAGAAACCATCTTTCCGGTCTGCGTTCAAGCGGAGGCGATGCCTGATCCCGGCAACGTTTTTCTACGAGTGGACACGGGAGCGGGGCGGCAGACAACCGTACCGCTTTGCAATGGCCGACGGCAGCTACGTTGCCATGGCCGGGCTTTGGGAACACTGGCAAAGTCCCGACGGCCATGAGATCGAGTCCTGTACCATCCTGACCACCGACGCCAACGAATTCATGCAAACCTACCACCACCGCATGCCGGTGATCCTGCACCCAAGGCAGTACGACATGTGGCTGATGGCCGACGAATGGGCAGTACCGGGGTTGCGGGATCTCTGTCAGGCTTGTCCCGACGACGCGCTTGATGCCCAACCAGCCAGCAGATTGGTGAACGACGCCGGCAACGAAGGCCCCCACCTGCTGGATGCGGAGTAACGGCAATTGGTGCTGGCCCGGCGGTCAACGGCCGTCCCGCTCCAAGCCGGATCGCAGCGTCACCTGAAGGGATAGAAGGCGGGCAGCAGAAACGTGCACAGGCCCCAGACCATTGCCTGCAGCGGCAGTCCCAGACGGGCGTAGTCCAGATAGCGGTATCTGCCTGGTCGTTGGACGATCGTGTTGGTCTGGTAGCCGATGGGTGTGCTGAAACTGGAACTGGCACCGAAACAGACCGCCATCAACAGGGGCCGGGAGGCAATTCCCATTGCACCTGCCATCTGCAGGGCGATGGGAACCAGTAGGACTGCGACCGCGGCGTTGGAGATGAAGGCGGACAGGACGGACGCAACCATGAACAGGATCGACACTGTCAGGTAGACGTTGTCCTGCATGGCATTGCTGGTCATCAGGGTCTCCGCAATGCGCTGGGACAGACCGGATGTTTGCATGCCCTGACCCAGCGGTATGGTTCCGGCAATCAGCATCAGGGTCTTGGTGTCCAACGCGGCGAAGGCCTGTTCGGTGGCGAGGCATCCCGTGATCACCATGATGCAGGCCCCAATCAAGGCCAGGATCGCAATCGGAATCGCCGTCAGCGCGCCGCCCAGAACCACGAGTGCCATGACGGCGATGGCCAGGTACTTGCGATCCAGTGAAGTTGGCAGCTTGGGATCGTCCTCCGTATAGAGAAGCCCATACCGGTCACGCACGCGGTTCAGTTCGGTTCGCGGTCCCGTCAGCAACAAGGCGTCGCCACTGACCAGTTCGGTGTTGGCCGTAACGCGGTCCGTGGGACCGGAGCCGCTTGTCAGGATCCCTGCGATCATGACCGTGAAGTTGCGCAGGCTTTCGACTTCCAGCAAGGTACGTCCAATCAGTGCCGAGCGGGAAAGGATGACGGCCTGGAGCGTTTCTGCCAGCTCCGGCGATTGGGATTGCCGGTGTTGGCGGGTTACCCGGGCCAGGCTTGGTTCGAGCTCATACCTGTCGCGGATGGCTGCCAAGCCGTGTGCCGATCCCTTCATGTGAACCAAGTCGTGAGCCTGGAACTCCTGGCCGGGCTCGAGGCTGTGCGGCTCGTTGGTTTCGCCTCTGCTGAGGGCGAGCAACCGGACCTCCGCATTCTCGTCAGCCGATTCCGGGTCTCCGTCCAGGCGTCGTACCCGGGACACCCGGCGCTGCATGCTCTGGGACACCTTGAGGTTGGCGAACGACTCGACGACTCGACGTCCCACCAGGGCCGAGTTGGGCGGAATCAGCATCTGGCTGACAAACGCATGGGCAGGTATGTCCTGATCGCCCTCCTCGGCATCGCGATCCGGAAGCAACCTGTTTCCCAAGGCAATGATGAGCAATACGCCGCCGACAATGGCGACGACGCCCATGGGAGCAAACGTGAACATACGGAACGACGGCTCGCCATTGGCGATCTGCAGTTCGTTGACCAGGATATTCGTGCTGGTTCCAATCAGTGTCATGGTGCCGCCCAGAATGGAGAAGTAGCTGAGCGGGATCAGGATCTTGGATACGCTCAGCTGGTTCCGCAGGCAGAGGGACACGATCACCGGCACCATCATCACCACCACCGGCGTGTTGTTGATGAACGCGCTGAGCAGCGGCACGGTGGCGGCCAGGACCAGGAGCAGGCGTACGGAACTCCCTTTGACTACCCGCCCCAGAAATACACTGACAAGCTCCAGGGCACCGGTGCGCACCATGCCTTCGCTCAGTACGAACATGGCGGCAATGGTGACCGTGGCCAGGTTGGCGAAGCCGGCCACCGCCTCCGCTGGAGTCAGGATCCGGGTCAAGGCCAAGCCCACCATGATCAGGATCGACGTGAGTTCCCACGGAACCCGGGCCGTGATGAAGAGATAGGTCGCCGCCGCCAATATGGCGGAGAACCAGATCTCGGAGGGGATGTTCGGGATTACCACAGGCAGCACCCGCCCGCAGGTGGAACTGCTGGTTGGCCGGTTGCGAAGGCCGGCGCAAACCGGTGTCAGGAGCTGCGCCGGAGCGAAGAGCGGGTGAACGGACTCGAACCGTCGACATTCAGCTTGGGAAGCTGACGTTCTACCACTGAACTACACCCGCCGGCAGGGAGACCATTGTCCTTGACGGGAATCATACGCCAAGGCGAAACGCGCACAAACTCCGCTACGAGAAGCTACTCGTCGATGATGTTGCCTCCGGCATCCCGCGTATGGGTGACGCGATTGGGATCCAGAAGCCACTGCACCAGCCGATCGATTTCCTCTTCCGTCATGCGGCTGGCAAAGTCGTCGGGCATGGCGTCGTCGTAGCCCTCCACGCGGAATGCATCGGGTGACATGATGCTTTCCTTGAGGTAGGCGGCCGGATCGGCAGCCGCTTCCGGACGATAGGTGCCCAGTTCGTGAATGGTCCCGAAGTTGGGACCGCTTTCGCCCATGGACGATGGAGCCTGCGGTTCATTCAGGTCGTGGCAGCCGCTGCATGCCAGGGCTCCGAACAGGTAGTCCGGATCCCGGTCGCCCATGGGCAAAACCGAAGTGACTGCCAATTGGACCGGTGTCCACTCCGCATCCGCGCTGATTCCGATGTTCTGGAACTCGGGCGGCTTGGACACGTCCAGGAACGGCTGGAACGGATCCTCGGAGGCGGTCTGCTGCAGCGCCGTCTCCTCGAAATTCATCACATAGGCCACCACGTCGACCACCTGATCGCCGCGCAGGGGACCGCCAAACTGGGAACTCCACGGGACCATGCGGTTGGCCCACTGGGAGTTGTCCTTGCTGGGCCTGCCCGCGGCCACCGTCAGGTAGACGTAGTTGGACAGGGTCATCACCCCGTCCTGGCCCACATCCCCCAAGCGGCGGGTAAAGAAGTAGCGGCTGTTCAGGGCCGGTGCGACCCCCTGTAGACCTTGGCCTTGCTGTCCGTGGCAGGTAGCGCAGTTGTTGGCAAAGAGGACAGCGCCGTTTTCGATGCCGCGGCCTTCCCAATTCTTGGTCTGGACCTCCATGCGGGTGTCCTCAGTCTGGGCGGTCAGGCCCACGCAGACCACGATCACGAACGATGAAACCAGCCCCCAAATCAATTTGGAGCCAAAACTGCGGACGTAAAGAGAGCGCATCAAACGGTTCTTGGGTTTGAAACGGGCTTGCGACGCCGGATGGCCCGGATGGCTCAGCCGCCGTTCTGCATTTCAAGGAACTCAGGCACGCCGAATTTCTTGCGGCCGTACTGTTCCCAGTAGTAGGAGCCCTTGTGGAGCCAGTAGTCCTGCTTGAAGTACTCCTCGGTTCCCGCGTCGCTGATCCACGTGATCTCCCATCTCAGGTGCTTCAGGTTTGCCTGGTCCTGCGTCACCGTCAACAGGCCCCATGGATCATTGAAATCGGGTGCCTTTTCCTCCCAGTCCTCAAGCAAGTGGACAAATTTGTCCAACAACTTGGCAAACTCCGCGTCGTCCGTGGTGATGGGTTCCCTGGTGTCGTAGGTTCCGAGTGGAATGTGTTTGTAGCCGATTTTCCGGGATATGCCGACCTTCTCTTCAGGCATCAATTTCTCGACAACCTCCAGGGCAGGAGCACCCTGAACCGCATAGGCCGGAGTGCCCATCCAGCTCAGGATGATCATGAGAACGCCGGCCACAATGCCGGAAATGGTGGCGACTCGGCGGTCGGCTCCCCGACGGCTGGGGTTCCGGTCCAGGTACGGAATGGCCATGAGCATCACCAGCAGGACCCCGGGAATGATGACGCCCGCCCACATCTTGTCGGCGATCTTCAACAGGCCCTGCAGCCAGTAGAAGTACCACGGTGCAACCGTATGGAACGGTGTCTGCTGCGGATTGGCAATGTGTTCCAGGGGTGCCTGGAAGAGGAAGACCGTGACCGCGGTGATGATGGCTGTCACCGCTAGGAGGAACGTGCCTTCGTCCAACAGGACCTCGGGCAGGTAGTAGACCCGGCGGTTGGCCGGGACCCGGTTGGCCGTATCCTCTCCCACTTCCTCCTCCTGTGCCGGAAGGCTGATGCCGTAGAGGACGACCTTGTAGTAGTGGACAAAGAAGAACAGAATCAACAGCAGGGGAAGGAACAGTACGTGCAACAGGTAGAACCGCAACAGGCCGTTGGCCGCAATGTCCGGAGCGCCGCGTGCCAGGAGGTTGATGATCTCGCCCACAAATGCGGGAGGCACGGCTTCGGCCATCGAGGTGCCGATGGTGACGGCCCAGAACGCCAGCTGATCCCAAGGCAGCAGATAGCCGGAGAAACTGAGGAACAGGGTAATGACCAACAGCAGCACACCCGTTAGCCACGTGAACTCCCGGGGCGGCTTGTAGCTACCCGTCAAGTAGGTCCGCACCATGTGCAGTGTCACGATGCCCACCATGAGTTCCGCGCCGATGCGGTGCAGGTCGCGCATCAGTTGCCCGAACGGAACGTTGTTCAGCAATCGGATCATGTCCACGTACGCCCGTTCGGGGGTCGGGGCGTACCAAATCATGAGGATGATGCCGGTGATCGTTTCAAACAGGAACAGGTAGGTCGAAAGCAGGCCCAGGCGGTATGTGTGCGTGAAGCGCGTGACGCTTTCGTGGTAGTAGGAAGGCTTGATGTGCAACAGGAAGGCATCGGCGTGCGGCGTGAGCCGCGTGTTGGGGCGTCCTGGTGCATCCCCGCGCAACATCGCCCGGAACTCGCGGGTCGAAATGCCGGCCGTCAGGTAGATGAAGATGCCGTCCAGCGCGGACAGCAACGCGATGAACCAGGGTTTCTTTTGGGGCGCGGGACTTTGAACTGACATCGAACTACGGACGGGCTGGTCCCTGAATCCTGCTGCCTGTCTTGACCACGATTTCGGTGCCTTCGGCGGGCGCGCCCGGGGGCTGGATACCGTGCACCGCGCTCTGCGTGGAAGCCACGACGCTGCCGTTTTGCGTTACTTCAACCACGAACTGGTCCAGGCTGCGGGGCGCGGGTCCTTCAAGATAATCCCCTTCGCGCGTGAACTTGGAACCATGGCAAGGGCATTCGAAGCGCTTGTTGGCGTCCACCCACTTGTAGAGACAGCCCAGGTGCGTGCACACCATGTAGAGAGCGCGCGGGCCTTCGTCGGTGTTGACCAGCCAGAACTTTCCGATCGGGTCGCTTTGCGGCGCCGCCTCCAGCGACGGCAGGCCGGACGAGGAGCCGAGCAGAAAGTCGCCGCCGAATTCGCCTGCCTTGAACCGCGGATACATGAGCAGGCCGGTGGCGACCAAACTCTGGGCGGTGACGATTCCCACGGCCGCGGACCAGGAATAGGCGAGGAACTCCCGCCGGTTTACGGTCCGGACCTGACTCTGGAAGTAGGTGGGTTCCGCAACTTCCGGTTCGGGCGGCGGTGCGGGTGTGGCCGGCCTGGATCGCGGTGTGGCCGGGGTGGCCGCAGGAGCCGCGGGCTCGGGCGGCGGGGTAGTCGCTGCCGGGGCTGCATCAACCTGAGCGACGGAAGGTTCGGGTTCCGCTGCGTCAATCGAGGGGGCCGTTTCCTCCTCCGCTGCAACGGAAGCTTCCATTGCAGGCGGTTCGTTGCGAGGCTCCGGTTCCGGAACCGATGGAGCCTCGGCGGCAGATGGGGCCGGTGTCGAGGCCGCGCCCTCCGGATCAAACGGAATGCCCAGCCGTTCGGCGGCTCTTCGCTTGGCTTCCAGGATGTGCGCCTGGCCGGCAGATGAGAGTTCAGCCACGGGATTGACTACGCACTGGAACCATCCTGGCCATTTAAGGCAGGATGCGGACGATCGGGGTTACGACTGGAGTCAGGGAAGAAGGCAGGGGGCGACAGCGGGAACACGAGGAGCAATCAACAAACTGTGGGGGTCGGATCACCAACAGTCAGCAACGGCGGAAAGGCTAAAAAATCTACGTGCTTGTGGCCCCGGTAACGACGCGGATTGTAGCACAGCAGTCGGTTGCCGGACCGGATCGCACAGGGTTGGAAAATGCGGATTCATCGGCGGTGCGGGTCCTTGAATCAGGTCCCCAAGGCGTGCAGGCGTGTCCGCGTCTGTTCGATTTCGGAGGTCAAACCGTCGACCTTGTCCCGTTCCCGCTGGACCACTTCCGAAGGAGCCTTGGCGACAAAGCCGGGATTGTCCAGCATGCGCACGGCGTGTCCGCGTCTGGCCTCGAGGGATTCGAGGTCCTTGGCCAGCCGCGTGCGCTCTGCCGGAATGTCGAGAATCCCGGCCAGAGGCAGATGGATGGTGACCGGTCCCGAGGTAGCGGTGGCCGTTTGTGATTGGGCAGGAGTTTCGGTTTGGACTTGCAGCAACCCTGCATCCAGCCTGGCCAGCGAGCACAGGATGTCACGATTCCGGGTGAGGAGTTCGGCATCTTCCTGTGACACGAGCCATGCCTCCAAGCGCCGGCCGGGGTCTAGGCGGTACTCCGACCTGAGATTGCGGACGGCGCGCACGATTCCCTGGATCAGGGCGTAGTCGCGCACAGATTCGGGCTGCGTACTTTCCGCATCCGGCCACCGGGCCATCATGAGGGTCACGGCACGATCGGGCATACCCGGCAACTGCTTCCACACCGCTTCCGTCAGGAACGGCAGGTAGGGATGCAGCAGTCGGAGGATTCGTTCCAGACTCCAGGCGATGGTGCGACGGGTTTCGGCCGCCGTGTCCGCTTGTCCGCTCTGGAGATACACCTTGGCCGACTCCAGATACCAGTCGCAGAACTCGTGCCAAACGAAATTGTGAAGAATGGCTCCGGCCTCGCCAATCTGCCAGCTGTCAATCAGGCGCGTGACATCCGCCGTGACGGCCTGGCACCGATCATGGATCCACTGGTTGGCCAGACAGGTCAGCCGCTCCCGATCCACCGAGTACGCTGTTTGGAATCGGTTGGCGGGTTCGGTCAAGGCGAGGTCCACGCCGTCCAGGTGCATCGATGCAAACCGGGCGGCGTTCCAAAGCTTGTTCCCGAAGTTCCGGTTGCTTTGCAGGCGTTGGGTACTCAATTGCACGTCGTTGCCCGGCGTGATCCCGGTCAACAGCGAGTATCGCAGTGCGTCGGCACCGTATTCGGCAATGAGGTCGAGGGGATCGACGGCGTTGCCAAGCGACTTGCTCATCTTCTCACCACTCTCGGCACGCACCAGGCCGTGCAGGTAAACCGTGCGGAAAGGAATGCGCTCGGTGAACTTGAGTCCCATCATGATCATGCGGGCCACCCAGAAGAAGATGATGTCGTAACCGGTCTCCAGCACCGTGGTCGGATACCAGTCCCGCATGTCTTGGGTGTCGTCTGGCCAACCCAGGATGCTGAAGGGCCATAGACCGCTGCTGTACCACGTGTCCAGGACATCCGGGTCCTGACGCAGGTTTGTATCGCGTCCGTAGTGTGCCCGCGCCTGCATGTGGGCTTCGTCTTCGTCCATGGCGCAGAACTCGTGATCGTCCGGGCCGTACCAGACCGGTATGCGGTGGCCCCACCACAGCTGTCTGGAAATGCACCAGTCGCGAATGTTGTCGAGCCAGTTGTGGAACACGGCCTCGAACCGTTCGGGCACGATCCGGATCTCGCCGCTGCGCACCGCATCCGACGCAGCGGCGGCCATGTCCTGCATGGACACGAACCATTGCAGACTCAGTCTGGGCTCGATGATTTCGCCCGAACGCTGGGATCTGGGCACTCTTTGCGGGTGCTGTGCCGTGCCGATTGCCAGTCCCTCCTGTTCTAGTGCCTCCCAGACACGCCTGCGTCCCGTCTCACGATCCAGACCCGCGAACCTACCGGCGTTCTCGTTGAGGTTGCCATGCCTGTCCAGGACCGTCACGGTCGGAAGATCGTGGCGCGAGCCGATCTCGTAATCGGTATGGTCATGGCCGGGAGTAATCTTCAGGGCCCCGGTGCCAAATTCCCGATCCACGGTTTCGTCGGCGATCACCGGGATGCGCCGGTTCATGACCGGCACCACGGCGTGGCGGCCAATGAACTGGTGGTAGCGGTCGTCATCCGGGTGCACGGCCACACCGGTATCCCCGAGGATCGTCTCTGGTCTTGTGGTGGAGACGGGAATGAACCCGTCACCGTCTTCCAGGGGATAGCGAAACGTGTAGAGGGTTCCCGTCTCTTCGCTGTACTCAACTTCAAGGTCCGACACCGCCGTCTGAAGGCGGGGCGACCAGTTCACCAGGTAGTGCTTGCGGTAGATCAGGCCTTCACGGTACAACTGGACGAACGACGACCGCACAGCACGGGAAAGGCCGGGATCCAATGTAAACCGCTCCCGTTTCCAGTCGCATGCGATGCCCATACGTCGTTGCTGGCTCGAAATACGTTGGTGATACTCGTCCTTCCAGGCCCAGACCTCCTGTTCGAAGGCTTCCCTGCCCAAATCCGACCGACTAGCGCCTTGCGCCTCCAGATGTCTCTCCACAACGCTTTGTGTGGCGATGCCCGCGTGATCGGTTCCCGGCACCCAGAGTGTGGGATGGCCCTGCATGCGTCGGTACCGCACCAGGAAGTCCTCAACCGCATCCATGATGGCGTGGCCGAGGTGCAGCGCGCCGGTCACGTTGGGCGGCGGCATGGCGATCACGAAGGGGTCCTTGTCGGGGTCCGCCTGACCCAGGGCGACCTGGGTCTCTGGCCGGAAATATCCAGCCTCTTCCCACGCCCGGTACAGGGCTTCCTCGTGTTGGGACGGGTTCCAAGCCTGGCTTTCGTTGCTGGGCATCGCCGTGAGTCCGTTGTTGTTGGCAACAAAAAAGACCGCTCGTACAAGGACGAAGCGGTCTCCGCGGTACCACCTTGATTCGGCACCCGTTGTAGCCGGCACCGCTCTCTTGCGCAGCTGTAACGGGCTGACCCGAAGCAGGCTGTCCGCCGATTCACCTGCTCTGGCTTCCCGGTGACTTCGCTGCCCACTGCCAGCGGAGGGCTTTCAGCCTTGCGGCCCTCTTCTCTGCAGCTGCGTTGGGCAGGTACTGGTCCGGTGCGATCCAGTTCTCTGCTGAACTCCTCCCAGTATAGGCAGACTGCCGGGCAGCGGTCAAGCCGGACTGTTCCTTGGGTTGGCGCCGGTTGAAGTCTGTGGCAGGCAGGAAGCTGGATTGCCTGTGCGGGGCTGCGATGTGGCCAAGGTACCGAGGGCGGATGGTTGGTTCCCACCGGCCGGTTTCAGGCGCCGATCAACGGCCTTGGACCTGCCAGAGGTCCTTGGCGATTACAGCCTGCGGGTAGGATCTAAGGTCGATTCCCCTTCCACCATGCATTCGGTGCCAAAGCCATGAGCCAAATCCGCCGCGTGGAGATCCACCCGTTCACATTTCAGGTGGCCGGTCTGTCCCTTGGAGCACATGATGCCCAGGGCGTAGGCAACATGGTTGCCGATCGGGATGGCTCGTTGCCGGTTCGGCGCTTCGCGGTGCGCATTCTCTGTGACGACGGGTTGAGCGGGGAGTATGTAACGCATTGGGTGGGTACCGAATCCACACTCGGGCAGATGCGGATGCTGGCACCCTTGCTGCTGGGCCGGAATCCCCTGCAGCGGGAACTGATTTACGAGGAGTTGAAGCGCGAGGCACGCGCCTACGACCATATGGGACACGGGCCCCTCGATCTGGCCCTCTGGGATCTGGCCGGCAAGGCACACGGAGTTTCCGTCTCAGCCATGCTTGGAGGGTTTCGCTCTCGGTTGCCGACCTATGCCAGCACCTATCACGGTCAGCGCGAACCGGGCGGCCTCGACAGCATTGAAGCCTATGTCGACTACGCCCGCGAATGCCGGGCAGCAGGTTTTCGGGGCTTCAAAATCCATGGCTGGCACGAAGGCGACGCCCGCGAGGAGGCCAAGAACGCCCTGGCCGTGCGCGCGGCCGCGGGCGACGACTGGAGGCTGATGCTGGATCCGGCCTGCCAGCTGCGTACCTGGATGGATGCCCTGTACGTCGGCCAGGCCTGCGACGAGGCCGGATTTTTCTGGTACGAGGATCCCTACCGCGACAGCGGAACCTCGGCGCGCAGCCATCGCCGGCTGCGTGAACGGCTGCGGACACCGCTGCTCGTGGGCGAACATGTGCGCGGCATCGAACTGAAGGCGAACTTTCTCCTGGACGGTGCCTGCGACATGGTGCATGTCGATCCCGAATACGACATGGGCATTACCGGAGCCTTGAAAATCGCACACGTGTGCCAGGCGCTCGGGTTCGACCTGCAACTGCACGCGTGTGGGCCTGGTCACCGGGCGCTGATGTCGGCGCTGCCGAACACGCACATGTACGAGATGGCACTCATCGGTCCGGACATGCCGAATTGCGTTCCTCCGATATATGCCTGCGGCTATCTGGATCACCCAGAGGCGTTGGACGAGGATGGCTGCGTCCCGGTGCCGCAGGGACCGGGCCTGGGTGTTGTCTACGACTGGGACTTCATCGCCGCGCACGTGGGGGACATCACAATCGCGGGACGCTGACGGCTTCCGGATCGGCTGCGCGCACGGTGTGACTGTCCTGCATGGCAATCGAACGACCGCCGCGCATGGGGTGTTCGGACTGCACAAATCGCTTGACACCGCCTTCGCCCAGGATCAGGGAGTGGGTTTTCGCGAGCCGGCCCGTAAAGGTCACACCGCGTATCAGTTCGCCGTCGGTAATTCCGGTGGCCGCGAAGTAGATGTCGTTGGTCTTGACCAGGTCGTCAAGCGCCTGGATGGTCTGCAGGTCGTGTCCCTCGTCCAGGACCATCCTGCGCTCTTCCTCGTCGCGCGGAGCCAGCCGGGTTACCATGGCCCCGCCCATGGCCTTGACGCCGGCGGCTGCCAAGAGGCCCTCCACCGCCCCGCCCACGCCCATGAGCACATCCACCCGGCTGTCCGGATTGCCCGCCAGCAAGGCACCGGCGATGTCGCCGTCAATGCGGATTTGGGCTCTGGCCCCCGCCAGACGGATCTGGGATACCAGGTTGGTGTGGCGGGGTCTGTCGAGTACCCAGACCACCAAATCGCTGATGTCCTTGTCCAGTTCGCGTGCCACCAAGGCCAGGACCCATCCGGGCGGCGCGTCCAGACACTCCGGTACCAAGGCCTTCGCCACCCTGCGATCCACCACGATTTTCTGCATGTTGAGGGCCGAGCGGGGCAGCCACATCTGGTCCCGGGGCGTGGCGCAAATCACGGAGACGGCACCGGGTCTGCCCTGTGCCAGAAGGTTTGTGCCGTCGACCGCGGCGTAGACCACGTCCATCTCCGGCCCGGAACCCGTTCCAACCCACAATGCCGGATTGTCCGGATTCTGGACCTCCCGCTCACGGTGCCCGTGGCCGATAACATACCCCTGGCACGGTAGCCAGCCAAGTTCTTTGAGCAGGCTTGTAGAGGCCTCTTCGTCCGCCTGTTGGGGCAGCCCCAAACCGACATACCGGCCTGCGGCCAGCGCTGCGGCTTCCGTAGCCCGCGCCAGCTCGAATCCCATGAAGACGTAGGGGTAGGGTTCCGGATGTTCCGGTATCTCATGGTTTGGCCATGCCGGACGACCGTTGTGAATCGTCATGTGTACACGCTTATGGCGGTCATGAAGGAGGCGTCGATCCAGGCGGACATGCCCCCTTCGACCACCTTGACATTGCTGAAACCGGACTCCATCAACACGTAGGCGATGATGCGCGAGCGACGGGTGGAACGGGAAATCACCACCACCTCGCGGTCGGGCGTCACATCCAGGTCCTCCACGCTGAAGGTCGAGTAGGCCATGTGCCTCGCCACCTGAATGTGGCCGCGGTCCCACTCCATCGCCTCCCGCACGTCAATGAGTTCGAAGTCCAGGGGCCGCCGCGTGCATCGGCCCTCCAACTCCTCCACGTGGATCAGGGGTACATACGGCAGCGAAGTCATGCCTTGGACCTTATCCTGGAAGGGGATGGAGATTTTGGGTAGGTTCTGACATTCGCGGAACACACGCAGGGGGCAGTCGTATATGCACACCTTGGGGTTCAGCACACGATGGAACAGGTAGTCGATGGCGTTTTCGTCGTGCAGGAAATGATCCGGGCCGACCAGGTCCATGAAACCCGAAGAGGTGAACAGGCGCCGGGCGATGTCCGTCATCTTGAAGAAATAGACATCCCCTCCCTGGCCCCTGATTTCATTTACATAATTCTCCAGCATGTGGACACCGCTGATATCGACCCTCACCATGTTCTGCAGGTTCAGCAGAACGTAGTACTGGCGTCCGGCATCCGCCAGCCGATTTCTCAGCAGGTACTCCACATGGTTCGCAGCCCCGAAGTACAAATCGCCTTCAATGGCGATGATGTCCAGTTGGGGACAGACCGGGTCCTTGTTGGGGTTCCGTTCGCGGAGGTGCTTGAACTTCGCGTCCGGGACCAGTGGGATCACGCGGGGTCGGCTGGTCTTGTAGACGTACACGAGCAGCGAGGCGGTGATGCCGATGGCCACTGCTTCGACCAGGGAGAAGACGAACACCGAACCCCAGGTAACGAGCATGATGAAGGTTTCCGACTTGCTCGTACGCAGGATCTGAAGAGCGTGGGGCAGGTTGATGAGGGTGATGGCGGTGGCAATCACGAACCCTGCCAGCACCGGTTTGGCCAGGTAGCGGATGGCCCAACCAAGGGTAAGCACGGCCACCAGTACAAATACGCCGGACAAAAGGGTCGTCATGGGGGTTTTTCCGCCGGCGTTGAGATTCACCCTGCTGCGGGTGAAGGAGCCGGATGCGCAATATCCGGACAGGAATCCGACGAGAATGTTGGCAACTCCCTGCCCGACGATTTCTTGGTTGTTGTCCAGGTGCTGGCCGGTCTGGCTCGCGATCGAACGGGCAATCGTGAGGGCCTCGATCAAGCCGATCAGGGCAATGGCCGAGGCGCCCGGGATCAACTTGGCGACCAACTGGAAATCCGTCAGGGGCAGATTGGCGACAGGGGGCAGAACGGCCGGCACTGGCGCAATCACGCTTACACCGCGGTGAGCCAGGCCGAACGAGGCCACCAGCACCGACATAAGGAACACGGACAGGAAGAGCGACGGCAACCGAGGATGGAGCTGCGGTAGCGCGAAAATCAGGATTACCGTGCCCAAACCCAGTGCCAGGCTGACGAAGTGCAGGCCCTCCCACGTCTGCCCGAGGGTGCGCGCGGCATCGATGAACGTGAACGTCCGTTCCACGTCCAGTCCCAGCAACCCGCTTAGTTGGAACGTGATGATCAGCAGGCCGGCACCAGCCGTAAAGCCGACCATGACCGCGTCGGAAATGAAATTAATGATGAATCCGGCCCGCAACAACCCCAAGGCCAGCCGCATGACACCGATGAGCACGGTGAGGAGTCCCGCGATCAGGAGGAACTCGATCGGATCGCTGCTGGTCGCGACGGAACTCACAATCATGAGGACCAGCAACGACTCTGCGTTGGTCGGACCCGTGTGGAGGTGATTGCTGGAACCCCACAATGCGGCGGCGATCGGGGCAACGATCGCCGTGTAAAGGCCGACTTCGGGCGGCAGTCCGGCAATCAGGGCGTAGGCAATCGACTGCGGGATCAGGATGATGCCGGTCGTAATGCCCGCCACCAGATCGGCGGGAAAGTCGTCTGGGTTGTAATCCCTAAAAAATCGAACAGGCCGCAACAGGGTCTGGAGGGACGCCTCAACCGGTCTCGATATGGTTTGCAGGACTTCAGCCTGCACAGACATGGGAGGGGCCTCCGCAGGCGAAGTCCGGATAATTCGAGCGGGCCAGACCGCCGGCCCTACAGGTCCGGTCCGGCGTTCGTAGGCGGGGATGTCTCACGGAGACGCATGCGCGATTGTTCGTCAGCTTGGGGTGTCCGTCAACGGGCTGTTGGCACAAGCCGGCGCCCACATGGATTCCGTCCCAGTGTCCTCAACGGGCTCCGCAAGCCTGCAGGCAGGCTTGCATGTGGCCCTTGGCCTCTGCGGCAATCACGCAGCATTCGGCAATGCCATACTCCCTGGCGCCAATCACCTCCAGGTTCAAGGGGCCGTCGTAGCCGTGTTCGTGCAGTACGCGAATGTACCCCAGAAGATCGATGTCGCCACGGCCGTTGGCTTGGTTTTCCGGATCGCCGGGGCCTTCCTGACGCCCCCGGCAGTCCCTGATGTGAACGTGCTTTACCCGTTGGATTACGGCCGCGATGGCTTCGACGGGATTCTCGTTCGCGCGGTGGATGTGGCTGGGGTCCATGTCGATGCCGAAAGCCTGACTGGAGATGGCCTTCATAACCTTCAGGGTAGTGGGCGTGTTGTACACGGCGTTGCCCACATGGGCCTTAACGCAGAGGATTACACCGTAGTGCTCCGCCCGGTCCGCCAGGTGTCCCAGAGACTCGATGGACTGCTGCAGGCTCTCCTCGTTGTCCGCTTCGCCGCCCGGTCCGCAGTTGACGATGGGCACGCCAATCTCGGCGGCGGCCTGCATGGCCTTCTCCATCACCTCGGGCTCCTGACTCGGCTGCTCCATCGCTAGCAGGGGCAATTCGTAGGCTCGGGACAGGTTTCGGATGTCCTCGGCCTGGTCCTGCCATCGATCCAGGTCTAAGTGGTCGGCCATTGCGGGGATGGCGGCCAGCTCAATGCCGTCGTAGCCAGCACGCCTGGCGTACTTGAAGGCGGTCTCCAGGTCGTGACCTCCGAAAAGGACCGAATTGATGCCAAGCTGCATGGGGTCTCCTTTGATGTTGTATGGGGGGATCCGGAGCGGACTAGACGGACACCACTTTTCCGGTGTGCCAGGACTCGATCGCCCCTTCGATGATGGTCTGGACCCGCAGGGCGTCCTCGCCGGAGGCGTCGATGTCCTCGGGTGCCGCGCCTGCCTTGTTCTGTTCGATCCAGCGTGCGATCCGGGAGTCGAAGGTCTCCGGGAATGCCATCATGCCGCCCAGGTAGGCGTAGGACTCGGTTTCCATGCTGTGGCGCGGGTAGAACTCCAGATGCTGGCAGGCTTCGCGCAGGACGAAGCGACCGTCGGAGCCCACAACCTCGAGGGCCTCCAGGCCAAAGCTGCCTCCCGCGTCGTAGCTGCCGGTCAGGTGCCCGATGACGCCGTTCCGGAAGAGCAAATTGACCTGCACGTTGGACCAGATGGCACGGCCCTTGCCCTTCTTGAAAAACGCCTGCACCTTCTCGACGTCGCCGGCGAAGTAGCGCATCACGTCCAGGGAGTGCGGATGCAGGGCCCGCATGTGGAAGTGCTCCGACGTCTCGTTGGGGTTGTTGATCCACATCGTCATGTTGATGATGTTGAGTTCGCCGAGGCGGCCGGTGTCCACCCACTCCTTGGCCCGAATGGCGGCGGGGGTGAAACGATGGTTCAGATTGATGCCGTAGCGCAAGTTGCGTTCCCTGGCCAGGGCCACCATCTCCCGTGCCTTGGGCAGTTCGTTGGAAATCGGTTTCTCCCCCAGCACCGGGATCCCGGCCCCAAGCAGGGCCATGGTCGGCTCGTAGTGGTCGCCACCGTTTTCCTTGCCCGCGGTGCAGACGCTGGCCATATCCACATGGACATCGCTCGCGAGCAGGTCCGGGATGGACGTAAAGTGGGGAACGCCGAACCGTTTGCCCCCGGCGGTGGCGGCGGCTTCGACGACGTCCACCACTGCCACGAGTTCCGTGTCCGGGTGGGCCTGGTAGATGCGGGAATGGTTTTGGCCGATGTTCCCGATACCGACCACGGCAACGTTGAGCATGGGAAAGGTCCTTTGGACTGTCGACCCGGTTGGCCCGGGTCAGTGGGGATAGACGCGCGGGAAATACTCTCCCTGCAGCAGGTCGCCATCGTTGACGGTGACATAGGGCTTCATGATGTGCTCGCCGCTGGCCACGAATGTGGTTTCCTGGGTCATGTAGTGGAGGGCAATGGCGCGCCGTGGCCGACCACTGGTGTTGGCATGGCTGCCGTGCCAGGTCAGGGAGTGGTGGTAGTGGACCTCGCCGGCCCGGACCGGACAACGCCGGACTTCAATGTCATGACCATTGAAGGTGGAGGGCATCGCCTCATAGTTCTCCAATGTGTGGAGGAAGTCGATGTTGTCGCCCCATTTGTGGGATCCGGGCACCATGCTCATGCAGCCGTTGTCGATGCCCGCATCGTCCAGCGCAATCCAGGCCGTAACTTCCGTCATGGGCGCAATAATGGGCCACAGCGGCGCGTCCTGGTGCCACATGTTGACGCCGCCCTTCTGCGGTGGCTTGTATTGGATCTGGTCGTGCCAGATCCTCAACTCGGTGGCATCGGTCAGCTGTGCCAGTCCTTGCGTCACGTCCGGGTGGAAAATCAGTTCTCGAAAGGGTTCCGAGCTGATCCAGATGTCCACGATTTGCCACACCGGTTCCTCGTCGTTCACATTGAGGTTGCGGCAACTGACGGGTTGCCGTACTTCGGGGTTTTCGCTTTCCTCAATGGTTCGCATCACCTCCGCGTTGAGGTGGTCGACGATCTCCTGGGACAGGACCTTGCCGGCGTTCAGGAAGCCGTCGCGGTGGAACTGATCGATTTGCCGTTGGCTCAACATGGGTGCCAATTTCCTCCTCTGGTCCGGTTCAAGGGAATCGATTCGCGGTCGACTGCAATCCGAGCGGACTGTCAGTCGTTGCTCTCGCCCGCCTGCAGGCGCTGGCCCTGGACGGGATCACCGATGTGCAGGGTGTCGTAGGCCTCCTGCGACGAACTGAAGTATTCAATGTCCATGTTTCCATGCCAGTGCGGTTGGTTCTGCACTGGGTTTGGCAGGCCGGTCTCGGCCTCTCGTTTGGCGATCCAGGCCTGGATCCGGCCTTCGAAGTAGTCGCACAGTTCGGGGTTTTCCGGTGCGATGTTGTGGTCTTCCCCCGGATCCACACTCAAATCATACAGCTCGATTTCGGGTTTGAAGTGGAAATCCGGCTCCAGGGCATGCATGTACTTGAATTGCGGAGTCCGCCAGCCGTGCTTGCGCATCCAGGTGCATTCGGTGATGTAAATACCGGTTTCGAAGGTGTCCATCTCCCCGTCGACCAGCTTGCGCAGACTGCGCCCGTCCAGATCCTGGTCGGTCTCCGTCCCGAGATAGTCGAGGATGGTCGGGACCAGGTCCTTGTGCTGGTTGTAGCCGGCCAGGCGCAGACCCGCCGGAACACGGTCGGGGAACCGCATCAGCAGCGGTACGTGCAGCACATTGTCGTAGATGCCGTGGTGGTCGAACCAGCACTCGTGGTCGTAGAGGGTCTCGCCATGATCCCCGTTGATCACCACCAGCGTGTTGTCGTCCAGCCCCAAGGCGGTGATCGATTCGAGCAGCGTGGCGATGCAGGCATCCATGTACGCAATCGCGCCGTCGTACTGCGCGATCACGTAGTCCTTGTCGGTGATGCCGGGCGGCATCCACATGCGGAAGAAGTCCCTGAAGGGCTTGAACGCCATCACCGGATCCATGGAGCGGTTGCCGGGGTCCAGTTCGTTGCCGTGATAGAACGCCGTTTCGTACGGTGCCGGCGGCAGGTAGGGGGCATGCGGATCCATGTGCCGGAGGAAGAGAAAGAAGGGCCTGTCGCCCGCCGCCAGGCGTTCCAGCTCGGGTACTGCAACTTCGTTCAGGTTCTGGGCCTTGGGACTGCGTCCCGTGGCCCAGCTGCCCCAGGCTGCATAGTCCAGGTAGGTGTCGAAGCCGCGCGCGCTGGGGTTGCCCGTGAACCCGACGCACGTGGTGTCGTATCCGATGGCCCGCAGCATTTCCGGCAGCGTCTTGATGTCCGGTCGCAGACCTCCCCGGTGGCGGAGGGCCACAACCTGCGTTCCGAACGTGTCGCGGCCGGTCAACATTGAACCGTAGGCCGATGTGGTCGGAATGTGGGCGCTGATGGTGTTCTCGAACAAGGCGCCGCTGTCCGCGAACTTGTCCAGGTGCGGGGTTGTCAGGCGTTCGTAGCCGTAGCAGCTCATGTGGTCGGCACGAATGGAATCGATACCCATCAGGATCAGGTTGGGACGTGACTGCGCTGCGGCCATGGAAACCTCGCGGGGCGGGTTGCAGGGGATGGGAACGACCGGGCTTCGGGAAATGGGCTCGGCACGGGAATTGTAGGTTACCGGACGAAGGTGCGGGAAACGGTGGTCGGGTTCGGCCTCCCGCAGTCAGGCCGCTGGGAATCCCCGGGTCGGCCCGTTTGCCAAGTGCCGATGCATACTGCCTGGCGGTCCGGATCCGTCGCGCGCGGGGGCTGCACCGCTTGCGGTCCTCACGTGCCCATCTTGCCGGTTGGTACGCTCAAAGCCAGCGATCGAACCAATCGGCGGCGGCCCCCGCGTTGTAGGCGTGGCCGGTCTCGAACTCGGACATGCTGATCCGATCCGAAACCTCCAGGAGTTCGTAGGCCTTCCCGGTGCGTGCAAATTCCGCGCGGGATGCGTCGATCGGGAATATCGGATCCATGATCCCCTGGATGAACCGGAGCGGTCTCGGGGCAATCAAGGCGGCCAAGTCTCCCATGTCGAGCCGACCGGCGGACCCGGGCACATAGTTGCATTCGCAGTGCCGGATATCCATGATCGACTCCTTGAAGCTGCAGAAGTAGCATCCCGGCACGGCCACCGCGAGCCGATCGTCGATGGCTGCCAGCCAGAGTGTCGTCGTTCCGCCGCCGGAGTTGCCGGTGATGCCGATGTCGCCGGACACCGGGTTCTCCATGGTGGTCAGGAAGTCCAGTGCGACCTTGCCGTCGAGGCACCGTTCCCCAACCATGGTGCGCCCCAACATCTGGTAGAAGAACGACTGGTGCCGGCACGAGTTGGGAATGTCCTGCACAGGGGTTCCGCTTTGCCGTTCGCCGAAACCCCGCTGTTCCACCGAACACACTAGATAGCCGGCTTCGGCCAACAGCTGGGCGTAGTTGCCGTCGCGTCCTTCGGCCTCCCTCTGCTCCTCTTTCGACGGGTAGTTTCCCAGAATGGTCTGGACGGACGGGTTGTGTCCGTGGAAGACCAGCAGTGTGCCCCGGGGACTGGACGCGGTTGGTCGCAACAAGTACAGGGGCATGTCCGGAGCCGAGTCGGTCTCGACCAGCCACTTTTCTTCTTCGATGAGGCCCCGATCCCGCCTGTGCAACAGGGACCTGGACGTGATGCGGGGAGTTGGCACGTCCGCGATGCCCAGCATCGCCTTCACTTGACGCCGCGTCGCGACCTGCCACGCCCTCAGGGAGCGGGGATCATCGGCGGTGCAGGCCAGGTCGGCAGCCCGTCCGGCATAAAGGGTCTCCAAGGAATTGTCCAACCGAAATCGGGTTTGGGAATCTGGCATGGTGCATGCTGCCTTTGGTTGCGGGATCGAGGTTTGTTCCCTGAACAGTTGCTCAATGTTAGACGGACCGGGGAACCGCCTGTTGTTGGGGACGGCCCGGACCATTTCCGCCCCGCGCGGCTGAATTGCCGTCGGCGAAGGTCGGGAAGCGGTACGGACGGCCAGGGCCGCGGTTACCTTCTGCTGCGCATCAGCCTCCACGTGCCATGTTTCCCGTCCTGGGGTTGTTCGTCCACTTGTTCCAAGTCGGTGACAAAGTGTTCGTCGAACAACGTTTCCAGTTCCCCCTTGAGGAAAAACCTGCGTTGTTCCGGATCGGACGGTGCAGGCGACAGTCGCTGAAAGCAAAACAGGTGATACCAGGCGCCTGGTTTCAGCACGCGTGCCAGTTCAAGGACATAGGCACTTCGCTGGTCCGGTTCAAGTGTGTGCAGACAGCCGACATCGAGAACATAGCTGGCCTCCGATGTCCGGCACGGCCAGGCCGTCGCGGACGCGACGGCGGCTCCCACCCCCAAACCTGCAGCCCGAGCCTCCCGGTAACGCGGCAGTCCCCTAAGAAGGGCGACCAGGCTCAAGTCGAAACCCATGGCACGGACGCCCCGTTGGGCCAGGAACCCGAGGTTGGTCTGCGTGCCGCAACCTACATCCACGACCAGGGCGTCCGGGGAAAAGTGGTCGCCATGGGTTTTCCAGAACGCAACGACTTCGGGTGGGGTGATGCCGGTGTCCCAAGGCGTGCTGCCGTGGGCGTACCGCTCGTTCCAATAGGCTGCTCCCCCTGTCATGACCGGTCCCGGGGCTGCACCACCCCGTGCGGGGAAGGGGACAAGCCGTCTCCGCCTTCCGCATTTGCAACGTACTGATAGACGGGCAACAACGGACCTCGTTGTTCGCCACCTCTTTCGTTGTAGTCGCAGTGCAGAAGCCACACGCAATCGCGGGTGCGTCGCGCCAGGCCCATCACGAAGCGGCTCAGAAGAATCCTGCTGACCAGGCTTTCCTCCCCGTCCCGCCAGGGGCCGGCATGCGCGCGCGTGGGGGACAGCACCCATGGATGGGCCAGTTGCCCGCGCAGGCGTTGCCCCCAGAGTTCGCTGCCGATGTCCAGCCATATCTGGTGTCGCCACGACCGGTACCGCATCAGCAGGGATGTCACGGGGGCCAGGAAGACGGCGTCTCCGGGCGGATCCTCGTCCGGGACATAGGGATCGCCCAGCAACCCCTCTTCCACGAGATCCGTGAACAGCGCGGCGGCTCCGTTCTCCGGGGCGGTTGCCAAGTCCGCATGGATTCCGTGCTTTAGTACGAGTTCCCTGAACACGGCAGCCGAACGCGCCAGATGCGCGGCCACTCGCATGTCCTCCGGATCACGGTCGAATCCATACTGGGGTTTGCTCAGCACTTCGTGGATTAGACGGGCGAGAAATCCGTGCAGTGAAAATGTACTCTCCTCGCTCCGATAGGCAACCAGCCAATTCCTTAGTGCGTCCCAGTCCCGGCCACGGGCTGTACCGACCCGTTCACCAACGCCGGCGGGCAAGTGAATGAATCCCGTTTCATCGGACTCCCAGTGGGGGAGCCAGGCCCTGGCCAAGTGGTACGCCTCCAGGCCGGCTAGGCCCTTAATGGACTTCATCAACGCAACGCGGAGGTCAAGTTCGCTGGGCTTTCTCGCAGCGAGCCCGGGATAGGCGATCCGGGCGAGACACAACAATGCTCTCGTGGCTGGTTCTTCGTGCAGGGCGCGGCTGGGACGGTGCGAGTACAGGTTCGCGCCGGCACCGGCAAGGTGCTGCTTAAGGGTCACCCTCATTTGATTGGTGACGATCGGGGCCACTAAGGCAATGTCGCCGGGTTCAACGCCGGCCGCAATCAGACTCGCCGCGAGATCCGCTGCCCCAGCGAGCATGTCGATGTTGTGCTGGTGGCTGGAGTGGGCCAATCGTCCGCCATGCGGTCCCTTCGCCATGCCATCGGTTGCACGCAATTCGATCTGCCCATCCACGTCCCAGTTGATGCCGTCGGACGGGGCAGGATCCCGGTTTCTGTGCGCCGCGTTGAGCCCTTCGGCCAGAAGGGACTGGATTGGATTGGACGGATTGGCGGTCCGAACGCGCAGATCGCACAATGCGGCGATATCGCCGCAGCCCTCGGGGTATCCGCCGTCGAAGTACCTGACACCGGCATCTTCGTCCACCGTGACCAGGAGTGATTCCAAATGGGGTGCCAGGGTTCGAATAAGTACGTGGGTGTTGTAGGTCTGTTCCTCTAGATTCTCGACCAACAAATGGCGACAGGTGGGCAGCACGCAGCTTTGCAGGAGGTCTTCACGTTCAATAACCCGGTAAAACAGGCTGATCAGCAGGCTTTCGTCGATCAGGCCGTGTGCCAGGCAGAACCGCCGGAAGTCTGCCAGGAGGTCCGCGACATTGGTCAGGGATGCCGCAACCCCTTCCCGATAGGGTCCGGGTTGAAGACCGTCGATCAGGCGGTCCCGCGCCTCCTGGAACGTCAGCCTGTACATTGCGGACGCCCGCAGGATTTCAATCGCCTCCCGCACCACCCTCCGTTCCCTGCGGCTGTACTTGGCTGCAGCCCCCGCCAGTCTGCCCTCTTGGAACAGGGACTTCACACGGGGGATGAGGATGTACTGCACATGTTCCCGGGTGATGGGGACAGGTTCGCCCAGCGGCTTTGCAAAGCCGGCTTCCACCGCCAGCTCGGGCCAGGCCAGGGTCACCGCGGTGCTGGCCAGGCGATGGGGCGTTAGTATCCGCGGCTGGTTGGCGGTCCGGTTGGCGAATGGGCGCCACCGTCTTCGGAACTCGGGCCGCGACAGGTTGGTCGGCAGGAGGACCACCGTCCTGAAGCCCTCAGCCGGGAAGGTTTGTTGCAGCCAGGCCAACCTGTGCAGGGACAAGGAGGTCTTGCCGGTGCCGTACGGACCCTGCACATAGAGCTTCAGCGGCGATCTGGCCTCGGCCGCCGCCTTATCGGCCAGGTTCGGCAACCCGGTCACAGCCAGCCTCTCTCCGGAAGCGCGCAACTTGCAGCGCCGATGCGGAGGGCCCCGTCAACAAGAATCCTCAAGTGGCGTCGCGCCAGCCGCCGCGGCATCGATGCGCGGGCAACCAGGTGACGCCGCTGTCAGTGCACCTGGAAGAACTCGATGCTCTCCCCGCTGGGACCGTTGAAGAAGGCAATCGTTACGGTCATGTCGCCAAGTTCAACCGTCTTGGGTTCCACGGTCACTTCGTAACCAGCGGACCGTACGTGTTCGATGCTGGCCTTGGTGTCCGACGTGGCCAGCGCGAAATGGAAGATGGGATCGTTGGCCGCATCGGTACCGGGCGCCGGGGTATCCGCAGTGGGTTCAAACAGTTCCATGAAACTGCCGTCACCCATGTCGAGAAGCCAAACCCTCCGTTCCGGTGTACCGAATTGAGCGGACACCGGCATGCCCAGCACATCCCGGTACAGCTTCAGCGAGGCCTCCCAGTCACGGGTTTGGAGGGCGATGTGGTGGCAGCCGCCACCGGCGATGACTTGGTTTGCGGTACCCAGGGGCATCTGGTCTGATTCCTGTGAAAGTAATGGCGACGATGGGTCCCGCCAGGTTGTCTATAAGCCGAACAGGTATTGGCTATGGACGGTGGGACACCAAAACTTCTCTATGTAGTCGATGACCAGACCGGTGCCTGCATCGTGACTGACATAGGGAGGACAGGCCGGATTGTACATGCTGTCGGTGAGGTCCCGGACCAGGGCTACAGGCACATTCCAGCGGGCCATCTGTTTGATGCCGAAGGTTCGGTTGAGAATGCACATGTTGGTGTGGACACCCAGGATGAACAGCCGACGGATTCCGGTGTGTTGCATCCAACTCCAGATTTCCGGTCCGTTGTCGGACACCACATCCCTGTCCTGATCGATGGTCAGGGCCGGGTGTTGGCGAGTCCAAACGGCAGTCGGCGTGTCCTCGCCCGAATCCGAACCGCCATCCTGGTCGTTGATTGGCAGGGGCGGATCTTCACGGGCCGCATCTGTCGGCGGGGGAATCAGCGGCAACTCGGCAATGCGTTTCCGTGCCGGGGAGTCTGCGTAGAACTCCAACGTGTCCGAAGGGGCATGGACGATGTGGAAGCCGCGACTGCGTGTACGGTTCAGGAGGTCTTCCATCCGCGGCAGAAGGGCCGCCAAGCGCAGGTTCGCGCCCTTCGACCAGTGCCGATCCCATACGTCGCAGACCAGGATTGCGCTGCGGGCTGGTTCGATTTCGGTTTCCCTGACATCCCTGGCCCACTCCGACAACCCTTGGGAATTGGTCCGGAGTGACTGGGATTGAAGGCTGATGCGCATGTTGCAGGGGCTGGGTTCAGGCCATGGTGGCCAACATGTCCCGCGTGACTTCCTGCGTCAGCGGCAGGCCGGCCGCGTACAGTTGCAGCTGTTCGACAATCAGAGCCCCCTGCCGCTTGCGGGCCTGTTCGCTTTTGCCCGCCAAGTGTGGGGTCAGCACCAGGTTGGGCAGCCCGCGCAAACGGCTGTCGACAGCCAGGGGTTCGCTGTCGAAGACGTCGAGTGCGGCTTGAAAACGGTTCGTCTTCAGGGCTTCGTAGAGGGCATCGGCATTCACGGCCTGGGAACGGGCTGTGTTAATGAACAGGGCACCGTCCTGAATCATGGCCAGATGCTCCCTGGAAATCATATGGTGGGTCTCCGGCGTTGTCGGAGCCTGGACCGTGATGACGGGACAGGTGGACATCAGGTCCTCCAGCGACGCCCGGGTCACCTTCAGTTCGGCGGCCCGTTCCGGAGACAGGTACGGGTCGTAGACCACGATGTCCGCGGAGAACCCGTGGAGGAGCTTGATGACGTTGCGGCCGGTGTGACCGGCTCCGATGACCCCGACCCGGGTCCCCCCCAGCTCAAAGCCCAACTCCGGTTGGGGCCACTGCTCGCCCGCATGCATGCGCCTGCTGATGTTGTGCACGTCCCGGCGGCACATCAGCATCAACAGGATTGTCATTTCGGCCACGGCCGGTGCGATTGCCGCTGCGGCATGGACAACCTTAATCCCCCTGTTCCAGACCGGATCGGGCAGGAGATGCTTGATGGTACCGGCGGAATGGGCCACCAACTTCAGATTCGGACAGGCATCCACCACGTTTTGGGAGAACGGAGGCGTTCCCCAGCCGGTGACCGCCACCTCGCAATCCCGGACCAAGGCGATCATTTCGTCCTCCGAGAGGCGATCGTCCTCCTCCTGGTAGCGCAAGGCGGCCAGCGATGCCAGATTCTGCTGGCTCTGTTCTCCGAATAGAGCGTTGAATAGGGTTGGTCTGACTGCCACTGCAGCCGTGAGTTGACGCCGGGTCATGGACAGGGGACTGAATGGAGGGATGGGCGGCATTCTAGCGCAGGATCCGCGTGTCCGCGTCGCCATGGCCAAGACCGCATCGGTGCGCACCGGGTGCTCTGTGGCACACTGGCGCGCCGGCCTGCGGCCGACACGGGAATGGCGGGGAGAAGGATTGCCGGTCCCTACCGTTCAGGGAGCAGCCGAACTATTCATGCAAGCCAGGAGCACATCCGTGCCGTTTTTCAACTCCGACAACCGCTCGGCTCTGAAACCGTTCGGCGACCAAGGCCCTGCCCTCCGGACATTCTGGGGCGACGACATCATGATATCGCTTGTGGACATGCAGGCCGGATCGGTGGTGCCGGCCCACAGCCATCCGGAGGAACAGGCGGGATATGTCGTCTCCGGAACCCTGGAATTCACCATGCAGGGCGAGACCACTACGGTAGGCTCCGGTGGTGTGTTTTTCATTCCCGGCAACGTGGAGCACAGCGTGGTTGTCAAGGGGACGGAAACCGCCAGAGTGGTGGACATTTTTAGTCCGATCAGGGACGACTACAAGTACTGATACGGATAGGAACCGTGTTGCCTCAATCCTTGCATTTCCGCACTGTCCCATGAAAATCACGGACGTCAAACCCCTGCTGGCAGCCGGCGCGAACCGGGTATATGTGTTTGTTAAAATCGAGACGGACCAGTCCGGTTTGGTCGGATGGGGTGAAGCCTCCCTTGAAGGCAAGCCGCGTGCCGTGGCGGGTTGCCTCCAGGACTTCGCTTCCATGATTCACGGCGAGGACCCTCTGCGCACGGAGTTCCTTTGGCAACTGATGTATCGCAGCGGCTTTTGGAGACAGGGGGTGATCGGCCTGTCGGCGCTGTCCGGCATCGACCAAGCCCTCTGGGACATCAAGGGCAAGGAGTTCGGCCGGCCGGTGTACGAGTTGTTGGGGGGCAGGGTTCGAGACCGAGTCCGGGCCTATACCCACTTTGGTGGCGATACTGCGGAATCGGCGGCGGAATCGGCGGTGTCCAAGAAGAAGGCAGGCTGGTCTGCGATCAAGACCGTACCGGTGCCAATCACCGGAATTGTGGAGGGCGTACCGAAGGTGAAACAGGCCGCCGCGTCCCTGAACGAAGTTAGGCAGGCGGTGGGCGATGAAGTCGACATCCTATTGGACTTGCACGGCCGTCTGACCCCGCAAATGGCTGTCCGCTATGGTCGTGCATTCGAAGAGGCGTCGCCGTTTTTCCTCGAGGAACCCTGCCAGGCCGAAAATCCCAAGGCCATGGCGGCCGTGCGCGAAAAGCTGGATACTCCAATCGCCACTGGCGAACGGTTGTTCACACGCTGGGGTTTCCGGGAAATTCTTGATGTCAACGCCGCCAGTATTCTGCAGCCGGATTGTTGCCACGCAGGCGGCATCACGGAGCTGATGAAAATTGCATCGATGGCGGATGTCCACTATGCCGGCATCGCCCCCCACAATCCCTACGGACCGGTGTCAACGGCAGCGTGTGTCCACGCGGACTTCGCCATGCCGAACTTCGTGATACAGGAAATGATCGACCCGGACGACAATCCGGATGTCTACGAACTGGTTGTCGATCCGCTGCCGGTGTCGAACGGCTGGATCGAGCCCCCGACCCAGCCAGGGCTCGGAGTCGAAGTCGACGAACAGGCTGTAGCCCGTTGCACACCCGATTTCGATAGTGGAACGGCCGGCGGTCTGACGCGCCGGGTGTACGGCGCGTTCCACTTGGACGGCGGGGTGGCAGACTCGTAGCCTCGGACATTCACCGCCCGGCTGCGACACAGGATGGACGCGGTCACCTGACAGGCCCCGAGTCCATTCCGTACAAGCCCTTGTTCTCCGCCGAACCTTGACTGCCCATGCGTTCCCTGCTTGACCTGTCTCGGGATGACTTGGTGGGGTTGCTGGCCGCATGGGGATACCCGGCCTACCGGGCCAGGCAGATCCGCAGTTGGGTGTTTGGACAGTACGTTGAAGCCAGCGAGCAGATGGTCAACCTGCCGGTCCCCCTGCGACGGCAACTGGCGGATTGGGGGTCTGTTTGGCCACTGGAGATCGCGGACAGTCGCCTGTCACGGTCAGGCGACACCCTCAAGGTATTGTTCCGGCTTGCCGACGG
This sequence comes from Caldilineales bacterium, assembly GCA_012271135.1. Taxonomy (GTDB): domain Bacteria; phylum Chloroflexota; class Anaerolineae; order Caldilineales; family Caldilineaceae; genus Bin34. The sequence continues at coordinate 16,153 of JAAXGZ010000064.1, read as the reverse complement.
TGCCACGATCGAAGCGGTCCTGATGCTCTACGATCGGCGACGAACCCTGTGCATCAGCAGCCAGGCCGGCTGTGCCATGGGCTGCACGTTTTGCGCCACGGGTCTGGATGGTCTGACCCGCAACCTGACGTCAGGCGAAATCGTGGGGCAGGTGCTGGCCCTGTCGAGTCTGCTGGCACAGCGCCGGGATTTGGCAACGGATCGCGCACGGGCCAACGGTTCGCGGGTCACCAACGTTGTTTTCATGGGTATGGGCGAACCCCTGCACAACTACGCTCCGGTGCGGGATGCAATCGGCGTGCTGACATCCCCCGAGGCATACGGACTGGGTGCACGCAACATAACCGTCAGCACGATCGGCGTGGTGCCGGCCATGCGCAGGCTGGCCGGCGAAGGGCTCCAGCTACGGCTGGCCGTTAGCCTTCATGCACCCCATGACCACCTGCGTACCCGACTGGTGCCGCCGGGCAGGCGATGGCCCATCCGCGACATCATGGCGGCGGCAGACGAATACGTCGAACGAATTGGACGCCGGGTCACGTACGAATATGTGATGCTCGATGGCGTCAACGACACCCTTGAACTTGGCCGACAACTCGGGCGGATGCTACGGGGACGGCGCTGCCACGTCAACCTGATTCCGTTCAACCCGATACCCGGACAGCCCTACCGGCCCACGCCGGATGGGCGGGTTCGGGCGTTCGCCGCGCAAGTGGAGGCGAGTGGTGTACCCGTCAGCGTCCGGGTGCGCCGCGGTGTCGAGATGGACGCCGGCTGCGGCCAGCTCAGCACCAGGTTCAAGTTGGAATCCGCACCCGTTGCGCTGCAAGCCGGGGACAGTGCCGCCTAACGACTCAGGGACTTGATGCAGGAGGTGCACAGTCGCTTGGTCACCTTGCGGCCGTCCTCGATCACCTTGATCTTTTGAATGTTGGGGTGCCACTGCCTTCGGGTTGCCTTGTTCGACCAGGGTCTGTTGTTGCCGTACAGGGGGCCTTTGGCACAGTAGTCGCACTTTGGCATTGTTGCATCCTCTCGACAGTCCCGATCGTGTTTCCTTCCGTGTGGGCGCCGTGTGGACGCCTGGGAGGCAGGCAGACAGTCTACTCCAACTCGCCCGATTGGGTGGAGGTTTGACCCAACGACGGCAGTGGCAGGGGTTTGCAGTACGTTGTCGAGGCTACTGGGCTGATCCGGCTCCGTTGGTTGCGGAGGTCGGCTCGCGGCCGACCGGTCGCGAGAGTGCCGGCCGGGATCTGTGGACCCAATCCGCGATTTTCGAACCCGATGCCGCACAGGGACAACCGCACACCGGGGGCAACCGGGCCCGAATGTCTATAATTCGCACCGAGGGCACGGTGTCCCCGCCGTCCGGCTTGGCGGGCCTTGCCTGTTCGGCGCGAATTCAGCGATAACCCCGTGCAATCCCAGACAGGACCCGTATCCCGCGACGTGGCCGTCCGCATGCTTGATGCGGCCACCGCTTGGGTTGCGCGGCACCGAGAGCAGTTGAACCGCGAAAACGTGTTTCCGGTTCCCGACGGAGATACCGGCACCAATCTGACGCTGACGTTGCAGGCGGTCGTAGAGGCTGTCGGCGGTTCGAGTCCGGATGACGTCCGGGCCATATGGGCCCGGGCCGCGCAAGCTGCCCTGGCCGGATCGAGGGGCAATTCCGGTGTCATCCTCAGCCAGTTCATGGCTGGCTTTGCCGCGGAGGTGACATCGGCCGGCCGTCTGGATGCCTCCGTGTTGCCGAAGGCGTTCGCGGCGGGAGCCGGAAAGTCGCAGTCCGCCGTGGCTGAACCGCGGGAAGGTACGGTGCTAACCGTGGCTCGGGATGTTGCGGAGCACGTGGCCTGCCTGCCTGTGTCGGTCGGCTTCGATGCCATGTTGTCCGCGGCGTGTGAGGAAGCCAGGGATTCGGTTCAACGTACCCCGGAACTCCTGCCTGTCCTGAAGGAGGCAGGCGTCGTGGACGCAGGTGGATGGGGTTTGGCACTCTACCTGGAAGGTCTGCTCAAGGGTTTCAGGGACGTGCAGATTCCCGAATTCGATCCGCCGGCTGAAGCGGTTGCTCCGGTGCCTGTCGGTTATGCCAAGGGCGAAGTTCCAGCTGTCGAACACGGCTTCGATATCCAGTTCTTGGCACACCATCCGGTTAATCCAGTGGATCAAATGCGCGCCGAACTGCAAGCCATGGGCGAGTACGGATTGGTCGAAGGCAATGAGGAACTGGTCAAGGTGCACGTGCATGCGCGCGATCCGGGCGCAGTGTTGTCGTGGGGGTGTGCCAGCGCTTTCATTACGGATGTCGTGGTCGAGAATCTGGATGCCCAAGCCGCGGCCATGGCGAAGGACCGGGTATCCAGACAGGACCAAGGGACAGTGCAGGTGCTTCAGCCGGCCCGATCCGATGAACTGGCCCTGGTCGCGGTTGCGGCTGGTCCGGGGTTCGCGGAATTGTTCGAATCGCTGGGAGCCAATTGCTTGATTCAGTGCAACGATACCTACAACCCCTCGGTGGGCCAGTTTCAGGATGCAATCCGGACAGCCGGAGGCAGCCACGTTCTCGTGCTGCCCAACCACAGCAATGCCCTGCCGGCGGCACAGGCTGCCGTGGCTGGTTTGCCACCCACCTCGGCGACCGTGATAGATACTCCCTTTGTGTTGTCCGGCGTGGCCGCGATGTATAGGTTCGAACCAAGCGGGGGCCCCCGGGATGCGGTTGTGGGCGGAATGCAGGAAGCAGCCGATGCATCCGTGTACGGCTCTGTTGCCAAGTCCGTGCGCAATTCCGGTTCGGAGCGCGGACCGGTGTTGGAGGGACAATTCGTTGCGCTCGCCGGTGGCGAAACCGTGTTGGGCGGGTGGTCCCGGGTTGAGGACGCAGTGGACTTTCTGCTGAGGGAGTATCTTCAGCCCCGGTTTGCAGCGATTCAGCAAGGACAGGCGGAGTTCCTGACCGCGTACCGGGGAGCCGACGCCGATCCTGATCAGGATGCGGCCGTGGAGGCGCTGGTTGCCGCTGCCACTTCACTTGACCTGGAGTGGGTAGACACCCGCCAACGGAACCACATGTACTTGTTCGCGATCGAGTAGCAGGCGTCCTTGACCGGCGGCGAACATCTTCATGCCAGGCCCTGCGATCGTCACAGACAGCAACGCCTTTCTCCGGACGGGCCTGCCAGTGTTCACGATTCCCCATCGGATCCGCCTGCTTGGGCAGGAAGTGGAGGATACGGAGCTCACGGCGGACGCGATGTTCGACCGGCTGGTCCGTTCGGGACGGTGCACGTCCGCCGCCATGCCGGAAGTAGTGCCGCCCAAACCCGATGCGGTGCGGGCGACCCTTGAGTTGGCGGCTCGGGAGAGTCGGAGCATCGTCGCGATTCACAGTAGTTGCATGGTGAGTCCCATTCATCAGGCGGTGGCAAGCGTGAGCAGGGACTTGGCAGGCGTATCCGTACGCGTCATCGACTCGCGCAGTGTTTCCTTGGGACTGGGATTCCTCGTTGAGACGGCGGCAGCCGCTGCCGCCACGGGCTCAGGCATGAATCGAATTACCCGGGAGGTGGCCGGCACGGCTCCCAGGCTGTTCGCCTCCTTCTTCGCCGAGAGCCTCCATTATCTCGAGAGAAGCACCGGCCTCACGGCCTCTTTGAGCCGCTTGGGATCGCTGTTGGGGATCAAGCCCCTGTTGACGATGGAGGAAGGCAGACTGATCCCCATCGAGAAAGTTTGCAGCCGTGAGCAGTTGACAGACACACTGTGCGCCCATGTCTTGGAGTACACACAGATCGAGAAGATTGGCATCTTGCACCATGCCTACGCCGATGTCGTGACCAGCCTGCGGGAACGCCTGCCCCGGGAAATCCCGGATGTTAGTGTGGTGGACCTGCCGTATCCGCCCGGATTGGCGGCCCAACTGGGTCCCAATGTGGTCGGTGTCCTGGTGGTGGAGGGATGCCTGTGATTGCAGACGCGCCAAGTCAGGCAGACACGGCGCCCTGGACGCGCCTGCGGCTGGTCCTCGATTTGGAAGAAGCACAGGGATTTGCCAATCGAAGTACGCCTTGGGGCATGCGCAGGTTGGGGATCAGCTGGGCCCACGCGGCCCAGACCACCGGTTTGGCCACGGATGCCATCGAGACCGTCGCGGAGTTGTTGGGACTGTATGACGACTGCGAGCATTTGCGGCCGTCCCTGCTTCGGCAACTGCGCAGCTGGTGCGAGGGCTCGGCCGGAAGCGGGGCGGACTTGGACGCGGAGGAAGAGGAGGATGAACTGCACGCGGCCATGAACGATCGACATGCCGGGCGGAACCTGGTGGCAGCCAATGCCGGTCTGGATGATCCGGTCACGGCTGCCCGAGGCGTAGGACCGGCGATGGCCGAAAGGCTGGCACAACTGGATGTCCACACCTTGGGGGATCTTTTGTTTTATTTCCCAAGGCGGTATCAGATGTTCGACAACCTGCAACTGAGTGAACTGGCACCCGGACGCGCGGTGTCCGTGATGGGACGCGTTGTGACCGGCAGCAAGGCTCGTTTCCGTTACGGCAAGCATGTGGGCAAGACGGGCATTCGGGCGCGGATTGCGGACGGTTCCGGGGAAGTCGAGTTGATTTGGTGGAATCAGTGGGTCTTCAATGCAGTTGATGAAGGGGCTCTCTACCACATATACGGCCAAGTTGAGCAGCGGGGAGCGCGGTGCTTTATCAACAATCCCCAGATGCAACCGATTGACGGCCGAACCGTTCGACAGAATCTTGACCTTGCCGCCCGCGGGCACATGCCCCGCCACACCTGCTTTCCCATTTATCGACTGTCGGCGGGCCTGACCAACAGTTTTGTACGCAAGCTGGTTGGGGGCCTCCTGGATGCGCGGTTGCACCAGCAGCTCAACGATCCCCTGTCGGGGGACCTGCGACAGCGCTACGACCTTCCTTCCCTGTGGATGACGCTCAAGATGCTCCACCAACCTGCGGATGAGGAGGAGTGGCTCAGGGCGCGCCGGCGGATGGCGTTCCAGGAGCTGTATGAGATGCACGACCGCATCCGGGCCAGCCGCAGGGCATGGCTCGAGCGGCAGGCCCCGCGCATGGCGGCCCCACCGACGTTCATTGCCGAGTACGCCGCGTCGCTGCCGTTTCAGCTCACGGAAGAGCAGCAACGAGCGGTGGTTGAGATCTTGGATGATTTGGACGACGATTCTCCGGCTCGGCGCACTCTGCGCGGCGAAGCCGGCAGCGGTAAGACCGCGGTCGTCGCAGCGGCCATGATTCTGACAGCGGACCTGGGGCTTCAGGCCGTGATGATTGCGCCCACGCAGTTGCTGGCGCGCCAACATCGGGACACGCTTGACGCGCTGGTCAGAGGCATGAAAGGTGATCGGGCATTGGACCCGATTCAAGTGGATCTGCTGGCGGGAACTCAGACGCAGGCGGAGCAGTCCGAAGTCCGTACGCGGCTGGCCAACGGCCAAAGCCGCATCGTGGTTGGCACTACGGCCTTGGTGCAGTCGCAGGTGCGGTTCCACCGTCTTGGACTGCTGGTGGTCGACGAGGAACACCGATTCGGCGTGAACCAGCGAGAAAGCGTCTCCGATGAGCTGCATGGCGCGGCGGGGAGTCTCACACCACACCTGATATCGATGTCGGCCACTCCGATTCCGCGCTCGCTCAACAGGATACTGACCGGCTTCTCCGATGTCTCCGAAATTCGAAGCCGGCCGGCCGGCCGGCTTCCCATCCGGACCCTGCTCCGCAGACCGGAGGATCGCCGGCAGGTGTACCGTCACCTGAGGCGGCAAGTTGCGGAAGGCCGACAGGCCTGCATTGTCTATCCCCGAATCGACGCGGACCGGCACGAGGCGTCGGTGGGTGCGGTGGAAACGGAGTTCGAGTGGTTGGCCCGAGACGTGTTTCCCGATCTGCGGTTGGCCAAGCTCCATGGACGCATGGACCAGCCCGAGGCGGACGCAGCAATGGAAGGATTCCGCCAGGGGAGCATTGATGTACTGGTGGCCACTTCGGTCATCGAAGTGGGCATCGATGTACCCAACGCAACGTTGATGCTCATCGAAAACGCCGAACGCTACGGGCTTGCCCAGCTACATCAGTTGCGCAGCCGGGTGGGGCGGGGAAACCATTCCGGGACGTGTGTTCTGATCTGTGGCACGGACGATCAGGAGTCCCGGGAACGGCTGGAACTCCTGATGTCGCTGGACAACGGTTTCGAAATCGCCGAACACGACCTGAAGCAGCGGGGACCGGGAGAACTCATGGGTACACGGCAGACCGGTCTACCGGACTTGGACTGGGCTGCCTGGATTGACAACCAGGTTGTGGAGTGGCTAGCGCACGAATTCCCGGAACCGGACGGAGCCGATGCTTCTGTGCAACCTGCAATACCCTTCTAGCCGCGAGCGAGCGCCGCCGACAGTTAACAGCGTGGTTCCGACCTCGGGAGACACCCGGGCCGTTCGCCGGGCCCAACGACCGGCTCCCGGAGATCAACGTTCCCGTTGGCTCGGTTCGGTCAGTGGAACGGAAGTCCGGAACCCCAGTGGCGACGAGGCCGGTTGTCCGGCACTTGTCGGCCCGTGGTCCATGACCGATGAAGCCGGCCTGCCCACGGGGCCGGGACGTGCGGCTGTCCTTGTCCCGAGTTCCGTCCCGTCAGCAAACGTGCCCTGCAGGATTGCCGGGTTGCCTGTGGTCAATCCGGGTTGTGCAGGGGATGAGCCGCAACCGGGTGGCTAACCGTACACTTCGGGGTTGGCGCAATGCGGGAGGCGTCTGCCTTCCAAACCGGCAAGAAGGTTGGCGGCCGCAATCTCGGACATGCGCGCTCGAGTGGTCACGCTCGCGCTGGCAATGTGCGGCACAACAATGATGTTGTCGAGTTCCAACAGCGGACTGTCGAGCGGAAGCGGTTCGGGTTCCGTGACATCCAGGGCCGCGTAAAGGATGTCTCCCGATTTCAGGGCCGCATGCAGATCGTCGGGATTCACGAGCGGACCGCGGGCGGTGTTGATCAGGATGGCCGTGGACTTCATCCTGGCGAAGGCCGCGGCATCGAACAGATGCGTGGTTTCCGGCGTGAGCGGGGTGTGAACGGACACAAAGTCCGACTCGGTAAGGAGTGTATCCAGGTCCACCTTGCGGGCACCCATTGCAACCGCCACCGGATCATCCGCCGCCACCCAGTCGTCGGCAAAGAGGATGTCCATGTCGAAACCCGAGGCGCGGTGGGCCATGCCCTTGCCAATCCGTCCAAACCCGACAATGCCCAGAGTTGCGCCCGTGATGTCCTGGCCCAGGAGCAGCGAGGGTCCCCAGGTTTGCCACTTGCCTTCCAGCACATAGCGGGATCCTTCCGTGACCCGCCTGGCCGCGGCCATCAGCAAAGTGAAGGCGAAATCCGCGGTGGTGTCCGTTAGAACATCCGGCGTGTGCCCCACGGGAATATTGCGGGCTGTCGCGGTGTCGGTGTCCACGTTGTCGAAGCCGACCGCGTAGTTGCTTACCACTTTCAACTGCGAACCCGCGGCATCCATGACCTCTTGGTCAATTGGCGTGGTCAGCAGGGAAAGAATGCCGTCGCACCCCCTCACTCCGTCCAAGACGGTCTCCCTGGGTGGCGGCAAATCCTCCGGCCAAACCGTCGCGTCCACGGCGTCCCGGACCGTCTGCATGCCCGGTTCAGGGATGATGCGCGTCACGAATACCTTGGCCTTGCTCATGCTGTTGTCTCCTGGCGGAAGATGGAAGGGCGGGTGCGGGGTCCTGGCCGTCAGCGTTGTTCCAAGGGAACGAATGCCCGCTCGGCCGGCCCGCGGTAGATCTGCTTCGGACGCGCGATTTTCTGTGCCGGATCCTCAAGTTGCTCCTGCCAGTGAGCCAGCCATCCCGCGGCGCGCGCGATGCTGAACAGGACGGTGTAATAGTCCGCCGGAATGCCCAGAGCCTGGTAGATGATGCCGCTGTAGAAGTCGACGTTTGGATAGAGGCGCCGGGCCTGGAAGTACTCCATGCCCAACGCCGCCTGCTCCAGGGCCATGGCCAAGTCGATCTTAGGATTGGCACCTGTGACTTCGAAGACGCTGTAGGCCAGTTTCTTGATCAACGTCGCCCGCGGGTCCATGTTTTTGTACACCCGGTGGCCAAACCCCATCAGCAGGGCCTCCCGGTTAATCACGCGCTGCAGGAAGACCTCCACATGGTCTGCGGACTCGATTTCCTCGAGCATGCGCAATACCGCCTCGTTGGCGCCTCCGTGCAACGGGCCGTACAGGGCGGCCACCGCCCCTGCCATGCTGCTGTAGGGATCGGCATGGGACGAGCCGATGGAACGCATGGCGGTGGTCGAACAGTTCTGCTCATGGTCGGCGTGTAGGATGAACAGACAGTTCATGGCGGCCCGGATGGCCGGGACTTCTTCGGCGGTTTCAAGGCCGAAGTTTCGAACCATCCGCAGAAAATTGCCGATATAGCCGTCGTCCGCCTTGGGTTCCTCGGCCTCGAGGCCCTGGCCATGGCAATAGATATGTGCGGCCACCACGGGCAGCTGCCCAAGCAACCGATACACCTGCCGCCGCCGGATGTCGCTGTCCAGAACCTCCTTGGCCTCGGGATACAGCGTGCCCATGGCGCCCAGGGCGCTGATCAGGATACCCATCGGATGCGCATCGCGTGGAAATGAGCGAATTAGGTCGACGATGAACGGGTCCACCGTCGCGTGTGTCTGGATTTCCTCCCGCCACCGAGCCGCGGCGGCGGTGGAAGGCAATTCCCCGTTGTTGAGGAGAAACGCCACTTCCAGGTAGTTGGATGCAACCGCCAGGACTTCGATCGGATAGCCGCGATACAACAGTTTCCCCGCCATGCCGTCGATCATCGTGATGCTGCTGATCGCCGGAGCCGTGTTCTGGTAGCCCGGGTCGTAGGACACCAATCCCGCCCCGTCTTGCGTCACCCGTAGTTTCTGGAGGGACTTGGCCGGGATGGCACCGTCGATGACGGGCATCTCCACCTGTGTGCGGTTGTGGCTGTCGGTCAGAATTACGGATTGCGACATCAAATCAGCTCCCGATCAGTTTTGGGTGCGGGATCGGCGGTTGTACGGCTCAGTTGACTACAAAGGAGGACAGCTTCCCGCTTAGGTGATGAGGCACGCGCCCCACCAGATGCGTCCCGTCGGTGTCGTAGGTCTCCGATTCAACCTGTCCGTAGCGATGAATCAGCGAAACCACATCGCCTCGGGCGTAGGGTATGTGTAGTGTGACCGACTCCATTTGCGAGGCGAGGACTTCGACCAGCGTGTCAAGCAAGGAGGCCACTCCGGTTCCGTGCACCGCGCTGACCGGTGCGACAGCCCGGTAGGTCTCCCGGCATCCGGTTGGCAGCCGGGTCAGCGGGTCCTGGCCTGTTGCCAGCAGGTCGGTTTTGTTGGGTACCAGAATCATCGGTGTACGCCCCGCACCCAGCGAATCCAACAGTTCCTCGACGACGTTGATGTGTTCCTCCAGATTGGGGTGCGTAGCATCCACCACGTGCAACAGCAGGTCGGCTTCGTTGACGCTTTCCAGGGTGGCCCGAAAGGCCGCGACCAAAGAGGTGGGCAGTTTCTGGATGAAACCCACCGTGTCGGTTACGAAGGCTTCCTGACCTTTGGGCAGCTTCAACTTGCGCGTAATCGGATCCAACGTGGCAAACAACAGATCGTCTGCATATACCGAAGCATCAGTCAACCGGTTTAGCAACGTGCTCTTGCCCGCATTGGTGTAGCCGACCAAGCCCAGCCGCGGGGTTGCATCCTGGGTACGGCGCGCACTGGTGCGCAGCCGATGGGCCTTGATGGTCTCCAGTTCGGCGTTCAGTTTGGCAATCCTGGACGTAATCTGTCGCCGGTCCAGTTCCAGCTGGGTTTCGCCCGGCCCCCGCAGACCGACTCCTCCGCCCGGTCCTCCGGCACCCCCGCCGGCCTGCCGGGCAAGGTGGGTCCAAGCCCTGGTCAGGCGCGGGAGTCTGTATTGGTATTGGGCCAGTTCAACCTGAACGATGCCCTCGCGCGTGCGCGCGTGCTTGGCGAAGATGTCCAGAATGAGCGCGGTCCGGTCAATCACCTTGACGTTTTCGGACACCGCCGCTTCCAGGACGCGCTGCTGTCGCGGCGACAGCTCCGCGTCGAAAATGACCACGCCGACGCCGGTCTCCCCGACCATCTCGGCCAGTTCGGCGACCTTGCCTTCGCCAACCAGGGAGGCAGGGTTCGGAGTTTGCATGCGCTGGCTCAGACGCGCGACCACGTCGATGCCGGCCGTGTCGGACAGCAACTCCAGTTCGGTCAGTGAATCCTCCAGTGACAGCGCTCCGGGTTCCGACCGGAGTTCGACACCGACCACAACAGCCCGTTCCCGTTGCGGCTCAGAGACGATCAGTCCCTGCTCATCCCGCAGGGGGCCGTCCGACCCGTCGCGGGCCACTCGGCTGAAGTCGTCAACCTGTGTAATGGAGGATGTGTTGCGCGGCGCAACCATGGCTTCGCCTTGAGGCATGCCTTCTGTGAAACGACCAGGGTCGCAGCAACAGGCCGGGCGGGCGCGTCACTGTTCCCGGAGGGACTCCTGATTATAGACAGTGCGCACCCATTGGGTTAAACGAAGTCGGGTTGGGCACGACGGCCGCAGAGGGGCGGGAGCCAACCGGCCACCATGGCGGTGCCGTAGTCATCATTCGGTTTCGCATCGAACCGGTCAGGAACACCAGGCATTCATAGCCGTAGCAATCGCGGGTCGGCCCGAAGCTGTCAATACACAGGCGGCCGGACATGCCCGGCCCGGCTCCGGCAATGCGGCAGCGATTTGGACAGGGCAGCCAGTTGGTTTCCGGCGTCGCTCTCACCAGACCCTTGCAACCGGAAAGCATTGGAACCGCTGGGTTCGGGCGAAACCGTCCCAGATGCGGGCCATCTGTTCCACCGTCTCCGCAGGCCGTCCGTCCATTGAGAAACCACGTCGTTCACCCCGGACGACCTTTCTGGGTTCCCATCCGGTGGAGCGGCAGTACTCGTAGTAGTCCTTGAAGGAGTTGAATTCGACATGGATCTTGAAGTTGCCTGGGAGCCGACTCATGGGCGACATCGGATCTATGGTGTGGCAGGGGTTGAGCATGCGCAGCAGCCGGGCCGGATAGGCCTTGCCCACCGCCTTGGCCAGTCGGATTGTCTCCCGGAATGTCAGCACGGTTTCGCCGGGCAGGTTGAGGCTGAAATATACAAAGATTGGTATTTGGTACTGCTCCAGGTTGCCCAGCATCCGCAGGAACCGTTCGTTGGAGTAGTGCTTGCCGTTCAGGTTGCGTACTTCCTCGTTGCCCGACAGCGGGGAGATGGCTACCTCAGTATGCTCCAGGTCCGCCGTCTCCCCCAGCAACCGAATGAATTCCTGCGACGGAAGCTGGAAAAACTCGTTGTAAATTCCAATGCGAATGCCCCGTGTCTGCAACTCGCCGAAGAACGTTCGCCACCATCGGGCCGGAAAGGTGGCCGGGTCCAGTGAAAGGGAAACCTGCTTGTAGCCTGAAGCAGCGAGTTGCTCCACGTCGTTCACGACGTTGACCGGATCCCGCATAACGTAGCCGGACCGCGCGGCCAGTTCGGTGTGGGCATCCTTGGAGCCGCCGCAGTAGATGCAGTTGAAGGCACAACCGCGCCCTATGGTCAGCCAGTGGCCCTTCCGCTCCGTCCTGTGGGCGTCAATGCGGCCACCGCCTGTATATTGCAGGGCACCGTAGCTTTCGCCGTGGACAAGCCAGTCAAGGCCGACAAAGTCAATCGAGTCCAACATCGGCGCATCAGCTGTGTAGAACTCCGTACTGTTGCGAACGCGGCCGCCTTCCCGCCAAGTCAGGTTCGGCACCCTCGCCGGGTCCAACATGGCATCGCCGCAAACCTGATCGACCAGGGCGGCGAGGGGCACTTCGGCATCGCCGCGAATGATGAAATCGAATTCCGAATGGGTGGCAAGGATTTCCTCGGCAAAGTATGTTGCAGTCAAACCGCCGGCCACAATCTTGGCGTCCGGAAGCAACCGGCGCACGTGTCGGGCAACGTCGACGGCCCCGAAGCAGTGTTCGTACCAGTGCAGGTCAATCATGACCAGGGAGGGCGGATCGACTTCTTGCAGCCAGCGTTCCAGCCGGAAACCGGTGTCCAGCATGCGTTCCAGCGGCAGGTTTAGACCCTGCAGGGACCATCCTCGGCTGCGCAACAGATTGGCCATTCCGATCACGCCGACCGGAATGATCGGATAGAAGGGGCTGGCCCGGTACTTTCCGTACTCGGCTTCCACTTCCTGTTTGGCCGGATGGATGTAGAGAATGTCCATGCCTGCCGATTATATCCGGGCAGTCCGATCGGGAGGCCGATGCCCAATTGCAGGATGTCCGGGAGCGGATGGGTGACGCGCCGCGGTGAATCGCGCCCCCGGCGCGCGGGGGTCAGAACAAGTGCGAATTTCGGAGTTCGGGTGCAGGTCCCGGTCCGTTGACGAGTATGTCCTGGACCGAGGGACCACGGGCAAGGCGATGCGACACTTCCCCGACGTCGGCCTCGTTGCAGAGCACGTGGAGGTTCGGGCCCGCGTCAACGGTGAAGTAGACCTCCAGCCCCTCCTTTAGCCGCCAGTCCCGAATTTGCCGCATCAATGCAACGGAACCTGCGCTCAAGAACAGCAGGGGAGGTTCCGACGAAATCATGACCGCGTGCATGAGCATGGCATCGCGTTCGCTGATTTCGCCCAGGATCTTGAGGTCGCGTGCGCGGATTGCCGACCGGGCCGCGTTCAGATGTGACTGTACTTGGCGCACGCGTTCCTCCTGAAGGGGACTGGTCGCAGCCAGTCGGTGGCCATCATGGCTGCTCACCGACTTGGGACCGGCATCAAGCACGGCCACAACATCGTGCAGCGGCCAATGGTCTGGGCCGGCCACCTGTTGTGCAACGCTCGTGGAGTCACCGCCGCCCGCGTCCCACTCCACAAAACCTCCCTGGAAACTGCGGCAGGCGGAGCCACTGGCCCGGCGTGCCAACCGCGCCTGGTGCAGTCGGTCTGGAACATCGCGCAGGCCGCCAACCGCCAGCGCCTGGCAGGCCGCAACGGTCAAGGCGCAAAACCCGCTGGCCGAGGAGGCAATCCCCGCGCTGGCAGGGAAGCTGTTGCGGCTTTCCACGCGTGCAGACCAATTGACCCCGATGGCAGTGCGTATCCGATCCAGGTGGCTGACGGTGCGCCGATAGACGGATCCCGACTCCTCCTTGCCGTCAATGACCACGATGTCGGCCTCCCGGGCGGAAGTTCCATCCATCCACGCCACGGTGGTGGTGGCATGCGCATGGCTCAGCGTCATGCTGAGGGACCCGTTGGCCGGCAGGTTCAGGCTTGTATCAACCACGCCCCAATACTTGACGAAGGCAATGTTGGCATACGCGCGGCAGGTGGCCTTGCACCGGTACAAGGTCGGCCTCCGGGGCTGCAACAATGGTGGCTGGACGTCAGGACGATCCGCCCGGCGCAGCGCGCGACATCCGGTTCAGCCGCCAAACCGAACGGCGGGCACGCCCTTGATGCCCGGCCTGCAGGAAAACAGGTTTCCGCTCATGGGGGCGGCCGCCAATTCGTCGTCGGACATCTGCTGGGCTGCGCTCGTGATGTACAGCGTGCCCAGGTCGTCGTCACCGAAGGCACAGGCCGTGATGTTGCGCGCGGGCAGATCGATGGTGTCAAGGACCGCTCCCGATTCGGCATGAACCCGACAGACCTTGCCGCCTCCGTAGAAGGCCACCCAAAGATGTCCCTCCTCGTCGATGGTCATGCCGTCCGGCAATCCGAAGTCCGGCTCGACCTCCATGAGGGTCTGTTCGCCGGAGATGTCGCCGGAGTTCGGATCGAAGTTCCAGGTCCGAACCTTGTAGGACATGGAGTCGATGTAATACATCGTGGCCTGATCGGCACTCCAGACGATGCCGTTGGATATGCCGATGCCGCCCAGAATCTTGGTGACATTGAAATCCGTGTCGACACGGTAAAGGCTTCCCTGGTCGGTGGGGTTGTCATAGGCCATCGTCCCAGCCCACAGCCTGCCCGCAGGATCACACTTGCCGTCGTTGAACCGATTGCCCAACAGGAGGAACTCCGGGTCGTTGTGGATGGTTACCTGGCCGGTCTCGAGTTCGAGTGAACCAATGCCGTCCTGAAGGGCCAGGAGTACATGGGTTTCGGTCCATGGCACCACGGTGCCAACATGGCGACCCGTATCCCAGGTTCGGTTGCTGCCGTTCGCTGGATCAAACGCGTACAACTCGCTGGACAGGACGTCAATCCACCACAGCACCCTCTTATCCGAGTCCCAGATCGGGCCTTCCCCAACCAGTGCATTGAGGCCCACGCGTACTTCCGGAACGATGCTCATCCTGATCGGGCTCCATCGGCTACAGCCGCAAACAGCCAATTGGCCGGTCCATCGCAACGGATCGGCAACGGCAAACGGGATCGAAATTGGTCACGTATTATATGGGTGTGTGCGGTTTGGTCGCCCCTGTTGCCCAAGAACGGCACTCGGACGGGACCTGCCACATCCCCTGCCCCTTTGCCAACAGGTGTCCGTCGTGTCCAGCCAACCCAATGTCCTGTTGATTTGCACCGACCACTGGCCTGCCCGGTTGATGGGCGAGGCCGGACACCCGGTGGCCAGGACTCCGACATTGGATACCCTGGCGCGCAATGGGGTCCGGTTCACCAATGCCTACAGTGAATGTCCGGTTTGCATACCGGCGCGCCGCACGCTGATGACGGGCATGTCCACCCGCGCCCACGGCGACCGCGAGTTCAAGGTGTTGGAACCAATGCCGGCCTTCCCGACCTTGGCCCAAACCTTCCGCGACAACGGCTACCAGGCCCAGGCCGTGGGCAAGCTCCATGTGTACCCGCAGCGGGATCGAATCGGCTTCGACGATGTGATGCTGGTGGAGGAGGGCCGTCCCATATTGGGCGCGGTCGACGACTACGACCTCTGGCTGGCGGATCAGGCCCAAGCCGGCCTGGGCTACGCCCACGGCATGAGTAACAACGAGTACACCTTCAGACCGTGGCACCTGCCCGAATCCCACCACACCACGAACTGGATCACCCGGACGATGTGCCGGCAGATCAAGCGGCGCGATCCAACCAGGCCGGCCTTCTGGTATCTGTCCTACGTGCATCCCCATCCGCCGTTGGTGCCCCTCCAGGCATATCTGGATCTGTACCGGGACCTGGACATGGACGATGCGTGCACGGGGGACTGGAGCGGCGATCCAGACAGCCTGCCCTACCTCCTGAGGGTGATCCGATCCAAGTGGCAGCACATGCCTCCGGGCGAGATTGCACGTATCCGCAGGGCGTTTTATGCCCTGTGCACGCACATCGACCACCAGATGCGCCTTGTGGTCGGCACTCTGCGCGAAGAACGTTTGCTGGACAACACGATCATCATGTTCACCTCCGACCACGGTGACATGCTGGGCGACCATGGCTTGTGGGCCAAGCGCGTGTACTACGAAGCCTCAGCGAATGTGCCCATGCTGGTTCAGGGCACGCGCGAACAGGCCGCCGCAACCGCCGGCACGGTGTCCGACCGGTTGGTGGGTTGGCAGGACGTCATGCCGACGCTGCTGGACATGGCCGGATTGGAGGTCCCCGACCACGTGGAAGGCCGGTCCATGTTCGGTTCCGAATGCCGCAGCCATCTGTACGGAGAATGTGGCGAGGGACCCAAGTCGAGCCGCATGATCCGACAGGGTTCGCTGAAGCTGATCTACTATCCCTGGGGCCACCGGCGCCAGTTGTTCGATGTGGATGCCGATCCTGCCGAGCAACGGGACCTGGCTTCTCTCTCCGCCCACGCCGCCGACCTGGAACGGTTGACGAAGCTCCTTGTCGGCGAGCTGTACGGACCGGATCTCAATTGGGTGGTGGACGGGGAACTCGTGGGCATGCCCGAGCCGGATTTCGCGGCCGCTCCCAACAGGGATCTGTCCGGGCAGCGGGGCATTCATTGGCCGTTGCCGCCGCGCGATGCGAGCGGCGACCGCATTGGCATGCCGTAGCA